>JALUPA010000071.1 GCA_027054335.1 Ardenticatenaceae bacterium
GTTCTGCTGTAGGTGGGGGCGGGCTGGGGGTTACGGCCGTTTCCGCGCCGGAATTAGCGCATCCGGCCAACCCCAGAGTAACAAGAACGCCCGCCAGCCAAAGAATACCTTTGATAGATCGCATAATGGAGGAGTATAGCAATCTGGTATCTGTTGGCAAACGGGATACGGTCGTAGCCCTGCCAATCTCGCCAGGATAGGGATCGGGTTAATACAGTTTTAATCAGTCTAGCCAAACAGGCTGCGTATCCGCCCCATAATACCGGTCGGTTCAGCGCCGTCGCCGGAAACAATTTTCACCTTGCCGTAAAAAGCGACGTGATCTTTGATGTGGTACGATCTCATTAAACTGTGATTGATTGCTCAATCACCAAAATTTTGCCAAAGCAGATTCATTGTGCATACTGGTTAGCTCACTAAAACAATCTAATCTTCAATCTCAAAAAGCCGCCTCATCCAGCGCCTCATGCTCCTCCCGCAGGCGCAGGTAGCTCTCGTAACGCTGCCGGGATATTTTGCCTTGTTCTACGGCCGTGCGCACGGCGCAGCCCGGTTCATGGCGGTGGCTGCAATCGCTAAAGCGGCATTCGGCCACGTAAGGGGCAATTTCCCGGAAGTAAGCGTCCAGTTCCGTCGGTTCCACGTCAAACAAGGCCAGCCCGCGTATACCGGGCGTATCGGCCACGTAACCGCCAAAATCCAGAGGGAACATCTCTGCGTAACGGGTGGTGTGCAGCCCCTTGCCGCTGGCCTGACTCACTTCATTTACCTGCAAACCTAATCCCGGTTGGATGGCATTGAGCAGGCTGGATTTCCCCACGCCGGACGACCCGGCAAACACGCTGGTTTTGTCTTTCAGCAAAGCCCGCAGTTCTTCAATCCCCCTGTTTTCCGGCACGCTGGTGTAGATGACGCGGTAGCCGATCTCTTCATACAAGCCAAATAGCTGCCGCGCCTTTTCCAGCCCGGTCAGGTCTATTTTGTTGACGCAGATAACGGCCGTTAACTCATTCATCTCCGCCACAACCAAAAAACGGTCTAATTTGCGTAAACTGGGATGGGGGTTTTGGGTGGAAAAGACAAAGACGACTTGATCCAGGTTAGCGACGAGTACCTGTTCCCGATCTGAACTGAGACTGCGATTGCGGGCAGACGGCCGTGTTCGGGACAACACCGACTTCCGGGGAGTAATCTCCTCAATAATGCCCGTGCCATCCTCTTGCAGGGAAATAGTGACCCAATCTCCCACCGCTACCAGCGACGTTTCCTGCCATTTCTTCTTCAACCGCCCCGGCAGATGGGACACGACCGGCCCTTTCTCCGTTTCCACGGTAAAGAACCCGCTGATTGCTTTGGTGACACGGCCGTGCAGGAGTTTAGTCATAAATCAGGCAGGTATCAGCATTTGACAGGGCATCATTCTCCCTCTCTGTCACTCAATTCTAATAACCGAACGTCCTCTAAATCTATCTTTCTCCCCGCAGCACGCTTCGACATGACAAGATCATCTTTGGAAACAACGTAGAATTCCTGCCCCTGGTAATCCATTGTTTCCCGGTTTTCCCAGGCATCTGCAAAATTTATCCCCGGTGTCAATGTCTGCACATCCACACGCACACGGTCTTTGAATATGGTGATTTCGTGGTCAAGCAATTCCTGACTGGAAATAAGAGAAGCCGTCCTCAATCCGGCTTCAAGCAGAGCATCAAGCAATCTCTGGGCATTTTCAACAGTCGCTTCAATCAAAATATCCAGATCGAACGTCGCCCGTGGCACACCATATAATACGGATGCGATCCCCCCTATCACGACATACTTTACTTCATGTTTTTGAAAGGACGAGAACACGCCCCTTAACTGATTGAGCATTTTTTTGCTCCACGATATTCGGATTAATAGCCAGAATCATGTCAGTATACTGGCAAAGCAGTTCAATTCGCTCATCTAAAGAAAGCGATTGAAACCAACGAGCTTTGGCTTCAATTGACTCTTCTCCTCGATCATGCGACACTGATCTATCTTTTGTTTCTCTCTCAATAACACTTTCTGTCATTACACCAGTCCTGACCAGCCCATTAACTCCTTGATTATACCTGAACATCATTTTTACAGGATAACATAGATGTGTAACAGAAACAATTTGTTTTACATTTGTGGCAAGTTGGGGCGTGTTAGAGAATTTCTCTTGCCATTCCCGCGGTATATTGAACGCAACTTTTGGACATCAACATTGAAGGGCACAACAACTTCCAGATTCCCCAGGTCTTTTTGGACAGAAGCGGGCGGCGCGGCTTGCAGGAGCAAATGCTGCACCAAGCTGTCGCCTATCACCGTGCGCTCCAAAGACGGCTTTGCTTTCAATCTGGACGTGGCCCAAATCATCCACATCGGGGCCACGGACGCGCCGAAGGTGATTTCCCGCGTCGGCTCGGTGCAGAATCTGGTGGATCACGTGTTGCAGCCGATTGTGGGTAACTACTTCCGCAACTCGGCGCAGAAGTACACGGTGCTGGATTTCCTTAGCGACCGCAGCCACCGGCAGGCAGAGGCGACGGAACACATCTGCCGGGCCATCCGGGCTTACGACGTGCAGGCGCTGGATACGCTGATTAGCGACATCACGCCGCCGGCCGAATTGATGGCTACGCAGACGGCCCGCAAGATTGCCGAGGAGCAGCGCAAGACGTATGAGGTGCAGCAGCAGGAGCAGCGGCAGGAGTTGGTGCGCGGCAGTTCCGGCAACGGCCTGGTAGACGGCCTGCTGGGGTTGATGGTGCGGGAACAGGTTAGCGAGAATGGTCGGGAGACGGCCGTTTCGTAACCCTGTTCCTATTGATTGGCGCGTTCCGGGCAGGGCGCGCCAATCACGCAAGTATGTTGTTATGGGGAGACGGCCGTTTAGCCTCAAACCGGAACAAGTCCCAGGCTAATTTGAATGGCTTTGTCTACCGCCTGCATCGTTTCCGCTGCAGCCCGCCCCCAATAACGGCCCAGCCACGACTTATCAATCGTGAGAATCTGATTGAGCAAGATAACAGAATTGTTTTTCAGGCCGCCTTCGGGAGCCAAAACAGTCATTTGTTGGGTATTTGGCTTTATCGCCAGTTGTTATGGCGGCTTCACTACCGGACACTTTTAAGAAAACAAAGAAAAATATGACAAAATAAAAAAATATGGGATAAACTTCTTGATTCAGCATAAATCAAAGGAGCTATCCCATGAGTGATAATTATCGTGTCTATCGTCTCATAAGTAAACGTTTGAGGTCCAATAAAGTGACTCCCATATATTCTGTCAACCCAGGAAATCCCAAAGAGCCATTCTTGATTATTAGTTTACATAATCTACTTTAGTATAAGGTCTGGCAGCGCATCCCGCAAAACTTCGGCCGGATGAAGGGCGGTACGGCCGCTGCTATCCGCAATTTGGTGGCGGCAGCTTGTGCCGGGGGCCACGATGATCGTATCTGCGTTCGCGGCGCGCACGGCCGGGAGCAGACGCCGCTCGGCCATCTTCAGGGAGATGGCGTAATGCTCTGCCTCGTAGCCAAAGGAGCCGGCCATGCCGCAGCAGCTTGTGTCCAATTCCGTCACTGTGTAGTTGGGTGGCAGGGAGAGGGCGCGCCGCGCCGGGCCTGTGCCGATGAGCGCCTTTTGGTGGCAATGGCCGTGCAGTAAAATCTGGCGCGGTTCCTCGGTAAAGGTCAGATTCAGTTCCCCCGCGTCGGCCAGTTGGGCGATGAACTGTTCCAGGCTGAGGCTGTGGGCCGCCAGCAGGGGAACGCGCTCATCCTGGGGCAGAAGGGAGACGTAATCGTCCAGGATGGCCGACAAGTCACTTGGTTCCAGGAAGATGATAGGAATGCCTTGTTGGGCATGGGGGGCCAGTCGATCCAGCACTTTGCGGGCAGATTGCTGTGCCTTGTCCACTAAGCCCTTGGAAAGATACGGCCGTCCACAATCCGTTACCCCCGACAGCACAATCTCGCAGCCGGCCGCTTCCAGCAGTTCAACAGCCGCCACGCCAATGTGCGGGTGGTTGTAGGTGGTGTAGGTGTCGGTGAAGAGGACGATTTGGCGTGATGCGTGATGCGTGATGCGTGGGCGGTTTTGGAACCATTTGGTGAAGGGAGTGGCGGCGAAGGGGGGCAGGGTTCGTTTGGCGGAGATGCCCAGAGCGCGTTCCATCCCCTGGCGGATGAGGCCATTTTGCAGGCTCCAGTTGGCGATGGGGGCCAGAGGGCCGCTGCCCAGGCGGCTCAGGCGGGTAATTTCTGTAAACAGCCGGTCGCGCAGGGGGACGCCGTGAACGGCGTGGTACTGTGCCAGAAACTCCGTCTTGATTTTGGCCATGTCCACCGACGAAGGGCACTCCGCCTGGCACGCCTTGCAGCTAACGCACAGTTCCATCACCCGGTACATGCGCTCGCTGGTGAACTCCGTGGAGGGCAGATGGCCGGAGAGGGCGGCGCGCAGGGCGTTGGCCCGGCCGCGCGTGGCGTGTTCCTCCTCCCGCGTCGCCATGAAGCTGGGGCACATCACGTCGGTCGTCCGTTTGCGGCAGATGCCGGCGCCGTTGCACATCTCAATTGCCCGATCAAACCCCTGGTCGCTGCTAAAGTCCAGATGGGTCTGGATGGGAATAACGCGGTAATCCGGGCCGAAGCGCAGGTTTTCCGTCATGGGGCCGGCGTCTGTGATGTTGTTCGGGTTGAAAATGTGGTCGGGGTCGAAGATGTTTTTCACCTGGCGGAACAGATCGTACAGTTCAGGGCCGAAGAATTTTTCGTTGAGCCAGCTTCGGGCACGGCCGTCCCCATGCTCGCTGGAAAAAGCCCCGCCATAACCCCGTAACAAACTTACAGAAAATTCGGTAATCTGGGGCAGTTTGGCTACCTCTTCCGCCTTTTTGGTGTTGATGAGGGGGCGGATGTGCAGGCAGCCGGCGCTGGCGTGGGCGTAGTAGGCCACGTTTGTGCCAATGTCGTGGCAGAATTGCTCCACTTTGGTCACGTATTCCGCCAGATGCTCCACGGGCACGGCCGCATCCTCGATGAACGGTATCGGCTTGTAATCTCCCTTGATGCTCATCAGCAGCCCCAGCCCCACCTTGCGCACTTTCCACACGTCCGCTTGCAGTTGGGGCGCGAAGGCGGGGACGACGGCCGTTACCGGAACCATCTGCCCCTTGAGATGCGTTTTCAGCCGCTCTACCTTGCTTTGTAATTCCGCTTCGCTCTCGCCGTAAAACTCGGTAATCAGGACGCAGTTGGGGTCGCCCTCGATGAAGCCGTCCAGCAGGCGGGCGTATTCCGGCACTTCGCGGCACAGCGTCAAGCCGTAATGATCCAGCACTTCCACGGCCGTTGGCTCCGTTTCCAGGATGATGGGTACGGCCGTGAGCGCCTCTGGCAGACTCTCGAAATGGACAATCGCCAGGGCGGAGATTTTAGGCAAGGGGACCAGATTCAGCTTGATTTCCGTGATGACTGCCAATGTCCCCTCCGCGCCGCAGACCAGTTTTGCCAGGTTGAAACGCGGGTCGCGCGGCCACTGGAAGGTCACGCCGTCCGGCACGAAACGATCCAAATTGTAACCGCCGCAGCGCCGCCAATGACGCGGTGTTCGTTCCCGGATGATGGCTTGATGGGCGGGGTCTTGGGTTAATTGGTGGATGGCACGGGTGATTTGAGCGTCACGGCCGTTCCCCTTCATCTTTGCCGCCAGTTCCTTTTCCCCCAGCGGCCCAAACCGCGCCGTTGAACCATCGTTCAAAATTACGCTCATCTCCAGGACGTGATCGGCCGTCATGCCGTACAAAATTGAATGCGCCCCGGTAGAGTTATTGGAGACGATACCGCCCATAGCCGCCCGGCTGCTGGAAGCGGGATCGGGTCCGTATTTCAGACCATGCGGCCGTAGATAGTAATTCAACTCATCCAGTACAATCCCCGGCTGCACACGCACCCATTTTTCCTCCCGGTTCAGTTCCAGGATGGCATTCAGGTGGCGGGTAAAATCGATCACTAATGCCTCATTCACCGCCTGCCCGGCTAGACTGCTGCCTGCTGCACGCGGCAGCAAAGGAACTTGATATTTGGCCCCCAGTTCCACCGCTGCCCGCGCGTCATCCATCGTCTGCGGAATGAGGACGCCGTGCGGCTTGACCTGGTAGATGCTGGCGTCTGTGCTGTAGAGGATGCGGCTGTACTCGTCCACCCGCAGGTCGCCCCGCGTCTGTTTGTCCAGTTCGTTGAGAAAATCGTATAGGTTCATAATTCCCTCTCTTTGGCGAATAAATTCGCAGCAACGGGCAACCAATGGTTGCTGCAAACCGGCCTTCGCCGGTTCGGTTCCAGTCGACGCAGAGCTTGCCCTGAGTTTGCTGAAGGGCCGACTTTGCAGACGTGGCCGCGATTTTAATCGCCGGGCTGTATTTCCACCAGCCAGCAATTTCAATTCTGAACGACGTTTGGTAGGGGCGGGATGGCGCGGGACGGACTTGGGTAAACAAGAAAACGTTATTCCGCGCCATCTCGCCCCGCATGTGGCCGGCATTGGGGCGAGATGGGCGGGAGAAATATCCGTTCTGCATAGCAAGGATGTTGTCCGCCCATCCCGCCCCTACCGCTGATCTCAGAATTGGAACTTCTGGATTTCCACAATCCGCATTGACGGGGAAGTCCGTATTTTGTACCATGCCCGGTAACGTTCTGCCTCATTATAACAGGGCAGGGTTAACTGACGAAAATGGAGACGTCTGATGAAAACATTTCCTCTTGCTGTGCTGCTTTTGCTGCTGGCGGCTTGCAATGTGTTGCAGCCGCCGCCGGATTTGGCTTGGGACCACGATCCGGAAACGGTGATTATTCGCGTGACCAGCGGCGGTGGGCTGGAGCCGGAAGCGGCGTCCCGCAACCGGATTCCGTTGGGGCAGGTGTGGGGCGACGGCCGTATCGTCTGGACGGAAACGGGCAAAAACGGGGAGCGTCTGGTATTACAAGGGCGGCTAAGCGAGACAGAGATGGCCGATCTGCTGCAAACCTTTGCCGGCAAGGGGTTTTGGCGGCTGAAAGATTTTTATGAACCCAAAGAACAGGTTTTTGACAGTTCCACCACCAGCGTCACGGTCAATCTGCTGGCGGAAAACAAGCGGGTAAGCGAATATCACGAAGGCGCGCCTCGCGCTTTTCACGAGTTGGCCGGCCTGGTGGCGGCCGGGGCCGGCGCGGCCGGAACGCCGTACCAACCCCAGCGCGGCTACCTGACGGCGCGGCCGTTTGAACCCTGGGACGGTCTGGACACGGCCGAACTGCCTGTCTGGGATGCGGCGGCGGCCGGATTGAGCCTGGAGGACGCTATGGGCGGCGTGTGGGTGGATGGCCCCGCGCTGGCCCAAGCCTGGGAACTGGTGAACCGGAAATACTGGTCGCCCATGGTAATTGCCGGAGGCCAACCTTATGAATTGTATCTGGAGATACCCGATTTGACCGGGCGGGAACTGCCTTGACACGAAAACAAGCGTTGTTGTTTTTCAGGACGCTGATTAACACTGATGACGCAGATAAAAAGATAAAAATCAGCGTCATCTGCGTTAATCAGCGTCCAATTTCAGGGATGGAACGCTTACTAAATTATAAACCGGTAGGACAACGACCGTTACCCGCCCAGCACATTTGCCAAAGCCGCCAGCAGCAGTGTTACATTTTCCGGGCGGCTGTTGAAGCCCATCAGCCCGACGCGCCACACCTGCCCCGCCAGTTGGCCGAAGCCCCCGGCAATCTCAATGTTGTACTCATTCAGGAGGCGGCCGGCGACGATTTTGGCGTCTACACCGTCGGGAACGCGCACGGTGGTCAGGGCGGGGATGCGCAGCGACGGCTCGGTGACGTGGCAGGACAGCCCTATCTCCGCCAGGCCGTTCCAGAACAGTGCGGCATTAGCCTGGTGGCGCGTCCAACGGGCCGCCAGCCCTTCCTCGACGACGACGCGCAGCCCTTCACGCAGGGCATACATCATGTTGATGGGGGCAGTGTGATGGTAGCTGCGCGTCTGCCCGTCCCAATATTTGCTGAGGAGGCTCATGTCCAGGTACCAGTTGGCGACTTTGGTTTTACGGCCGTGCAGCTTGTCCAACGCCCGCTGATTGAGGGTAAAGGGAGATGCGCCCGGCGGGCAGCTTAACCCTTTCTGCGAACAGGAATAAGCTGCGTCCACGCCCCACTCATCCAGGAAGATGGGCGTCGTACCCAGACTGGTCACTGTATCCAGCAGGAGCAGGCAGTCATGTTCCCGGCATAGTTCGCCGATGCCGGCCATCGGCTGCAACGCCCCGGTAGACGTTTCTGCATGAACCAGGGCCAGAATAGCCGGTTTGTGCCGCTCCAGTGCGGCTCGTATTTCCGCCAGGGTGAAGACGTCGCCCCAGGGCTTTTCCAGCGTTTGCACATTTGCGCCGTAACGGCCGGCCATATCCACCAGCCGCTCGCCAAAGTAGCCCATCACGCCCACCAGAACCACGTCGCCCGGTTCTACCAGATTGGCCAGAGTCGCTTCCATGGCCGCGCTGCCCGTGCCGCTGACGGGCAGGGTGAAGGGATTATCGGTCTGCCAGACGTAACGCAGCATTTCCTGAATCTCGTTCATCACGCTAATAAAGGCCGGATCAAGGTGGCCTACTTCGGGTGCAGCGATGGCTTGCTGCACGCGGGGGTGGGTGTTGGAGGGGCCGGGACCCAGCAGTAGGCGCGGTGGTACGTCCAGTTGGCCGGTATTAATTCGATGAGTTTCGTTGATATTGGGGTAATTCATGGGTTTCCTCCTCGCGGGTTATCTCGCGGATGAATGGATCGCGGCTAGAATTTTTAAAAAATCTGCGATCTATCTATGTCATATGCGTAAATTTTAACATTGTCATTCCGAGGAATCGAGGAACCTTTCGCGTGTGCAGTGAAGGATTCCTCACCGCGTTCGGAGCGACAGGCCGTGGTTTGTCGTGTTTCTGATAATACGCTGGAATCATACGTCGGGTAAGGGGATATTTCAAGTGACAGGAATCCTTACAACTGGCCGGATGTAGCGTCCCAGGTTTGCAGGCGCTTTTGGTAAGCTGGGTCGTCATAACGGCTGAGTTGGAAGACGGGGGCGTAGCCGGGCAGATCGCTGCCAGCAATGTGGGCAGCAATGAGATCGCCGCCGGCCTGGGAGGCCATAATGCCAAAACCGGACAGCGCACCGAAGATGTAGGCCCCTTCTACGGGCAGGGGGCCGATGAGGGGCCGGTTTTCCCGCGTTTTGCAGTAGTAGCCGCCGTCTACATACGGCCGTCCCAACCGATCAATGTAAGGTTGAAAGCCGGGAACCATGTGGGCCAGCCCCCGCAGCACAATTTCCGGGTAATCCGGGTCAAATTGGGGCGGCCAAACCACCTCCCGCTGCTCCAATTCGTATGTCCACAAGATCAGCACGATGGGACTGTCACCCAGACCGTCCGGCCGGAAATGAATACCGGCGGGGAAGGTGTTCAGCAGAAAGTGCAGCTCTTCGTCCTGGGCCAGTTCCGCTCGCTCCTCGGCCGTCCAGTAAAGCGGCACGGGGTCTTGCCAGATGAGCATGGGTACGTCACGAGGGATGACGCCGGCTTTATCCCGGATGGACAGTTTGGCGTGCAGTTCGTTGAAGACGGGCAGTTCTAACCCCAGCATTTGCCCCACCTGGCCGATGAGCGGCCCGGCGGCGTTGAGGAAGCGGGGGGTGTGGATGCTGATGGGGTTGCTATTGGTGGGATGAATGGTTACGGCCGTTACCCGTCCACCTTCAACATCAATCCCCGACACCTGCCCCCGCACCAGTCTGGCTCCATGTGCTTTAGCCTGATCCAGCAAATACATACCCAACTGCTGCGCACTCATCCAGCCGCAGCGGCGCGGGTGCAGCATGGCAATCACGTCCGGGTTGATAAAGGGGAACAGGTTACGGATCATGGACGGGTCGAGGATGAGATCGGCCCCACCCGGCTGGTTTTGGTATCCCTCGGCGGCCCAGGGGACGTAAGGCGGGTCGTCCGGGCGACCGGTGTGGACGCGCAATTCGCCCGCGCCCAGCGCCGACGCTTCTGCGGCAAAGGCACGCATCGCTTTGGCTTGGTCGGGATCGGCTGTGAGGAAGACGTAGCCGCGCCGGTTCAAGCCGAAAAAGTTATCGCTCTCTTCCGCCAGTTCCTCCAGCAAATCAATGCTGCGATTCATGTAGCGCACCATCTCGTCACCGGGGCCAGGCCACCAGTTGCGGTACGCTTCGGTGGATTTATCGCTGGTGAAGGTGAGGGGTTCGCGTTCGTCTACCAGCACGACGTTTTTCATGCCGTGTCGGACGGTAAGGTAATAGGCAGCGGAAATACCGGCAATGCCGGCCCCGCAAATGACGATTTCGGCGGTTTCAGACATTAAATATCCTCAGAAATCGGCCGCGGATTGCGCGGATTTCACAGGATTAAATCTGCGTAAATCCGCGCAATCTGCGGCTAATTGTTTTCCACTTTTACCGCTCCCGCCCGCGTAATCTGGAAATGGTCAAAGTCGTGAGCCACGTAGGTGTTAGGGAAAACGGCGCGGGCTTCGCGGCGCACGTCGCGGGTGTGGTAGCGGCGGGAGAGATGGGTCAGAATCAGGGTGTTAACGTGGGCTTCCCGCGCCAGTTGGGCCGATTGAGCGGCCGTCATATGCCCAAATTTGGCGGCCATTGCCGCATCTTCCTGTAAATAGGTGGCTTCGATGACCAGTGTGTCCGCATTTTGACATACGTCTAGCAAGTTATCGGTACGGCCAACGTCGCCTATGTGGACGTATTTGACGCCGGGAACGGGGTCGCCCAGCACGTCGTCTGGGGTGATGGTACGGCCGTCAGCCAACACCACATTCTCTCCGCGCACCAGCCGGGAGCGTTCCGGGCCAAAGGGGACGCCTAGTTCGTTGGCCTGGTCGTTGCGGAAGGGGCGGCGCGTCTTTTCGGCAAAAACGTAGCCGTAACAGCCGGGGCCGCGATGGGAGACGGGTACGGCCGTAAGCGTGAATTTATCGTCTTCCATAATGATGCCCGGTTCCACTTCGATGAGATTAATTTGCAGCGGGGTACGGCCGTTGGGGAAAACCACCTTGAACAACAGATCAGACACGCGGCGCAGGGTGGCACGGCCGCCGTAAATATCCACCTGATCCAGATTTTCCCAGCGGCTGATGGTGGAAATAAAGCCGCCCAACCCCAGGATGTGATCCAAGTGGCTGTGGGTAAGCAAAATTTTGTTCAGCCGCTTAAAGCCCAGCCCGCTGCGTAAAATCTGCCGCTGCGTACCTTCGCCGCAGTCCAGCAGGAAGCGGTACTCCCGGTGCAAAATCATATGCGCTGACAGGCCGCGATGGACGGAGGGGGCGGAGGCGGATGTGCCTAAAAAGATAAGTTCGAACATAGTTGGGTAATTATGTAATTGGGTAATTGGGCAATTACTCAATACCCAGTTACCCAATTACCAGTTTGCTGATATTTGTAACAATAACGTTTTTTTGCAGGATGGCAACTGGAATTTATTTGGCGAATGGAGCGCGATCGCCTATATTTTGTGGAACGGGTTAGGCTTAATGTTAGGGTGTTTATCACTTGTCACGTAAAGATGACTGAGACCGTTTTGTTTTGGAGATAGCAAGTATGGATATAACATTCCATTACCCCCCTGAGTTATTCGAACTGCTTGTTGAGGCGATACCTCGGCTTTTCAGGTCCAAGAAGGCGGTTTTACTATTTCTTCAAGGTGCTAGTGTGGGTTCAGATTTACTGGATGATCTCTGGCGAAAGGTTGAGACCGATAGAGATAACATACACAAATATGAAATAGTCCGAACGGCGTTGACCCGCTTGAATGAACGAGGGGAAGTGACCCTGCGGGAACGGCGGGAGATTCTCAGACGGGTGACTGAATTCGAGGATTTTTCTACTTGCTGGCCAAATGACCAACTTAAGGCTAAAGGGCTTGTTGCTGAGATCAGACGAGTTGTGGATGTCAAAGACTCGTTTACCAGAATGAGACAAGAGATGGAAAAAGAGCGAAAAAAGCATCAAGTCGAACACGAGGCAAAAATAAAGGCGATCAGAGAGAAACAATCTAAGTTAGCTAGCATCAAGGATGATTTATTTGCCCTCTTTACGATACCAGACAATCAGAGCCAGAAGCGAGGCAAGCTACTGGAAAGCGTACTTAATCGTTTGTTCGATTTCAATGGCATATTGATCCGTGAAGCCTTCGAGATTGTCGGTGATGAGGGAGAAGGAATTACTGAACAGATTGATGGTGTGGTGGAAATTGATGGTTACTTGTACCTTGTTGAGATGAAATGGTGGAAAGATCCACTCGGAACTGCACAGGTATCACCTCATCTGGTGAAAGTGTTCAATCGAGGGCATGTTGGTGGTATCCTAATCTCCAATTCAGGTTACACACGACCAGCCATCAAGACTTGTAGAGAAGCTCTTGCCCAAAAGAGTGTAATGTTGTGCGAACTTGAAGAAATCGTGATGTTGTTAGAGCAGCAAACCGGCCTTAAAGACTTCTTGAAGAGAAAAATCAATGCAGCCGTAATTGAAAAGAAACCTCTTTTCAAGCCCCTAGAGCAGAACTAGCAATTCTTGGGTACGCCTTAAGCCAATTATGGAAGGTGGTGTATGAGTACAATCATTTCTATGAGTGTCTTGCGTCATAAAATGGATGCGGTTTTGAACGGGTTGGCTGAGGCTGGCGATGTGGTGATTACCCGGCACGGTCGTCCCACGGCCGTACTTCTTGACTTTGCCCGGTATGAAGGGCTAATGACCCAATTGGAAGATTTGACTGACCTGGTGAGTTTGGGAGAAGCCGTCAATGAACCGGTACGCCCTTACGAACAATTTTTAGCTGAACTAGCGGAGTAGCTGGTCTTAGCCGATATAAACCTGAACGCGGTCACCGTCGTCATCGTCTACGTCAATCATTAGCGGCTCGGCACCGGGTTCGCGCATGGTTTCCTGGGCGGCGGTTCATAAGGTTCTACGATGTCGCCACTGAGAGGTGGCTGGCTGCTTGAGGCTGTTTCTAAAGCGTCCAGGAGTTCCATAGCCTGTTCGGTACTGATTGTGCCGTCCTGGAGCATTTTCAGGATATGTTCGCGTTCTTCGTTCATGGGATTAGACCACGCCCACGGCCGTAGCCACGGCCGTGCTAAACAAAATTACCGCCGCGCAAATGATATTGACCCACAACAGCCGTTTTTCCTGCCGCGCCAGTTTTTCCTGTTCTGCTTGGGCTAAGGACGGCCGTTTCGCCCGCAGCATCTCCGCCCGATCAAACGCCGGAAACAGGCCAAACTGCATATAGGCCATCACCCCAATCAACAGGACAAAAGCGATATGCTTAATCAGCATCGCCCAGGCCCAAACCCCGTCAATAGCCAGAAAACCGCTGTAATTCGGATCATTTGTCATCTGCACAAAACCGGTGATGAGTAACAGCACCAGACTGAGATTGGCCCAGGGCAGCAGCTTTTTCTGCACAGCCAGCCAATCATTTCCCGCCAACGCCCCCTGCCGAAAAGCGGGCCAGGCCGCCAGCACAATCACCAGCAGCGCTCCAAACCAGACGACGGTGGAAATCAGATGAATCCAGTAGGAAAAAACGATAATCCAGAACATAGTTGCGTGATGCGTGATGCGTGATGCGTGATCCGCCTTTACGAATCACACATCACGCATCACTTCAAAATATAATGCGTTCCCTTCTTCGAGCCGATTTTTAATAATATATTCCGGTTGACCAAATCCACCAAATCCAGGCGCAGGGTTTCGGCGGATACGTCGGGGCAAAGTTTTTGATATTCCCGGTTGGTGATGCTGCCGTGTTCCCGCACATAGGTCAGGGCGCGGGTCTGCCGTTCATTCATGCTGCGCGTCCATTTGGGCGAGGGGGCGCGTTCCCGCTTGTTGTGCAGGGTGACGGTGAAGAGGTGGGACGTGGCCTTGAACTCCGGCGGGGGATGGCCGGCCTGCACCATTTCCTCGATCATCTGGTCAATGCCCAGCCCCAATTCTTCGATGTAGCCCCACTGGAACAGGCCGCTGACCAGGCGCGGGTTGCGGGAAAAATGTTCTTCTACCAAGTTGTCCAGCGTCATATAGCCGGGCAGCCCGCCGGGGCTGATGATTTCCAGCCGGTTGGCGTACATGCGGATTTCAATGCGCCGGCCCCGGATGCGGTAATCCCGGTGGGCGATGGCGTTGACCAGGGCTTCGCGCACGGCAAAACGGGGGTATTCCAGCAGTTCTTCCCGCTCCAGATTGTTGACGGTAGCCCCGACGCGCATCTCTTCAAAGATGACGTTCCAGGCGCGCTCCACAATGCGGGCCAGCGAGCCGCCGATTTCATCCCGACGGCCGTAGCCAATCCCCCCATCTGCGCCGCGCGGTTCCGTCCCCGGAAATTTGACGAACACGACGCCGCTCTGCGGGAAGAACATCTGTGGCTTCTTGCCAAAAAGTAAAATGCCGATGGTCGTCGGGTGGCCTGCCCGGTCGGTCGCGCCAATTTCGTAGAGCAGTTCGGCGGTGGATGCGGGGCGGCCACCGCCGCGCAGTTCCCGCCGCTCCAGGTAGTTGCGGATGATTTCTCCGTCCAGGTCGTCGGAGCGGGCGCCGGGAACGACTTCGATTTCAAATTCGGCCGTATTTTTGCTGTTGGCCAGTTTACGCAGTTCGTCGCCGGAGAGGGGGCGGTTGTGCGCGCCGCGGCGAATGAGGACACGGCCGTCAGCCAAAGCGTGTAGTTCTGTGCTGCGGGGCACGCGAATGCCGATGAGGGCGCCGGAAGGCGTTTCCACGGCCTGCCATTGAGTGGGCACAGGCGGGCGGCACAGGGCGGCCGCTTCCTGCAGGGCACCTTCTGCTTCTTCTTCCCAGATCGTTTCGACGGGACGGCCGTCCTCGTCCAGCCCCAGCACAATCAGGCCGCCGTCCCCATTGGCAAAAGCCACCAGACACTCAGCCAGCGGTTCGACGACGGCCGTTGGCAAATAAGCAAGACGCTGATTCGGTGTGCCCTTTAACATTGCCCAATTATACACAAAATTGATATAGTTGAGACTGGAGATTAGAGATTGGAGATTTTCCGCAAACGGCTGACAATCTCCAATCTCTAATCTCCAATTTCCCAATCTCCAAAAAGAGGCAACCATGAAATCACTCTCCCAACTTTTATCCAGTATCCCTCCGTCGGCGACGCTGGCGGTGAATGACAAGGCCAAAGCGATGCAGGCGGCCGGGCAGGACGTGATTGCCCTGGCCGGCGGCGACCCGGATTTTGCCACGCCGCCGCACATCGTCCAGGCAATGTGCGCCGCCATTGAGGCGGGGCACACCCATTACCCGGCCCCGATGATTGGCGTCCCGGAAGCGCTGGCGGCGATTGCGGCCAAAATAGAGCGGGACAACGGCATTCGCCTGGAGGACCCGCGCCGCCAAATCATCATCACGCCGGGGGGGAAGTGGGCGCTTTATTTGGCGCTGACGGCCGTTCTCAATCCCGGCGACGAAGTGTTGATTTTGGAGCCGCACTGGGTCTCCTATCCGCCAATGGTACAGCTGGCCGGCGGTGCGCCCGTGCCGGTGAGCCTGCCTGCCGCGGATAATTTCCGGGTGACGGCCGCATTACTGAAAGCCAAAATCACGCCGCAAACCAAAGCGATCATGGTCAATACGCCCTGTAACCCGACGGGGCGCGTATTGACCCGCGTGGAGTTGGACGCCATTGCGGGCGTGGCCCAGGAAGCCGATTTGTATGTGATTGCGGATGAGATTTATGAGAAGTTGGTGTTTGACGGCCGTAGCCACATTTCCATCGCCTCCCTGCCCGGCATGGCGCAGCGCACCCTGACAATGAACGGCCTGACCAAATCTTACGCCATGACCGGCTGGCGGCTGGGCTGGCTGGTCGGCCCGCCAGAAATCATCAAACTAGCAACGAAGATGAACGGGCAGACCGTTTCTTGCGCGGCGACGTTTACCATGTACGCGGCCGTGGCCGCCCTCAACGGCCCCCAGGACGCCATCGCCGTGATGCGGGACGCCTACCAGAGCCGCCGCGATTTCATGGTAGCTGCCCTAAACGAAATCGAGGGGATTGAATGCCGCACCATTGAAGGCGCGTTTTACCTCTTCCCCCGCTTCACGCAAACGAACAAAAATAGCCTGGAACTGGCCGATACCCTTCTGGAAGAAGCGCAAATTGCCGGGACGCCGGGCATTGCCTTCGGCCAAAGCGGGGAAAGGCACGTCCGCTTTGCCATCTCTACCGCCATGAGCGAGTTGGAACGGGCGGTCGAGCGACTGGCAAAGGTGATGAAAGCAGGTCTTCTGGCAAATTAAAGCCGCCGGATGCAATCCAGCGTTTAGAATGGAAAACACGCTAAAGCGCGTTTCAGCGTACTTTTCTGCTGAAAAAACTGAAAAAACAGCACTTTAACAACTGAAACATGTGACGAAAAAACATGTGACGAAAACGGGCTTCTTGGTCAGTCTGAACAACGGCAAAGAAAACAAAAAAGCACTATTCAACACCTGTTTGCTGTTTTCCTGATATATTTTGTATGTTTCCTGCCATTTTTCCACTTCCCTCTCGGCCAACCGCTTTCTTTTTCGTTTATGATAACGGAGAATAGACCGAATATTAGACACGGCCGCAGCGCCAATCATCATATCAGTTATCCGGCGTAAACCGCGTACTGGCAGTCGCCCTTTATAAGGATCTCGACTCTGGCGAAAAATTCTCGGAACCTCTTTAACAACTAAATTACAGCAAATCCGGAATTGAGTACAAAAAGCGGGCATAGGACGACTCCTGAGTGGGATAATTGCAGAACAGTTAACCCACCGGTTCCACCAGTACAGTGCGGCGTAAGTTTCTCAAGGGTTAGTAGTAACTGCTTTAGCGGTTCATCTCGACTGAAGTCGTTACTACAAACCATCATGTTATTTATGCCTCAGTGTAGTAGTTACACCGGATTATAATGACGGCCGTTTCCCATTCTCGCAAAATGTCACATAAATTCTATAATACAGTCGCACTTGAAACCGACGAGGAAAAAAAGACATGAAAAAATGGGGCGCACTTATCACCCTGGCTTTGGCAATGTTTATCATCGTCATTGATACGACGATTATGAATGTATCTATCTCAGCGTTGGTCGAAGATTTGCACACAACAGTATCCGGAATACAGGCGGCCATCTCCATTTATGCCCTGGTGATGGCTGCTTTTATATTGATTGGAGCCAAGCTGTCTGACATTTTTGGCAAGAAACACATCTTTATCATCGGGCTGATAATTTATGGCCTGGGCACGACGGTAGCTTCGTTCAGCACCAGTCTGGTGATGTTGATTATTGGCTGGTCCATTATGGAAGGGATTGGCGGGGCGTTGATGATCCCCAATATCCAGGTGCTGTTGCGCGGGGAATATGAGGGAGCGGATTTAGCCTATGCGTATGGCATGATTGGCGCGGTGGGGGCGGTGGGGGCGGCCATCGGGCCGATTGTGGGTGGCTTTTTCACCACATTTTTTAGCTGGCGCTGGGCTTTTCGTACGGAATTGGTGATTGTGGTCATTGTACTGGTTCTCAGCCGTTATCTGACCAAAGATCGTCTGCCGGAGGAACGGCCGCAATTTGATGCCATGGGAGCGGGGTTGTCTGTCTTTGGCTGGTCGAGCATTGTGCTGGGAATTCTTTTGGCGCAAAAGTATGGCTTTTTCCTGGCGAAGGAACCTTTTGCGATTGGCTCGTTTTCTATCGCTCCTTTGGGGCTTTCTATTTCGCCGATTTTGGTGGGATTGGGACTGCTGTTGGTCTGGTTGTTGTTTTATTGGGAGGAGCGATTGGAGGAGCACGGCCGTGACAGTTTGTTCAAGCCTTCCGCATTAAATGTGCCGGGGTTGAAAACCGGTTTTGCCGTGCGCTTTATTCAGGTAGGCATTACCGCCGCCTTTTTGTACATCCTGCCCTTATTGCTGCAACTCTCTTTTAATTTTACAGCAATGCAGACGGGTGTGGCCCTGATGCCATTTTCCTTGAGCCTGCTGCTGTTTGCCCTTTTGGGGGCGCGTTTTTCCGCCCGCTTTTTTGCCAACCGCATTATTCAGATAGGCTTTATCGTGGCGGTTGCCGGATTGGGGGCGCTGGGCGCCAGTATCCAGCCGGAGGCTGCGGCCAGCGACCTGGTTTTAGGCGCTTTATTTGGGGCCGGCTTGGGATTGATTGCCTCGCAAATTCTGAATTTGATTCTTTCCTCCGTCGCGGAAGAGGATACGGCAGAAGTGGCCGGTTTGACCAGTACGTTTGAACAGTTGGGCAATGCGATTGGCGTGGCCTTGGTGGGCACGGTGATGCTGGTGGCTTTGGCGACAGTGATGCAGCAGAAGATCAATGAGAGTGCCGTGCTGCCGGAGGAAGCAAAACCGGCCATGATGACGGCCGTAGCCGAGGGTATACAATTGATGTCTGACGAGCAGTTAACGAACGGCCTGGAAGCAGCCGGCGCCGACCCGGCTATGGTTGCCGAGATCGGGGCGTTATATGACCAATCCCGGACAGAAGCGTTCCGGGCCGGAGTGGGCCTGCTGATTTTTGCCGGGCTGGCCGGATTGATGGCGAGTTTGTGGCTGCCCAAACGGAAATTGGTGAACACGGGCTAGAGGAAAAGAGGGCGACATGAGTAAATGTACCATTATGATTAAAAATGACCATAGATAGGAGGTTGCTGTATGAAAAAAGCTAAAACAACTTTTTGGAAACGGCCGTGGGTTCGCTTCCTCATCATATTTGCAGTTCAGGTTGCGGCCTTTTTGATTATGGCCTGGTTGATGGACAGCGTGCAACTTGACAGCGTGCTTACGGCCGTAGCTGCCGTCCTGGTCATCGGCGCTCTGAATGCCTTATTGTGGCCCATTCTTAGCTATATTCTGGTACCGTTTGCCGTGTTGACTTTGGGCCTGGTATCCCTGCTGCTAAATGGCCTGATGGTATGGCTGGCGGCTCAGATTGTGCCCGGATTCGAGGTTGAGAGTTTCTGGACAGCTTTCTGGTTGTCGTTGGGGATGACGGCCGTTAACCTGATCCTCAGCAGCCTGCTCACCATTGACGACGACACCTCCTGGACCCGCAACCAGATTAAGCGGCGCATGAAACGTATGCACAAACCAGAGGAGACCGACGTGCCCGGCATCCTCTTTTTGGAGATTGACGGCCTTTCCAAGCCCGTGCTGGAAAAAGCAATCAAGGAAGGTCACATGCCCAATCTGGCAAGCTGGCTGGAAAGCGGCAGTCACGTCCTGACTGGCTGGCAGACAGACACATCTTCGCAAACCTCCGCCAGCCAGGCCGGTATTTTGCACGGTAATAACAGTGAAATTCCCGCCTTTCGCTGGTATGATAAAGCCAGCCGAAAAATCATTGCTTCCAGTGATACCAGGATTTTGCCTGAAATTGAAAAAGCCCATTCCGATGGCAACGGTTTGTTGGCCAACGATGGCGCCAGCCGCGGCAACTTGTTGTCCGGTGACGCCAAATATGTGATGACCACGGCCAGCACCATTACCGACCCTAAAAAGTTTCACACTTCAGATTTCCAGGCATTCTTCGCCAATCCGTACAATGCGGCCCGCACCTTGCTGCAATTCATTGGCGATATTATTGAGGAAAAGCGAGAGTACCGCTGGGCACGCAAGAACAATATTCAACCTATTCTGGATAAACATCACCGGGGTGGTGTGTACCCGCTTATCCGGGCTACAATGGTTGTCTTGATGATGAATTTGAATATTTATACGCTGCTGGGCGATTTGTTTGCCGGCCGGTCAGCCGCCTATGCCACCTTTGTGGGGTATGATGAGATTGCCCATCATTCCGGCATTCTGGACCCCGGCGCTTTTAAGGTGCTGCATAAGTTGGACAAAAATTTTGGCCGTCTGGCCAGCGCCATTCCGGAAGCGCCCCGGCCGTATCACCTGGTTGTCCTTTCTGATCACGGGCAGACCGGCGGGGCCACTTTCTTGCAACGTTACGGCAAGTCCCTGCAAGAATTTGTGCAGGAATTGATGACCGAGGAAACGGCCGTAGGCGGCGAGATGACCACGGACGAAGGGAGCGGCAACCTGACCATCCTGTTAAACGACATCATGCAAAATGAAAAATCCAGCGTAACCAAATCAGCTGCCAGGCAAGTGCATAAGCAGGTTGTCAAAAGTAAGCGCATCCCCACAGACGAAACACCGCCGGGGAAAAAGGATGGCGAGAAAGAACATCCGGACATTTATGCACTGGCTTCCGGCAATCTGGGTCTCATTTCGTTTACTCAATGGCCGGAACGGATGACCCTGGAACAAATCAACGAAACATTTCCGGCCGTCATTCCCGGTCTGGCGCAGCATGAGGGCATTGGCTTTGTCATGGTGCGGTCAGAGCAAAATGGGCCGGTGGTTATTGGGGCGAATGGCATTTACTACCTGGATGACGACCGGATTGAAGGTGAGAATCCACTAGCGGTGTTTGGTCCCCACGCCGCAGACCATCTGCGCCGTACCGACAGCTTCAGCAACTGTCCGGACATCCTGGTAAACAGTTTCTACGATCCGGAAAAGGATGAAGGCTGCGCATTTGAAGAACTGATTGGTTTCCACGGCGGCCTGGGAGGGACGCAAACCCAACCATTCATCCTACATCCGGCAGAGCTTCCGGTGGATGGCGAACTGGTGGGCGCGGCCAGTGTGTACCATCTGAGCAAAGGTTGGTTGAATACGCTGCAAAATGGCGCATCATCGTAGGTCAGAATATTTTATCCGACCATTTTAGAGTTAGAAAGGAGAGGTAATATGTGTTGTTTTTTGACGGTACTTGTATTTTTAGGCCCCCGTGTGGGTATTTTGGTGTGGTGGCTGTTTGATACAGCCCGCTGGACATCGGCGTTTAATAATTTCATCTGGGCTTTTCTGGGCTTTATTTTCTTGCCCTGGACGACGTTGATGTGGGTTGCCGTATCCCCCAACGGTATTATTGGTTTTGACTGGTTGTTATTAGGCTTGGCTCTTCTGGTGGACATTGGGTCTTATACGGGCGGCGGTTACGGTAACAAAGATCGGCTGCGTACCAGTTAATTCAAATTGGTTCACTCTCCAAGAATGAACCAATTTTTAGTCAGGGGTTTACGTTACTGATTTATGAATAAAAACGGCCGTACCCCAGACAGCGTCGCGCGGGTATGGCTGTTTTTGCGTTTGCCTGAAGGATAATTGGAGGGAGAAATGGAAACTTTTAAACGCATTTTGGCCGTCATTGTTTTGATTTTAGCGGTGGTAGGTGTGTTAGCCATGCTGGCCGGCGTTGGGGGTAGTTGGGTAGTACGAAATAAGGTAACGGCCGTGACCCTGAACTTGCTGACGGTGGGCGAAACGGCCGTAGCGGCCACCTCCGGTAGTCTCAACCGAATTGATGACCAGCTGGACGTATCGCAGGCACGCCTAGATACGCTGGAAATGAACGTGGCGGAAGCGGGTGAAGGGCTGAAAGAAACCAGCGTCGTGATGGCAGTGATTTCCAATACTATTGGGACGGAACTGGCGCCCGCTCTTAGCCAGGCAGAAGAAACGGCCGTCACTGTCAGAGACACAACATTGGCCCTGGATGAAGCGATTACGGCTGTAAATGAACTCCCCTTCATCAACCTGGACGGCTTTGTGCCCACCCTCATTGGCGACGTGGCTGACGGGATTATCGCCCTGGAAGAGCGTGTAGAAGAATTGCGCCAGGAGGTACAAGACCGGCGGGAAAACCGGGTAAACGAAGGGGTGGATTTTGTTACCGGTTACACCACCGATTTGAGCAGCCGCATCGGTAGCCTGCAAACCAAAATCAATGAAGCGGATGATCGCCTGGGCGCCGCATCCGCCGACCTGACTGCGCTCAAAATATCCCTGCCGCGTACCTTCACCCTCATCACCTTGGCCGTCAATTTTGCCTTTCTCTTCATGGCCCTGGCCTTTGCCAGCCTGAGCATTCACGCCTGGACGTTCATCAAGAACCCCAAACAAAAATTGTCCGACATCATCCTGAATGAGTAGTGTGGCTGGTAGTTGGTTGTTGCTGCAAATCACCAGCCTGTTTTTTGCCCAATTCCCAACCTGTACTATAATGTAAAGACGCAGTGCGTCATAGGATGCGGCGTATCCACTATTTATTGTCTTACCTGCACAGCTTCGGCAAGGGGAATAAGATGAGACTGGGAAAAGATTTACTCAACAAACCAATTATCAGCATTACGGACGGCCGTAACCTGGGCGCTGTCAAAGATATTTACCTGGATAGCCAACTGGCCCAGATCACCGGCGTCTACACCGGCTCGGAAGGGCTGGTGCGGCGTAAACATTACATGATTCCCAGCGAAAGCGTCGTCATCTTTGGTATTGACGTCATTCTGGTTAAAGACCGGGACGTGATCGTTCAGGAAGATGAACGGCCGGAAGCAGTAGCCTGGGTGCGCCTGAGCAAACTCAAAGGACGCCAGGTAGACACCAGCGGCGGTACCAAAGTAGCTACGATTGGCGACATTATCATGGGGGAAAACGGCCAGATAACCGGCTTTTCCCTGTCCAAAGTGTACGTAGAAGGGCCGGTGGCTGAGCGGGGCCGTATTCAACGGGAAGCTATGCTTGATCCGGGCAATGAAGACGGCGTCCTGACCATTGACCTGACGCAAGCAGAAGGGTCGCCAGCGGAAGAAAGTGAGGCAGATACGGCCGTAACCACTCCACCCCAACCAGAAGACACAACCGAAAATCCACCCTCAGACGCGCCCGCCGACGAGGTTGATACTTTATCCAAATAATGTCATTATCGAAAAAGCCACGAATTGCACGAATTCACACAAATTTCCCTCAAGTAAAAATCTGTGTAATCTGCGCAATCTGTGGTTTTCCGGTAGATTCAATATAGGAGACCAATCTCATGAGTAACGACTCAGTAAGTTTTGCTCTCAACGATGAGCAAAGAGAAATCCAGCTGTTAGCCCGTGAATTTGCCCGTAAAGAAATCGCTCCCCAAGCCGAACATTACGACAAAACCCACGAATACCCCTGGCCCATCATCAAAAAAGCGCAGGAAATGGGCTTCACCACCATGTCCGTCCCCATGGAATATGGCGGTATGGGGCTAAGCCTATTTGAAGAATGTCTAGTCACCGAAGAGTTGGCCTGGGGCTGTTCCGGCGTCAGCACTGCCATTGGCGTCAACGGCCTGGCTATCCTGCCCATCCTCATTGCCGGAAATGAAGAACAGAAGAAAGAGTATTGCGGCCGTCTGGCGGATGGCAAAATGGCTGCCTACTGCCTCACCGAGCCGGAAGCTGGTTCCGACGTGGCCGGCATCAAAACCACTGCCCGTAAAGAAGGTGACTATTACATCCTCAACGGCAACAAAACTTTCATCACCGGGGCCACGGTATCTGATTTCTATACCGTATTTGCCTACACCGATCCGGACGTGCGCTACAAAGGAATGAGCTGCTTTATCGTAGACCGTGATTGGGAAGGCGTCAGCGTAGGCCAGCCATTTGATAAATTGGGCCAGCACGCTTCTGATACGGCCGAAGTGATCTTTGACAACGTAAAAGTGCCCGCTTCCTCCATGCTGGGGCAAGAAGGGATGGGTTTTCTCATTGCCATGAAGGTATTTGACCGCAGCCGTCCGGCAACGGCCGCCGGCGCGTTGGGTGTGGCGAAACGCGCCCTGGATGAATCCGTCCAGTATGCCAAAGAGCGCGTCTCCTTCGGCAAACCAATCTGGCAGCATCAGGTCATCGGCCACATGATTGCCGACATGGCTATGGAACTGGAAGCAGCCCGCCTGTTGGTCTGGAAATCTGCCTGGGCTGTAGACCGCGGCGAACCGGATACCATGGTTTCCTCCTTCGGCAAAGCGGCCGCGGCCGACGCCGCCATGAAAATTGCTACCAACGCCGTCCAGGTCTTTGGCGGCTATGGCTACATGAGCGAGTATCCGGTAGAAAAACTGATGCGGGACGCCAAAATCTTCCAGATTTACGAAGGTACCAGCCAGATTCAGCGTAACATCGTCGTCCGGGAAATTTTTCGGAAAAAATAACGGTCCGTCCCTGTTACCAAAGTCCCATTTACCAGATTTGGCGGGTGGGTATACTTGAAAGTACGCAAGGACACACAACTTTTTCTCCTTTTCAAGAGCCTCGGAACCCCTCCTCCGAGGCTCTCCCCTTTATATGGCTGATCAACAACTGCAGAACGGATTGGTAAATCGCTTTGGCGCTAATTGCCGGATTTTACCGTGGAGCCAACACAAACAGGAGCATTTCAGCTCTGGGGCACACCTGACAGGTTTCTGAAAACCTGTCAGGTGTGCCCAAAAGTGAAATACACCCACACAAACTCAGGTTTGGTTATGGTGAATTGTGCTATAATCTCGCTTTTGCACCATGTTGGGGGTAACAAAAAACCATTTCATTAGGTTCTGACTACGATGAACAACATATAGAGCAAGCCGGGATGGGAAAACGAGATTCAGAAATCGATCAAACCGACGATTTGATAGCGTTGCTAAGAGGATATGAGCTAAGAAATATAAATGTCCTCAATTTTATCGCGGAGAATCCAGTTTGTGGTGTAGAGAAATTAGGGACTTCAGTGTTAATTCGAGGAAAAAGTGACCGTTGCTGGGTTTATGTCAGTAGTATGAATGAAGATGAATTAAAAAATTTGGCTAAAAAACTCAGTGTTAGAGATAATCACTTTGCGGCAATTGAGGATTGGATGGTTCCCATTCTCTCCGCGGGTAAAGAAATGGTTTGGCACTTGTCAATGATACAGTTCATTTTGCCTGAAGAGGTTAAATTACCAAAACCAAATTGCGAAATCAAACCGTTGTCTTTAGAAGATGCAAATCACGTTTACGAAAACTCTAATTACAAAGAGTTTATATCGGTTGAGTACGTGAAAGAGCGGATATTTCGTGGGCCAAGCGTGGCCATCCGCGAAAAAAACCAATTAATCGCCTGGGTAATGACTCAAGATGATAGCGCAATGGGGTTTCTGCATGTTCTTGGAAATTACAGGAACAGAGGGTACGGATATAATGTTACCATAGCATTAATTGAAAATTTGAGGAAACAAGGTAAAAGACCTTTTGTCTATATCGAAGAAGACAACCAGCAGGCAATAAGTCTAATATCGAAGCTGGGTTTTGCAAGGGATAAGAAAATACATTGGTTTCAAGTCAGGCAAAAGCAACAGACTGAATTTTGAGATTCATGGAAGTGACTCCATTGATAAACTGCAAAGGGTATGAAAAATGACGACAACACCAGATAAAACAGACAAGACAGAAGCAGGCGTAGCAGACGAGGGGGTTGTCTGGCAGCAGCGCAGTCTGCGTCAATATGCCGGCATTACTTTGCGTGGCATTGCTATAGGGTCATCGGATATTGTACCGGGTGTTTCCGGCGGTACGATGGCCTTTATTTTGGGTATCTATGAGGAACTGATTAACTCCATCCGCACATTCGGCCGGCCAAATCTTATTCGGGCTGTCTTCCATTTTCAGATTAAAGAGATATTCCGGCTGGTTAACTGGAAGTTCCTGCTGGCTTTGGGGTTGGGGATATTTATTGCCGTGATTACCCTGGCCGGTGTTTTGGAACATTTGCTGGTTAACCAACCCGTGTTCGTGTGGAGCTTTTTCTTTGGCCTGGTGCTGGCTTCCGTGTTTGTGGTAAGTAAGCGCATCAAAAAATGGACGCCGCAACTGGGATTAGCCTTGATTATCGGGGCCGTAGCCGCCTTTTCTCTGGTGGGAATTGTGCCGCTGCAAACACCCACGAGCTGGTGGTTTCTTATGCTGGCGGGAGCCATGGCCAGCACGGCTTTGATTTTGCCTGGTATTTCCGGGGCATTTATTCTGGTGCTGCTGGGAAAGTATCAATTTGTTCTGGGCATTGTCAATGATTTACGCGGCGGGGATATTAGCGGTTTTGTGCCTCTGTTTTTCCTGGGATTGGGAGCTGTTTTGGGCCTCATCACTATTTCCCAATTGCTCAGTTGGCTGTTCCGCCATCACCATGATTATACAGTCGCGGTGTTGATTGGTTTTATGTTGGGCAGCCTGCGTAAAATTTGGCCCTGGAAGCAGGATGTGGAATGGCTGCTCAACGAGCTGGGTGAAAAAATTGTTAACAGTGATGGTCAGTTTATTGTGATTAAGCAGTGGAACGTTTTGCCTGATTTGTCCACCCAGGCCGGGGTGATGGAATTTGTCGTTGCCGTCGTGTTGGTTTTGCTGGGTATTGCGGCTATTTTAGCGGTGGATAAGTTGGGTGGCGGGGTTTTGGAAAAGTCTGGATAGGTAATTGGGTAATTGGATAATTACGTGAGTCTACTGAAAAAAGCCGCGGATTGCGCGGATTTGTCTGGATTTTCTCCGGTAAATCTCCGCGATCTCCGCGTCCTCTGCGGTTTTTCAGTAAAGTCATTACGTAATTACTCAATTACCAAAAGAGGTGATTGATGGCGAAAATAGGACGAAATGATCCCTGTTATTGTGGCAGCGGCAAAAAGTACAAACAGTGTCACCTGAAAGAAGATCAGGCAAAGGAAAAGCAGGTGCGGGCGGTGAAGGACGCGGCCCGTTATGTGCGCCGGGATTTGTTGAAGTTTGGCCGGGAGGAGCGTTTTTCTGAGTCGTTTGCCCAGGCGCTGCCGTTGTACTGGAACAGCTTATATGAATTTGATAATGCGGAAGAGATGAGCATGGATGAGGCGTTTCGCTTTATTGACTGGTTTACGTTTGATTATGATTTGGGCGACGGCCGTTACCTGATCCAAATCTACGCCGAAGAACGCTACCCCGACCTCTCCTCAGCCCAGCAGCAGTTGCTAGACGGTTGGAAAGATGCGCCGCCAGCCAGCGCCTATGAATTGCTGGGCTATGAAGGCCAGCAGTTACAATTGCGGGATTATTTTACCGGCGAAGAAGTGGAAATCTACGAATCCGGCGGCCGGGGTATTGTAGAAATAGGTGAGGTCATTATGGGGCGGCTGGTTCCCGTGGTGGACCACCTGGAATTTAGTGTGGCTCCGGCCTACTTGCCGGCCGACGAAATTGGTGATCTGCGGCAGACGATGGAAACGGCCGAGAAAGCGTATATGGCCGTTCACCCGGAAGCCACGCATGAACAGTTTATGCGTAACAAGAATTACCTGATCACCTATCACGCCCTGGCCCAGGCAGAAGCCAAGGGCCGCCCACCGGTAGCCCGCCTCGACCCTGACCGCCCGGACAAGAAAACACAAAAGATTGCCCGGCAGATGAAGCGGTTTAAGCGGTAATAGAGATTGGAGATTATGCCAACTCACAATCTCTAACCCCCAATCTTCAATCTCCCGATGTCCCAGCTTCTCATCCACCCCCAAAAAACACCTTTGCGCGGTACAATCACTGTGCCTGGCGACAAATCTATCAGTCACCGGGCGGTGATGCTGGCGGCGCTGGCTGAGGGAACCAGCCATATTCGTCGCTGGCTGCCGGCCGGGGACACGTTGGCCACGTTAACGGCCGTACAATCCCTCGGCGTGCCCATTTATATCGAAAAAACGTCGGACACAGCCTGGGATTTAACAATTGAAGGGCAGGGGCTGCATGGGTTACGGCCGTCCCCCGCACCGTTAAACCTGCGCAATGCCGGTACCGGACTGCGCCTGCTGGCCGGGATTATGAGCGGGCAGCGTTTCTCCTCTGTGCTGGATGGCAGTGAGCAGTTACGCCACCGGCCGATGGGGCGGATTATACGGCCGTTAACCGAAATGGGCGCAGATATTACGGCGGAAAACGGCCGTGCCCCCCTGACCATCCATCCCACCAATCTACAAGCCATCAGCTACCGGATGCCTGTCGCCAGCGCCCAGGTAAAAAGCGCCATTTTACTGGCCGGTTTGTACGCCACAGGCGAAACCCGCGTTTACCAGCCCGGCCCGGCCCGCGACCACACGGAGCGGATGCTGCGGGCGATGGGGGTGAATGTGCGGGAAGCTGCGGGTTGGGTGTGGCTGGAGAGATTGGAGATTGGAGATTGGAGATTAGAGCCGCTGGATTTGACGGTTCCGGCGGATATTTCTTCGGCGGCGTTTCCGCTGGTGGCGGCAGCGACTGTGCCGCATTCGCAGATTACCCTGGAAAACGTGGGGCTAAACGAGACGCGCACGGGGATTCTGGCGATGCTGCAAGCGATGGGCGCCAACATCTCCGTGCAAAATGAGCGGGAAACCGGCGGCGAACCGACGGCCGATTTGACGGTGTGTTTTGACGAATTGCACGGCGCGGAGATTGGCGGCGCGCTGGTAGTGCGGGGGATTGACGAACTGCCCATCTGGGCAGTAGCCGCCACGCAAGCCGCCGGGGACAGCGCGGTGCGGGAGGCGGCGGAACTGCGGGTGAAGGAAGTAGACCGCATCAGCGTATTGGCTGGTGAGCTGCAGCAGCTTGGCGTTGACATAACGGAATTTACGGATGGGTTTACGGTGCATGGCCCGGTACGGCCGTCCGGCGGTGTGGCTGACAGTCACGATGACCACCGTTTGGGCATGTCCCTGGCAATCCTCGGCCTGCTGGCCCAAAATGACACGCTGGTTCACGACGCTGCCTGCATCGCCGACAGTTTCCCCGGCTTTGTGGAAACGATGCAGGCGTTGGGCGCCAGTATGGAATGGGTGGCAGATGACAAGGTGACAAGGTGAACGGGTGACAAGGTGAAAGAGTCGCCAGGCCAGGAAGATACGCAATACGCAATACGCAATACGCAATTCGCATCACGCATCACACATCACGCATCACACCCCATTAACGGTCAAACTCAACTAACCGGCATTATCGGCTGGCCCGTCTCGCACAGTTTCAGCCCGGCGATGCACAATGCAGCGTTTGCCGATTTGGGGTTGAACTGGGCGTATCTGCCTTTACCTATACCCCCGGAGCAGGTGGAAACGGCCGTGCGCGGCTTGCCTGCCCTCGGTTTTCGCGGCGTCAATGTAACCGTGCCGCACAAACAGGCGGTGCTGCCTTTTCTGGATGAAATTGAAGCGGGGGCCAAAGCGCTTGGGGCGGTCAATACGATTGTGGTAGGGGAGGACGGCCGTCTCATTGGCTACAATACCGATTGGTCAGGCTTTTTAGCAGATTTAGAGGCATTGGCTGTACCGGTGCGCGGTCGGGACTGCCTGGTTTTGGGTGCAGGCGGTTCGGCGCGGGCGGTGACGTATGCGTTGGGGCAGGCTGGCGGGCGGGTACAGGTGTTGACGCGACGGCCGTCGCAAGCCGCACAGTTGGTTGAGGATTTACGGCCGTCTGTAAAAAGCGAATTGAGGGCGTGCCCATTGACCGAATTGTGCGCTCTGGCCGCGGCTGCCAACGCGCCCCTCATCGTCAACACGACACCCTTGGGCATGACCCCGCATGAAGAAGATTCCCCCTGGCCTGATGATTGCCCCTTTCTCCCCGACGCCTTTGTATATGACCTGGTTTACAACCCTCGCCAGACCCGCTTGATGCAGCAGGCACAAGCGGGCGGCTGTAACACGACCAATGGTCTGGGGATGCTGGTGCAGCAGGGTGCATTGGCTTTCAAGCTGTGGACAGATGCAGAACCATCTCTATCCGTCATGCGAGATGCTTTATGCGGCAAGTGATGCTGGCGGGGATTGTGGGGGGTACGGCCGTTATCCTCACCCTGTTCCTCTTCCAATTACAAACCGCTTCCTCCGCGCCGATGGCCACCACGCGGAAGAGACGGTTTACGACACAACTGGCGGGCTGATTATTTACGATTTGACCATTGTGACCGATACGTACAGGCTGGCAGCAAATGGCACGGCCGTTCTGACTGGCCCGGTACGTGAGCGCCGGGCTGTTAACCCGGCGCTCTCTCAGCTTACCCAAACAATGAAGGAGGAGGAAATTGTTTAGCTGACTTTCACTTCGATGTGTTTCGGTTTGACTTCTTCCATCTTGGGAACCTGTAAAGTCAAAACACCGTTCTCATAGGTGGCTTCGATTTTGTTGCTGTCTACGGCCGTCGGGAAACGAATGCTGCGCACAAATTGGCCGTAACGACGTTCCTGGATAACGTAATCTTCTTCGTTGATGTTTTCATCCAGCTTCATCTCACCTTTCAGCGTCAAAACGTTGTCCTCAAAGGTGATGTCCAAATCATCAATGTTGATGCCCGGCAAAGAAGCTTTGACGATGTAACCGTCTTCATTTTCGGCTACGTCCACGGCCACGTTCCAGGTGCGCTGCATGGAAAAATCAAACGGCCGTTCAAATAAACGCTCAAATTCATTCACAATATCCAACGGACGAACCCGGTTCATACGTACTATCTGTGTCATTTCTCACTCTCCTTTTTGTTCCAGAAAGTTAATTCCTGTTACCTGTTAATTTCAATTTACGCTCCTTATTTTGCGGCGCGTATGTAAGAAAAATATATACAAAAAGTTAGCGTTACATCGGAAAAAAGTTAGAAATATATTAGATAAGTCATCCCCGGCGCAAAAGCATATCTTGTATCCAGGCGATTTTGTTCACGAATGGTTGTTTGTCTGTTCCGGGTTGCTTCGTTTTTACTACATATCAGACGATGGCGTGGAATCCAACAAGGCGTTTGTGACTGAGAACAATTTCGCCGGCCCCTGGCTTCGTCCACGTTAGGGCTGCCCGTCATTTTTCGTCACATCGTCTCCATCAACACGACCAACCGGCTTTCCAACGCACCATAGCCCGTTTGCCTGATTTCCAGCGTCAGCCCCAGGTAATCGGCCGCCCACTGCGCTTTTTCCCGCAGCGTCGGGTCATCTGCTTGCGCCAGATAGAGCAGGCGAGTGTAGTTGCGAAAATACATCTCACGCAGTTCGGGATGGCGGTCCAACCCCATCCCTTTGATAACCAGACTTTCAAACGAACGCAGCAAGTAATCGGTGAGAAAGTAGGTACCAGGTTCCTCCGCCATCAGTGCCGAAAAATCCTGGCTGCCAGCATACATTTCATAACAATGCGGCCCGATAATACGTTCTACGCCTGCGGTCGCCAGCACCGCATCCAACTTCCCAGCCGTACCGCAGTCGCCATAGACGACAATCACCCGATCATAGTTGTCCCGCGCTTCGTGGATACGTTTTTGCACGGCCGTTCCAATCTTCTCCGGCCGGTTATGAAGCTGCACCGGCACACCCCACAGGTCAGCGGCCCAGCCGTACTTTTCGTTAATGGCGATCACGTCCCGCGCCAACGCACCGCATACAATCAGGGCTGTTTTACACATTTGACCGTTGGTTTTGTCGCCGCCTTCTGCGCTGTCGTATAGAGCCACTGGCAGTCACGGCCGTTTCCTGTGGCAGCATCTCAGCAATGTGGGTAAAGGCATCCTCCGCGTGGGGTAAATGAATCGCTTTCACAAAGGCTTCCTGAAACTCCGGGTCAACGGCCGTTTCCACATACGTCACCCGCGGCGCCAATGCCTGCGCTTCGCTGCGTTTTTGCCGGTTCAACAGGGCAATCCGCGCCCCATCTCCGGCGGCATTGCCTACAGCCGTTACCTTTTGCAAATCGCAGTCAGGAATCAGACCCAGAATCATGGCGTGTTGGGGATCAATATAACTGCCAAACGCCCCCGCCAGCACAATTTTATCCACCGCAGTCACGCCAGCGCGGCTCATCAACAATTTAGCCCCGGCATAGAGCGCCGCCTTCGCCAACTGGATGTTGCGCACGTCATCCTGGGTGATGAACAACGATTTGCCGTTGGCCGTCTGCGCCGCTGTTGCCAAAATATAGGCCCCTTTGCGGCCGGGCCACACCATGCGCTCATTGGTGCAATCCGGGTTAAAACGGCCGTTTGCCAGCAGCACCCCCGCCAGATACAACTCAGCTACCGCCTCAATAATACCTGACCCGCAAATACCCGCCGCCAATGCAGCTGAGGGCTGATCCGCTAACCATTCATCCGACCAGCGTTCCTCGCCAATCACCCGGAACCGGGCTTCCTTTGTGATAGGGTCAATGCGCACTCGCTCAATCGCCCCTAACGCTGCCCGCATCCCGTGCGTAACCTGCGCCCCTTCAAATGCCGGGCCGGTGGGACTGGACGCGCTGTACAGCCACTCCCGATTGCCCAGCACAATCTCCGCATTCGTACCCACGTCCACAATCAGCATGACTTCATCCTGCCGGTGCGGTTCTTCAGCGATGAGAACCCCTACATTATCTGCACCCACATGCCCCGCTTCGGCCGGCAGGATGTGGATATTAGCTCCCGGATGCAGCCGCAGCCCCAAATCACGCGCCTTCACGTCCATCCCGTCCCGATTTGCCAACGCAAACGGAGCGCCGCCCAACGATTCCGGATGAATCCCCAACAAAATATGAATCATCGTGGTGTTGCCCACAAAGACCGCTTCCTGAATCTGCCGGGCCTTAATCCCGGCTATCTTCACTGCTTGTGCTGCCAGCTTATTCAACGCCGAGATGATCGCCTTGTGCAGCCGGTTCAGTCCGCCCTTGTGCCGCGCGGCGTAAGAGATGCGGCTCATCAAATCCTCGCCATAGGCCACCTGCGGATTCGTCAGCGATTCCGTCGCCAAAATCACGCCCGTGCGTAAATCGCACAAATGCCCCGCAACCGTCGTGCTGCCGATGTCTACTGCCAGCCCGTACACCCCTTCCGCGTACCCCGGCTGCACGTCAATCAGTTCTCGCTCCTGCCACAGCGTCAGGGTAACAGCGCGTTGGCCCTCACGCAGCGCCGGCTGCAAACGGCGCAGCGCCGGTAAATCAATCGTCGCCGCTTCAATCTGCCACTGTTCCCGCAAAGCAGCTTGCACCCGCCCCCAATCGCCCTGATGCTGGCCCAACGCTGCCTTTTCCACCGTCACATACACCTGCCGCACGGCCGGATCAATCTTAATGACCCGTTCGGTCGCCGTTTTGCGGATGATTTGTTTTTGCCCGCGGCTCTCTTCCGGCACGAAAATCAGCACGTCCCCCTGCACCTGCGCTGCGCAGGAGAGGCGGCTGCCGGTAATGCCCATCCGTTCCAGAGCCGTCTGTTCTGCTTCACCGATGGGGGAGAGGTGGTCGGGCAAAGACACAATACCGTGTTGGGGAAATTGGCCGGTTTCCAGATGCACCCGGCACTTTTTGCAAGCCAGATGGCCGCCGCAGATGCTTTCAATCTGCACACCCAACTGCCGCGCCGCTTCGAGAACGGCCGTGCCTGCCGCCACCGTCCCCCGCCTACCCGACGGCATAAAAATGACCTGGTGTTTGGTTGTCATAGTTGCAGGGTGGCAAAATGGCAGAGTGGCCAGGTAACTTTGCCACCTTGCCCCTCTGCCCCTTTGCCGCTTTTACCTACGCCACCGTCTACGTCTGCCTTCTCCTTCTGTTTCTGGCTGGCGCTTGGCCCGAATCCAGGCCACACAATTTTCGTCACGTCCCATGAGAACGTCAGCCGCCATGATGGCTTGCTTTACTTCCGGTTTGAGCGGATTGGTGATAGCGGAAGTCAACCCGGCGCCAATAGCCATGGCCAGGAACGTGGCGTTGATGTCTTCTCGTCCCGGCAAGCCAAAAGAGATGTTGCTGCCGCCGCCTGTGGTATTCACGCCCAACTCGTCGTGGATGCGACGCAAAATCGCCAACACCTGTCGCCCGGACTGCGGCAGCGCACCGATGGGCATGATCAGGGGGTCAATGATGACGTCTTCTTTGGGAATGCCGAAGTCCAGCGCCCGCTCCACAATCTTTTTGGCGACGGCAAAGCGCACGTCCGGGTCGGGGGAGATGCCCGTTTCGTCGTGGGAGAGACCGATAACAGCTGCGCCGTATCTCTTCACCAACGGCAGCACTGCTTCCAGCCGCTCCTCCTCACCCGTGACAGAGTTGACCAGCGCCTTGCCGGCAACCACTTCCAGCCCGCGTTCCAGCGCGGCTACAACGGAAGAATCAATGCAAATCGGAACGTCGGTAACGGATTGCACCAATTGAATGGCCTGGGCCATGATGGCCGGTTCGTCGGCCATGGGGATACCGGCGTTCACGTCCAAAATGTGCGCCCCGGCGGCCACTTGAGCGATGGCGTCGGCTGCGACGCGGCTGAAATCACCGGCGGCCATTTCCCGCGCCAGCGCCTTTCGTCCTGTGGGGTTGATACGTTCGCCGATGATGGTAAACGGCCGTTCCCAGCCAATAATCACCGTTTTCGTTTTTGAACTAATAACCGTATCCATGCTAAGCATTCCCCGCCTTGATCGCCATCAGCTTTTTCGCCATATCTGCCGCGATGGCCGCACTTTTACAATACGCATCCGCCTCAATCTCCTCGGCAAACGCCTCGTTAATCGGCGCGCCGCCAATCAAGATAACCACGTCGTCACGCAATCCCTTTTCCTTCAAGGCTGCGACGACTGTACCCATGTACGACATCGTCGTAGTCAACATCGCGCTCATGCCCACCACATCCGGTTGGTGTTCTTCGACGGCGACAACAAACTCAGCGGCGGATTTGTCAATGCCCAGATCGATGACTTCAAAGCCGCCCCCTTCCATCATCATGACAACCAGGTTTTTGCCGATGTCGTGGATGTCTCCCTTGATGGTACCGATTACCATCTTGCCCGCAGATTCGACGCCGCTGTCCACCAAATACGGCCGTAGCACATCCAGCCCTGCCTGCATGGCGCGGGCCGAAATCAGCATCTCAGGCACGAAATACTCGCCGGCTTCAAACAAAGCCCCCACTTCGGTCATGGCAGCAATCATGCTGTCATTGAGGATCACGTCAGGCGATAGGCCGGCAGCCAACGCTTTTTGTACCTGGATTGGCGTTTCTGGCTGATCCCCGTCTAAAATGCACTCATACAGATCGTCTAAAATTTCTTCTTCCATGATTGTTCCTCACGTAGTGCGTATCTCTCAGCTAACTTTTGCGGCATTGTATAGATGTTCAGACAAACATTTGGGGTTTGTAGTAACGACTTTAGTCGTGCAGCGCACCGCTAAAGCGATTACTACAAACCAAAACATTATCTGAGTGTCTATAGTTTTAAGATGGACGGCGGCGTCTGCGGCGGCGCATTCGCTGGGTTGAGCCGGCAGCCGCGGGCCGGATGGCGGGAGGAGGGATGGTGGGCAACGGCCGTTTCTCCACCATTCCCAGCTCAAGCAAACGACGCATCTCAGTATCAATCCGGGCGTCCGTCAACACCGGCGTGTAAGCTGCCAGCCGCCGTTCCACCTCATCAAAAGCGCGTTTATCCAGTGTTGGCTGGCCCGCTTTTGCCCAATCATCCCGATTTTTCCGGTCAATCACCTCGCCCGGCAGGTATAATTCCTGCGGCCAATATTTCATCGTGTGTTCAGCTGTAATCATCTCTTGTTCAGCCAGCAGCCCCCGCACCAAATCCAGCGTCGGCAAATCCTCTACTGGTTTTGTGTCGCGCGCAAATGCCAGCGCCTGCCCACACAGCTCATCGTCAAAAATCAGCTTCGCCAGACTAAACACCAGCACATAATCCAGCATCCCCGGCCCGGAAACTGAGTTCACACCCGCCAGGGCAGCCAGCAAAGCGCTGCCAAACGTTTCTGCGCCAGCCTGAGCGTCAAGAAATTTGCTATCGCTCAAGGCCATGTACGCTTGTGTGGGCAAACCCAACGATTTAGCCACAGTCACGTAAGCCACATCCAGGCGCAGCGCTTCGATGGCCGACATGGGCGACGTGGCTGCTTTCATATGAAAGGCCGCCGGTGCGCCGCCAAAGAGGACGGGTGTACCCGGCTTAATAATCTGGGCCATCGTCAAGCCGGCCAGCACGTCGGCCGTGTGGAAGACCGTGGCCCCCACCAGCGTCACCGGGGCGATCAAGCCCATCAAGGTCACCGGTACAATTTCCACAGGAATACCCGCTTCCAGGCAGTCGAGCAAGTTTTGGCAGGAATCTTCACTGTAACGAAACATACCGGTGGCGGTGATGGTAAAAATGGACAGGGGACGGGCAATGAGGTCGGCTTTGTCGCGGCGAAAAAGCTGCATCATCTCGGCCATGCGCGGCACACCGTGTTCGGTAAAGGCGCCGGAGACGATTGGCTTGCGCGAGTTGGTCAGGCAAAGGTAGAGCCGCCAGGCGTCAGAAACCCGGGCTTCGATGTCGTCGTTGGTGGAAAAGGCGGTGGCCAGGTAGGCGATATGGGGCAGTCCATCAGCCAGGCGCACGTACTCGACAAAATCGGCCGTTGTCGCCAGGCGGGTATGGCCGGTACGGTGATCGAGTACCTGGAGACCACTGGAACCGGGCGTAAAATGGACGTTGTCACCACCAATTTCGGCGTGGGCACGGCCGTCACGATCATATAAAGTAAACGAACGAGGCGTGCTGGCGATAGCAGCATCAACGACGTCAGGGGGGAAAAGGATACGGCCGTTACCGGGATCGGCCGTTAAGCCATAATCCAGAAGCCGTTGGCGCAGCTCTGCGCCGCGCACCTCCATGCCAATTTCGCTCAAAATGCGTTTGGCTTCGTTCAATATCTGTGGAATTAAGTCGTCCTGGAGGATGTTCAGAGTCGGTTTCATGCTGGTAAATATAGCAACGTATGGTATACTGGTCAACAGTTTTGGAATAGTATTCCACATTATGAAACATGACCGATGACCAAAAGTAAACCATACCCCGGTACACAAGCGGTTATACGCGCCCTTTCGTTGTTAAAGTACTTTACCGATGACCGCCCCCAATGGAGCCTGGCCGACCTGACCCGTGAAACAGGTCTCAATAAAACGACTGTTTACCGCCTGCTTGCCGCCCTGGAAAGCGAGGAGATGGTTACCCGCAATCCCCATAACGATACTTACTGTCTGGGATTGGGCGCTATTATCTTAGGCGGTTACGCGCTGCGAACCCATGATTTACGCGCCATTTGCCAGCCGGAATTGCAAGTATTGGCCGCCGCAGCCCAGGAAACGGCCGCTCTGGAACTCCTCGTGGGTGCAGATGTTCTCATCCTGGATGAGGTTGTTGGCGACCGGGTAATAAGCGGCGGGCAGGCTATCGGCACACGTTGGCCCGCCCACGCCACTTCCACCGGCAAAGCGATGTTGTCTTGTTTGAGTTGGGAGGAGGTAACGGCCGTACTCCCCCGGCCACTCCCCGCTCTCACCCCACACACTATCACTGATCTGGATGCGCTGGCTGCCGATTTGCTCCAAACGCGGGAACGCGGTTACGCCATCGCCAACGAAGAACTGGAGTTGGGGCTGGTCGCCATCGGCGCTCCCTTGCTTAACTATGATAACAATGTGGTCGCTGCCATCAGTTTGGCCGGGCCGCACATTCGACTGACGCCGGAACGCATCCCCCCACTGGGAGAACTTATCCGCGACGCCGCCCGGCGCATCTCCGTTCAACTGGGATATGCGCCGGATCATTCACAATTTGCAATTTACAATTCATAATTCAGGAGTCCCTATGCCCATACCAACCCCCTTCCATTCACGCACGTCGGCCGTATGCGAAAGCTACGAATGGCGCAACTGGTCCGGCTACCTGGCTGCCGGCTTGTACGAGCCGTCGCATGAACGCGAATATTTCGCCATTCGCAACAGCGCGGCGATGATTGACGTATCGCCCCTGTTCAAATATGAAATCACTGGCCCTGACGCCGCCCGTCTGGTGGACCGCATCATTACCCGTGACGTGAGTAAATGCCGGGTAGGGCAGGTGCTGTATTCTCCCTGGTGCGATGAAGCGGGTAAAGTGATTGACGACGGAACCATCGCCTGCCTGGACGAGAATCATTTCCGCATCACCGCCGCCGACCCCAATTTGTACTGGTTTCAGGATGTGGGCTATGGCTTCGACGCCCAAGTGACGGACGTGTCGTCGGATTTGGCGGCGCTCTCACTGCAAGGGCCGAAAAGCCGGGCTATCCTCAAGGAAGTGGTCAGCGGCATTGATTTTGACCGGTTGAAATATTTCTGGCTGGCGCACGGCCGTATCGCCGACTTCCCCCTCACCGTCACCCGCACCGGCTACACCGGCGACCTGGGTTACGAGTTGTGGGTACAACCGGAGTATGCTGAACAATTATGGGATCGTTTGGCAGAAGCCGGTCACCGCTACGGTGCTTTGCCGGCCGGGATGGTGGCTCTGGACATGGCCCGTATCGAAGCCGGACTGCTGCTCATCGAGGTGGATTACATCTCCTCCCACCACGCCATCATCGAAGCGCAAAAATCTTCCCCCTTTGAGTTGGGGTTGGGCTGGGCAGTGGCCTTGAACGGCGGCCGTTTCATCGGCCAAAAGGCGCTGCGGGCGGAAAAGGCGCATGGTTCCACCTGGGCGTTTGTGGGGCTGTCCATTGATTGGGTTGACCTGGAGCGGTTGTTTAACAAGGAGAATTTACCGCCGCAGGTGACGGGACGGGCCTCGCGCACGGCCGTTCCCCTCTACAAAAACGGTAAGCAGATAGGCCAGGTGACCAGCCGCACCTTCTCCCCCCTGCTCAAGAAATACATCGGATTGGGTACGGTGCTGACGCCGTATGCGGCCGTCGGTTCTCAGGTGGAAATGGAAATCACCATTGAGTACAGCCGGGAAAAGGGAAAAGCAACCATTGTGAAGACGCCGTTTTATGACCCGCCGCATAAGCGGGCGTGATTTTATGCTGGAGGGACCATGTCACGAACGATCAAAACGGCCGCCATCCAAATGGACGCCAATCCGGCGCCAACGGAGGAACGGCTGGCCCGCGCTCAGAAATTAGTTGAGGAGGCGGCCAGAGCGGGGGCTGACCTTGTCGTTTTGCCGGAACTATTTAACACCGGCTACCAGTACACCCCGGCGAATTACAGGCTGGCGGAACCGGCGGACGGCCGTACCGTCACCTGGCTGCGCGACACAGCGGCGCGGCTCAACATTCACCTGGCCGGGTCATTGATGCTGCTGGACGCCAATGAGGTGTTTAACGCGCTGTTTTTGTTTGCGCCGGACGGCCGTTTCTGGCGTTACGATAAAAATTATCCCTGGGGCTGGGAGCGGGGCTACTTCCGCGATGCAAGCAGAATTACCATTGCCATGACCGATTTGGGCGATTTTGGGATGCTCATTTGCTGGGACAGCGCGCACCGGGATTTGTGGCGGCAATACGCCGGGCAGGTGGACATGATGCTCATCGCCAGTTGCCCGCCGGACGTATCCAATCCCACTTACCTGTTCCCCGACGGCCGTCGGGTGACGGCTGACGAGTTGGGGCCGGTGATGAAGCGCTTGAAGGGAAACGGCCGTCGCGTCTTCGGCGACATGATCAACCAGCAAACCGCCTGGCTGGGCGTCCCGGCCGTCAACACCGTTGGCTGCGGCCAGATTACCACCCCCATCCCGGCAGGAACAGCCACCCTGCTCTCCTTCCTGCTGCTGGCCCCGCGCATCGCCCAATACCTGCCCCAGGCCGGGGAGATGCAAATGCAGTGCCAGATGGTACAAGGCTGTAAAATCGTCGCCGCCGATGGCGCAGTCATCACCGAACTGAGCCAGGAAGCAGGCGAAACCTTCACCATCGCCGAGGTGACGCTGGCCGGTGAAAAGCCCCAGCCCCGCGCGCCCCAGCCGCCCGCCGCCGCCTCC
>JALUPA010000072.1 GCA_027054335.1 Ardenticatenaceae bacterium
TCAGGGAATTGCAGACGCGCCGTTTTATTGATCCGGAACCGATACGGCCGTCCCCCGAAACGTTCATGGAGGACATTCTCAGCCAGCTACCCGACGCAGGCGCCGTGACTGAGGCTGTCTGCCGTGTGCGCCTTACCTATCCCCGCGACCTGGAACCGCTGCTGGACGAAAAAGCAATCCGGGATCATTTTCAGACGGCCTTTGACCTGAAAATCCAGAAACATCACCTGACGGAAACCCGCTCCCGCCTGGGGGACCTGGTTCATACCGAATCACTCTCCCCCGAAGAACTCCTGGAAATCTACTGGCGCGACCAGCGGCTGGAGCCGGATGAAATCGAAGCAATGCAGTCGTTGGCTCAAGAAATCTTGGCTGATGTAGAATGACAAAACAACCCTAACCTGGGAATGACACTGAATACTGATTGCTGAATACTGAAACCTATGCCTAAACAAGATTTTTTAATGCGCCTTCTGGAACAGTTACAAGGCGTGCTCCCCTACATTCTGGATTTGACGAAGACAGGCGACTACGCGGAAGCCCATGCGGTAGTGGATCAGGCGGTCCGGGAAGTGGCTGGCGTTTCTACGGCCGGGCTGGTGCGACTGTCCGACCGGGAAATTCTGGATGGTCTACGCCGGGATCAGACACTGGCCTGGGACGAGAAGGCGTTTTTCATTGCCGTGCTGCTTAAAGAGGATGCGGCCGTTTACGAAAAGCAGGAAGATGAGCCGCGCAGCTTCAGGCGTAATCTAAAGGCGCTGCATTTATTTATCTGGCTGTTTCTGGAAAGTGAAGACGGGGAGGAGCATACGGCCGTTATCCGTGAACTTCTGGATAAATTGGACGACTACATCCTGCCCGGCCCAAGTTACGCCCTCATCCTGCGCTACTACGAAGCGGCTGGCGATTACGCCCGGGCAGAAGACACCCTTTTTGACTGGCAGGAAAACGAAGCTGAGATGTTCAATCCCGACGCCCCCAGTTCTGCCGAAGCAGGTGTGGCTTTTTACGAACGTATCCTGCAAAAAAATGACGAAGAGTTAGAAGCCGGAAATTTGCCCCGCGAAGAGGCGGCCGCGGGTTTGGTAGATTTATTGGAGGGAATCGGGTAATTTACCCAGTTACCGCACAATCACAGGAGAAAAGCACATGTTCCGTAGAGTAATTGGCGTCATCATGTTGATAATTGGGGTGGTCGGTCTTTTGATTGGGGTTGGCGGCGTGTATGCGTCATCCCAATTTATTGACACCATGGGAGAAAGACTGGACAAAGCGTTGGTATTGACTTCGGACAGCCTGACGAATCTGGTATCCACGTTGGACGTGGCTCGTTCTACATTGGTGGAGACCAATAAGACGATGGAGACGGTACAGCAATCATTAACCGGTGTGGGTAAAACTTTGGGCGATACGAAACCCATGATTGAACAGTCAGCCACAATCGTCACGCAGGAAATCCCCGACAGTATTGAAGCAATGCAGGAAGCGCTGCCGGCCATTGAACAAGCGGCCGGAACAATTGACAAAACGCTGAGAACGCTAAGTAATTTTAAGATAGAGAAAGAAATTTTGGGCATTCCGATTGGCTTTGATTTAGGCATTGAATATGATCCATCAACGCCGTTTGATCAGGCAATTGCCGACGTGGGCGACAGCCTGGAGGGGATGCCGGAGACGCTGCGCGGCCTGGAAACCCATCTGGATACAACGGCCGAAAATCTGGAATTGATGAGCCAGGATATGGATATGTTATCTGCCAATCTGGGGGACATCAATACGGAACTGGCGAAATTGGACCCCATTATGGTGGAGTACATCCGCATTGTGAATGAAGCTAACAGCGACTTGCAGGAGATTCAGGTCGAGCTTGACGCCATGTTCCAGACGTTTAAGACGGTGGCTCTGGTATTGTTTAGTTGGTTTGCCTTAATGCAGATTGTGCCGCTTTATTTGGGATATGAGCTAGTGACCGGTCAACGCGATCCGGATCAGTACGTAACTGAAGATGAGCTGGATGAGGAGCTGGCTAAAACAAACCAGAAGCAGGCGGAAACGGCCGTAACCGGGAATGATGACACCGGCGAGGACGAGGCCGTTTCTTGATTAGAGAGGGTGAACAGCGCATAGTGAGGCCACACGTTGTCTGGATAGCCTTATTTCTGGTGATTGGATTGGCAGCTTGCGGTAGTGAAGAGCAAGCCGGCCAATCTGATCCCGCGGCTGTCCCCCCCAGCGCTACTTTGCGGCCTACGCCCACGCTGGCCCCCGGCGTTCCCACCGTCATTTACCCCACCCCGACAACGGCCGTAGCTGCCGCAGATACCGTCACTCAACCCCCAGCCACCCCTGTCCCCACGCTCACTCCCCTGCCTTCACCCTCACCCCTGCCCGATCCGGGAGAACGGCTGGTTTTGGGGCGGCAGGCCAGCCACAACGGCGACTTTGGCGCGGCCATTGCCCATCTGGAAAGCCTGGTGGCCCAGCCGGAGAGCTTGCCCGCCGCTGACCAGGGGGAGGCGGCTTATTTACTCGGTGTGGCTTACCAGCAAGACGGTCGTCAGGCCGAGGCTGCCAACATTTTTAGCCAACTGGCTGCTGCCGGGAACGCCCCCGCCGCTTACTGGCTGGGTAAAGCGTTGTCTGACCAGAGGAATTACGAAGGAGCCATCACCGCTTACCGGCAATATCTGGACGCCAACCCGGACATGGCCGCTTACGTTTATCCGGCCATTGCTCAGGCGTATTTGGCCCTGGGGGATGCAGCCAACGCGCAGACGGCTTACGAGACGGCTGTCACCGCCGATGCCCATCGTCTGACCCAAATTGACAACCGCCTGGCCCTGGCTGACCTGTACCGCACTGGCGGCAATCTGGAAGCGGCCATTGTCCAGTACGACGCTGTGCGTGACTTGGCCTTTACCGAATTTACCAAAGGGAAGATGACGTATCTGGCAGGTGCGGCGGCCCTGGAAATGGGGGATACGGAGGGGGGCTACGGCCGTTTCCTGGAAGGCGTCACCAACTATCCCCGCGCCGACGAAAGCTATCAGGGCCTCATCCAACTGGTGGAAGCGGGTGTGCCGGTAGACGATTTCCAGCGGGGCCTGGTAGATTTTTACGCCAACGCTTACGATCCGGCCATCTTCGCCTTCCAGAATTACCTTGCCAATAACCCAGAAGCGCACCGGGAAGACGTTCATCTTTACCTGGCTTGGTCGTATGAAGCGTTGGGCGACGTGACCGCCGCGCTGGGGCATCTGGAAGAATACGCGGCCGTTGATCCGGCGCGGGCCACTATTGAGCGGGCCAAAATGCTGGCCCGTTCCGGGGATGTGCCTGGCGCTATTGCCCAATATCAGGCGTATCTGGCCGATTTCCCGGATGGCGGTGACGCGCCGTTTGCCGCCTGGCAGGCGGCGGTATTGGCAGAGCAGGCGGGGGATGTGATCGCCGCAGTCAACGGCTACCAGGCTTTGGCGGACGCTTATCCCTGGCATGAGGACGCGCCGGAAGCGTTGTTCCACGCCGGTTGGCTGGCGTATCGCAGCGGGAACGCGGACACGGCCGTATCCCTCTGGCAGCGCGCCGCAGAGACGTACCCGACTGCTTTTTACGGCTCGGCAGCGCAAATCTGGCTGATGCGGCTCTTGCCGGAATACCAGGCGGAGGACGCGCCCGATTTAGCGGCAATCCAGGCGGCGGCTATGGGGAATACGGCCGTCAACTACTACGCTCTCCGCGCCAAAGATTTGGCCGGCGACGTACCCCACTTCACCGCCGAGGCCCCCTTTGCCCTGCCCACGCCGGCGGAAGAAGCCGCAGCCCAGGCCGAAGCGGAAACCTGGCTGCGCAACTGGCTGGAACTACCCCCGGAAACAGACGTGCGCGCGCTCTCCCCGGAACTGGCCCAAAATCCGCATCTGCTGCGCGGCGAAAAGCTGTGGCAGATTGGCGAGTTTGGCCTGGCAAAACGGGAACTGGAAGCGGTGCGCGAAGCAGTAAAGGATGATCCGCTGGCCAGTTACCAGTTAGCCCTTTATTTCCGCGATTTGGGTTTGTACCGCTCTTCCATTTTGGCGGCGGCCCGTTTGCTTACCCTGTCCGGCGCGTCTGTGTTTGACGCCCCTCCGTTTATCGGCCGTCTCGTCTATCCCGTCTATTATGCCGACCTGGTCATCCCCCTGGCCGAGCAGTATGATTATGATCCACGCCTGCAATTTGCCTTACTGCGGCAGGAGAGCTTGTTTGAGAGCCTGGCCCGTTCCGGCGCGGCAGCCCAGGGGTTGTCCCAGGTCATTCCCGATACGGGGGCATACATTGCCCAGCGCCTCAACTGGCCTGATTATGAAAATGAGGATTTGTATAAACCTTACGTCGGGCTGAATTTTGGGGCGTACTATCTGAACCAGCAGTTGGATGCGTTTGACGAACAGGCTTACGCGGCGCTGGCGGCTTACAATGCCGGGCCGGGTAATGCCGCTCGCTGGTATGAAAGCGCCGGGCCTGACCTGGATTTATTTGTGGAAACGGTGGATTTTGCCGAAACCCGCACCTACATTGAGCGTATTTTTACGGGTTATGCAATTTATCGGGCGTTGTACGGAGATTGAGTAATCAAATAACTACGCAGCTATCCAATTGCTTAATTACTTCACCCATGTCATTTGATTGGCGAACAGATGAAGATGATCATTGGGAAGCGGAGCTGCTGCCGTCTTCATCTCCCCGGCTGCGCCAGCGTTTTCCCTGGCGGATGGCGGCTATTCTTACCGGTTTGCTGCTGTTGGCCGGGGGCGTCCTCTATTGGCAGGTAGGCCAGCGGGTGGCGGCAGCTAATGATGCGGCGGAAGCAGACGTATTGTCTACCTATAATCTGGTGAACCGAGTGGTGGCCGCGCAGGATGTGGATTTGCTCTCTCCCTTGCTTTCTGGTCGGGATATGGGGTGGGCGCGGGAGCAGGAGGCGTTGGTGACGGAAGGGCTGTTTTATGAGCGGGCAGCTTTGGGGTTGCGGCCTGCCGAACCGCCACCACTCTTATCTATAGAGGCGGAACGGCCGTATACCCTCACCCTCTCGCCTAACCTGGACGCGGCGGAATTGACTTTTGCCCAGCCGTACCTGGTGGAAGTAACGGGGGAGGAGGTGTTATTGGCGCATACGGCCGTTTACCGTTTGGGCTGGGAACGGTGGCTGCTGGCCCCGCCGGAACCGGAATTTTGGGGTGCGTGGCAGACGACAGAGGCGGGAGGCGTCACTTTCATCTACCCGGAACGGGACGCTGTTTTGTTAGAGCGTTTGACCCAGGATTTGGCAGGTAATCTGGAAAAGATTTGCTTTAGCGAGATAGATTTTACCTGCCCGCTGCTGTCCGATTTGCAAATACGTTTTGAGACCAGTCCGGCCAGTTTGCAAAGAGTAGTCAATCCGGCTGAAATTTATGCCCGCAATTTGCAGTTAAAAGCGCCCGCGCCGACACTGGTGGGACTGCCGCTGGATGAAGCAGGTTATGAGGCTTTGCTGACAGGGTATACGCGGCTGCTGGCTGCGGCCGTTATCGCCGACGCAGTGGGGTATGAATGCTGCGACCAAGCTCCGCTTTTTCAGGCTTTGGTGGATTACCAATTGTACCGCCTGGGGCTGCGCGGCTGGCCGGTGACGCGGGAGACGTACGGACGGGTGGCAGCCAATGACGCCGGGTTATTTACCATTGCCGGGTTTTGGGCGGCAGATAATTTTGCTCTCTTGCAGGGGGAGGATGGTTGGCAGGCGTATGCCTTTGCGGATTTTGTGGCGGCGGAACACCCTTCTCTTTCCCCGGCGGATTTGTTGCGCGGTTTGCTGGCTGCTTCCAGTTTTAATCAATGGTTGATGAGCCTTTCTGCGGAGTCGTACGATGGGGCGCTGCTGCAAAACGGGCTGGCGCAAAGCTGGTGGCTGTATGCGCAGGCCCGTTTACAGGAGACGGCCGGGCCGCCGCCGCCGCTGCCGCCTTCTCAGGATTTGCAATTGGTTTGCACTCCCTCGCTGCTACCCGGCCGGCCGGTCCGGGCGGAACTTTACCGCTTGCGCTGGCAGGACGGCCGTTGGCCGGCCGCCTCCGAATTGCAATTCCCCGGTTTTATGTTTTTCAACCCCCTGCCGGACGACAGCAGCCTGATTTTGCAGGGGATTGATTACGAAAATGATCGCTGGCAGGCGATGCTTTGGCAGGATGGCGACAGCCTTGCTTTGCCAGTCGGTGGGACGCAATTTTCTTTATCGTTGGGGCAGACGGACCCGCACGGCCGTTACCTGTTAATCTACCAGGGTGACGAAAGCAGCGGGCAGACGAATCCGGCCTTGTTGGATTTGCAGCAGTGTGACGGCGAAAACTGCCCCCTGATTCCGCTGGCGGGTAATCCGGTGTGGTCGCCGGACGGCCGTCAGACGTTGTTGCAGCAGGTGGATGTATCTGACATGCTGCGCTTTACGGTAAACGACCAGATTATCATGTTTGGCTTCTTTGATTTGCTGCACGAACTACCCATTTTGCGCGGGAATGCGCTGGGAGCCGGCGATCCGGTACCGGTAGCCGAGGGGACGGCTCCTTTCTGGCTGTCGGACACGGAGTACGGTTTTGTGCGCCATGCGGAACAGCCGGTTGGTGAGACGGGGGACAAGATCATCATAGCTTCGATAGAGGATGATGCGGCCCGGCCATTGCTTTCTTCGCTTGATTTGCGGCAGGCTCTGCCGCCCAAAGATCGTCCCGCCCGGTTGACCATTCAATACGCTGCGGCGAATCCGGCAAATCCGGATCAGTTGGCTGTACTGGCGACGGCCCAATCCACAGGGTATTTATTTTTGGCAGATCGAGCCAGCGGAGAAGTGGCATGGCGGCTCTCTTTTCGGATAGAAGGAAATCATTCGTTTGGTTTTTCGCCGGACGGCCGTTACCTGGTCACGGCGGGTGTTCCTCTGGATGAAGCGGATGCTCCGGGTACGATCAACGCTTACTTTTTGCACAACATTGCCCGAAATGAAACAGATACAGTCTTTACCGACGTATCCATTCCTGGCCCCTCCTCCGGCTTCGACTGGTCGGCTGATGGCGCGTGGCTGGCTTTGCTGGTGGATGAACGTTTTGTGTATCTGATCGCCCCGGCATATGATTACCGGCAGAATATCTGGCTGGATTTGGGGAATTGTTCGTCCATCGCGTGGGTTGATGTGGCAAGGTGACAAGGTGAATCGGAAGACTCATGTTTGAATGGAAGACGGATGAGGATGAAGAATGGGTGGCGGAAACGGTTGTAACCGATTCCCTCCCGGCAAAAAGGAAATGGCGGCGCTGGTTGGCAGTTGGGGCGGTCTTGTTGCTGCTGGCCGGCGGGGCGTGGCTGGGCCTGCGTCTGGCCGATGAGCGGGCAGGCGCAGTAACGGAGACGCAAGCGGCGGAAGTTGCTGCGGCACACCGGTTATTGCAAACGGCCGTCACCGCCCAGGACAATGAGTTGATGGAGACAGCCTTGTTCCCCGACGCGGCTTGGCGGCAGACGCAGGCTGCCTTGCGCCAGCGTCACCTTTACTGGAACCGGGCTTCTTTGGGTTTGTGGCTGGACACGACGCAGCTTGACCCGGAATCATTGGGGGAAACGGCCGTAACCCTTTCCTCCAACCTGACCCAAGCCGTCCTGACCGATAACCTGCCTTACGCCACGGAAGACGCCGCTGGAAATCTGACGTACTTTCCCTTGCAGCGCACGGCCGTTTACCGGCAAATCAACGGCGCCTGGCTGCAATCCCCCTTTCCCGCTGATTTTTGGGGCGATACCGTCCGCCATGATTTAGACGATTTTTCTCTGCTGGCCCCGGAAAGGGATGAAGAAGTTGCCGGTCGCCTGGCCCAGGATTTAAGCCGGATTTTCCGGGCGATGTGCCAACTGGATGGCCTGACCTGCCCGCCCGATTTTCGGGTGGAGGTACAGTTGTCGCCTAAGCCGGACAGCTTGCTGGCGCTCAATCGGGATTACCGGGCGCGCACCCGGTACAGCAGTGAGGATGGCCGTATCTACGAAATCATCCTGCCTGCGCCGACCCTGGTTGGTCTACCGCTGGATGAGATTGGCTACCAGGCGTTGGTTCGCGGCTATGCGGCGCAAATGGCCGCCCGTCTCATCGCCAGCATAGATTCGGACTGCTGCTTTTTGGGGTTGAGCGATCTGGCGCGTTACCTGCGGGATTTGGGTTTGCAGTTGCCCCGCGCGCCGGAATATCAACCTTATGAGTTAACGGCTCCGGCCCCCATCCCCTGGCCGGAGCAGGATATTGTGGCCCTGTGCCGGGATGGCGCCTATGGCATTTTGCGCTATGAGGTGGATACGGCCGTCTGGCAGCAGGAATTTGTTGCTCAGGATGGTTATATTTTGCAGATGATGGGATTGGGCGGTGAGGGCGTTTTGGCGGTGGTCAGCCCGCTGCAAGATGAGTTTGAGGTCACTTTGTGGTGGGTGCGGCAGGGCCAAGCTGTCCCCCTTCTTTTTGCGGATGATTTGCCCCGTTATCTGGTAGATGTACGGCCGTTTTCGGATGAGGCTGACGGCCGTTATGTGTTGTTCTTCAATACCGGTACCGCTTTTGCCGAGAACGGCCTGGATTGGGCGCTGTTGGATGAGGCGAACTGTGATGATACCGGCTGCCCGCTGACGCCGCTGGAGAGATGGCCTCAATTTAGCCCGGACGGCCGTTATTCGTTGGTGCGGCAATTCCAGCCGAACGACTCGACGACTTGGAGTTTGGGAGACGGCGCGGGCAACCCGGTGCAACCGCTGCCGGATATTGGCATACCCGTCTGGCTGGATGGTGCGACGTTTGCTTATGCGGTGGCAGACGAACCGCAATCTGTGTTGCAGTTGGGCGTCGTGGGGGCGGACGGCCGTCTGGCGGAGGTGCGCCAAATGGATGTGATCTCTGCATTAGGCGCCGGTTCGCCGGAAGCGAACTGGTATCTTCAGACCATCCTGTCCGACCCGGAGCAGCCTGACAATCTGTATTTACTTTTGTTTGACACTGCCTATTATTATCCCGATATGCCCGGTTCGTCTCCGGCTCTGGTGGCGCGTTATGATTGGCAGAATAATACGGCCGTGCGCCTGCCCGTTTCGGGGGAAAATGAGTTGACTAACGTGTATGACATGCAGGTTAACGGCCGTTTCCTGACCATATCCGGCCTGGACGGCGTCCGCTCCGCCCTTTACCTGTACGATTTGGAGACGGCGCAGACAACCGAGTATGAACTGGCTGTGCCCAATACCCCGGCCAGATGGTCGGCGGACGGCCAGTGGCTGCTCATCCCGCAGGGAACGTCCTTGCGTTTGGTGGCTCCATCCATCGGCTACGAGAAGCAGATTTTTCACGATTTGACGGCTTGCGATACGGCCGTGTGGGGGAACAGCGAATAGGGGAATGAGGGTTCTTGACGGGTCAGATGGGGAAAGATAGAATCGCTTTATCAAAAAATTGTAGGGGAGATTGGAGATTGGGAGATTGGAGATTAGAGATCATCCAACCACCAATCTCCAATCTCTAATCTCTAATTACAAATTATGAAAACATATCATTTTTGGATTACAGGCTGTCAAATGAACTATGCGGATGCCCGGCGGGTAGCTTCCGAGTTGGAAAAACTGGGTTACCGGGCCACGCCTCGCGTGGAAGATGCGGATGTGGTGGTGCTGGAAACGTGTACCGTGCGCCAACAGTCAGAGGACAAGGCTTATGGCAAGCTGCAAAATTTACGGCCGTTAAAAGCCAAAAATCCCGCTAAAACCATCGCTGTGATGGGCTGCGTCGTTGGTGTGCGTGGTAATCAGCAGTTGGAAGAACGTTTCCCCTTTGTGGACGTGTTTATGGAGCCGTCTACGGACGGGATGCCGTTGATTAACCATTTGCGGCAGGATGACGGGCTGGCTTTGGAGTTAACGGCCGTGCAGCAGCAACATGCCTTGCTGGACGGCGAGGTTATCCTGCCGGAACACGAGCGAGGCCAATTGGTTTCCGCGCCCGTTTCCATCGTGTACGGCTGCTCCCACGCCTGTTCTTTCTGCATCATCCCGCAGCGCCGGGGTGTTGAACGCAGCCGTCCCGTAGGCGAGATTGCTGCCGAAGTTCGTTCCCTGGTGGCGCAGGGGGTAAAAGAGGTGATGCTTCTGGGCCAGATTGTAGACCGTTACGGCTACGACGTACCCGACGGCCCTGACCTGGCTGACTTGCTGCGCGTTATCAGTGGTATTGACGGTTTGCAGCGTATCCGCTTCCTCACCAGCCATCCCAACTACATGACCGACAACATCCTGTACGCCGTGCGCGATCTGCCCAAAGTGATGCCTCAGATTGAAGTGCCCATTCAGGCAGGCGACAATGAAGTGCTGGAAAACATGAAGCGGGGCTACACCCGTGAGCAGTACCGCGACCTGGTGCAGCGTATCCGGGAAATTGTGCCGGATGCGGCCGTTAACTGCGACATCATTGTGGGTTTCCCCGGCGAGACGGAAGCGCAGTTCCAGCAAACGTATGACCTTCTGGCGGAGCTAAGGCTGGATAAAATCCATCTGGCCCGCTATAGTCCCCGTCCTGGTACCGTTTCCGCCCGGCGCATGGCAGACGACGTGCCGGACGCGGAGAAACGCCGTCGCTTCCACCTGATTGAAGCGCTGCAAAAGGAAATCTCGGCAGAGAAGATGAAGCGGTGGCTGGGGCAGATGGTGGAAGTGTTGGTGGAGGATTTGCACAAGGGGAAGTGGCGCGGCCGTTCCCCGCAAGGCAAACTGGTCTTCTTTGACGATCCGCGGGAACTGAAGGGGGAGTTGGTGAATGTGCGGATCAACCACACCGGACCGTGGAGTATGTCGGGTATGGCCGTAGACCGGCTTGCCGCGCCGCCCGATCCTCTGAACACAACCGACAGCATCCCCTTGGCTGTGATTGGCTGAGACAACGAATTGGGAAAAACGAATCATTTCCAATCGTATTGACAACGTCAATACGATTGTGTATACTGAAATCCATGAACGTAACGCATCTCGTACAAGGCATAGAGTTTGAGTGGGATGCGGACAAGGTCTTGATTAATCTGGACAAGCATGGCATTTCTTTTGAAGCGGCGTGTGAAGCCTTTTTTGATCCGTTTTTAACGCCTTTGGACGATGATATTGCAGACGGCGAAGTGAGGCATACGGTCGTTGGTATGACGACAGATTGGCAGTTCTTGTTTCTGGTATACGTCTGGCGGGGTGACACAATTCGTTTGATCTCGGCCAGACGGGCGACCAAATACCAAAGAAAAAATTATGAACGCGGCTAAATTGAAAGCGAGATTGCGAAAAGACCGGCCGATGGTGATGGTCAGTATACGGATGCCGGCGGATGTGGTGGCAGATTTGAAGCGGATTGCGCCGCAGCTTGGGTTTTCCGGCTACCAGCCGCTTATCCGGGCGTATGTGGGGCAGGGGTTACGCGCCGATTTGGAGCGATTGGAAGGAGATACGGCCGTAACCCAGCTCATTCAATCTTTGCGGCGGCAGGGCATTGCGGAAGAGGTGTTGCAAACGGCCGTCGCCGAATCCCGTGTTCGTTACGAAGTGAAGTAGGTAAATTACCCCAGCGTAAACGTCCCCGATCCCTTGGGGCTGCGGCTGAGTACGGCCGTCAAATCATCGCCGCAGTTCACCTGATACGTCACCAGCCCATTGGCTTGCAGCATCACCGCCAGCCCCTCATTGGAGCGCGCCCCGCCAAATGAGGCCGGATTAACCAACACCGTCACCACCCGCAGGCCGCGCCGGGCCAATTGGCGGGCTGTGGGCAGCCATTCATCCCAGGTGGTTGGCGTAACCACGATGATCGTCGTGCCGCGGGGGAATAAGTGTAGCTCTGCCGCCAACACATCCGTAATGGGCACATCCCCTTCCGCCCGTAAGACTGAAAGTGTTTCCAGAATGCGGCTGCGTTGCCGTTCGCCCCGATCCGGCTGCACAATCTCGTTGGATTGGCCGTAGGCCAGCATCCCCACCGCCCGATCATGGCGCAAAAAGTATTGGCCCAGGGAAGCGGCAATGGAGACGACGTACTCCTCGGTTGTTTCGGGAAGGGTAAACTCTTCCGTCTGCATCCAGAGGGGGAGTTCGTCGGGAGCGGCGGCAGTTGTTTGGGATTTGGCGGCTATCTGACCAAAGACAGACATATCCGGCACAATCCAGATGTCGGCCAGGGGGTCTAGCTCAAACTCTTTAACGATGAGGCGGTTTCGGCGGGCGGTGCTGCGCCAGTGGATGCGGCTGAAGCTGTCGCCCGGCGCGTAATCCCGCACCCCGGCGGCGTTGGTAGTCACGTAATGGGTGCGGCGGCGCAGGGCGTCCCCACCGGGCAGCATCCCCACGGGCAGGGCAAACTGGTTGATGTCGAAGGTGAGAGGCAGGACGACGACGTGAGTGGTGGGAGTTAAATCCCGCTCCATGGGGAACAAGCCGAAGGGGTCGCTGGTGCGCAGGCGGATGGGGCCAAGGCGGTAACGGCCGCGTTCCGTACACAACGTTACGACGCGCCAGCTATACGTCTTGCGGGACCCCAGATTTTGCACCACGTGGCTGGAAAGATGGCCGGGCAGGGTGGCAAAGTCACGCACTTCCAGCCACAATTTGGGGATGCGACTGGTGTTGCGCACCATGAATCGTTCTTCCAACGGTCGTCCCACCTGCGTGCGGCGAGTACGGGTCAGCCGGGAAAGATGAACCCAGTTGATATTGGCCCAGGCCCAGGCAAAGGAGATGATCAGTAGCAGCCCCAGCAGGTAGGAGATGGTAAACATCAACTCCCGGCCGGTTATCAGGCCGGCAATCAGCGCCAGCAGAGCCAGAACCAAAACTGTGGTGCGGCGCTGCCGCAGTTGGTTTTTCAGCCAGGTCATGTTTTAACCTGGGCGCCGGGTACGGCCGTTTTGTCCAGAATATCTTCGATGATGGCTGACGGTTCCACATCCTTGATGCGAGCGGCCGGACCGATGATGATGCGGTGGCTGAGAGCGGCGACGGCCAGCGCCTTCACGTCATCCGGCAAAACGTAATCGCGCCCCAACAGGCCAGCCCGTGCCTGACCCAGACGGTACAGGGCAATGGCGCCGCGGGAACTGGAACCCAGATACACGTCCGGGTGTTCCCGCGTCTGGCGCACGATGTCTACAATATATTCTTTTACCTGATGATCCATGTAGATGTCACGCACGGCCGTTTGCGCTCCTTGCAATTCTTCCAGTGTGATGGCTTGCTGCAAATCATCTACCGGATGTTTGTGCTGCTGCCGGTCTAGAATGTCAATTTCCTGATCCTTGTCCGGGTAGCCCAGGTGGATGCGCAGCATAAAGCGGTCCAGCTGGGCTTCCGGCAGGGGGAAGGTACCTTCATACTCGATGGGGTTTTGCGTTGCCAGCACCATGAAGGGGATTTCCATGGGATAAGTCGTGCCGTCTACGGTGGCCTGCCGCTCTTCCATAGATTCCAGCAAGGCGGATTGGGTTTTGGGGGTGGCCCGGTTGATTTCATCCACCAGGACAATCTGGGCAAAGATGGGGCCGGGGCGGAACTCAAATTCGCGGGTTTTCTGGTTGAAGACAGAGACACCGGTCACGTCGCTGGGGAGCATGTCGGGGGTGAACTGGATGCGTTGGAATTTGCAGCCGACTGATTTTGCCAGCGATTTTGCCAGGACGGTTTTGCCCACGCCGGGCACATCTTCAATGAGAATATGCCCCTGGCACAACAATCCCAAAACGGTAAGCTGTACGGCCTGGCGTTTGCCCACCATGACATGCTCCACATTTTCGATAATCCGTTCACCAATCGCTTGAATATCCGCCATGAGTTATGCTCCTTGAGTTATTAAACCACAGATTTCGCAGATTACACAGATTTTTTATTGGTAAAGCGTATGTGTCAATATGTGGTTTTCTTGTTATGTAAATAGAAATTGACTAGCCTATTTTAGCACGCATGGTGCATTATGGTGACAAAACAGGGTCATTCGTTGGGGAATCGTAGGTTTTTTACGGCCGTTTCCATGATGAAACCCATTGTAGCACTGCCGTTTGAGAGGTGAAAGTGTATCCTGCAGCCTCTTAATTTTACCGTAATATGGTTTCATTGTTTACGTGGTTTGTCAGTAAGTCCCGATAAGGGGTACAATGCGATTAAAGAACACTGGAGGATTTGTTATGAATGTTCGTTGTCCCAATTGCAAGAATTCATTTAGTTTGAGCCGCGACTACATGAGTACGGCCGTAGCCGAAGCTAAAGCCAAAAAGCAAAAATACCACGCCATTTCCTGTCCCAGCTGTCGCAAGACAGTCAGGGTATCCATTTCCCAGATGCAGCGCTACCTGCCCCGGCAGCAAGCATCGGGCAAGGAACAGCAAAGTTCGGAGGATGCAGGGTAACGTGATGCGTGAAAACGTGATTACGTCTCACGTTTTTGCGTAGAGATTGTGCTGGCGGATGTATTGCCACACGGCCGTACCCACTAACGTTCGGGTAGCGTGTCCGGCGCGTATCCACTGGCGGAGTTCGGTGGCGGAGAGATTCATTATCGGGCCGTCGAGCATGATAGTGGCAGCGTGGAGGCCGGGTACGGCCGTTTCCAGTTCCGCCCAATCCAGCGTCACGCCGGGGCGGGGCAGGACGGCCAGGCGGCATTGCCGGATGATGGCTGCCGGTTCGTGCCAGGTGGGGAAATCCCGCAGCGAGTCGCTGCCCATGAGTAGATACAATTTAGCCTGGGGGTGTTGCGCCTGGATGAGAGGCAGCAGGGAGACGGTGCTGTGGGGGCAGGGGCGGTTGATGTCGCTGCTGTCCAGAATAAAGGCGGGGGTGTCCTGGATGGCGAGTTGGGTCATGTGTAAGCGGTGGGATACGGCCGTTACCGGACGATCTTCCTTGTGGGGGGGCTGACCGACGGGCAAAAACAGGATGCTGTCCAGCCCCAACTGTTCCCGTGCCGTTTCCGCCAGCCACAAATGTCCCAGATGCGGCGGATCGAAGGTGCCACCCATCAACCCGACACGGTTTACTCTGCGCCCCATTCCAAAGCGGCCTCGCCCACGTAAACGGTGTCTTCCGGCTGCACCCCTGCTTCTTCCAACGCCTGAGTGATGCCCATTTTTTCCAGGATGTTCTGGAAGCGCAGCAGGGTGGCGTCAAATTCAAAGTAGGTCATGGCGGCGATACGTTCAATTTTACGGCCGTGAACCCGCCAGCCGTTCTCCACCTTTTCAATCCAGAACGACTCATCTTCCGGGGGGGCAATGACCACGACTTCGTCCGTAAGCGGCGCCGGTTCCGGGGTTTCATCCAACATGCGTTTGACCCGGTGCAGTATAGCTGGCACACCCTGGCCGGTGACGGCGGAGATGGACATGAAGGGATAGCCCGCTTTGGTAATCTCTTCTTCCAGGATGGGTTCCCAGGCGATGGCGTCCGGTAAATCCATCTTGTTCAGGACGACAAGTTGCGGCCGTTCTTCCAGAGCTACGTCGTACATGGCTAATTCCTGGTTGATGGCTGCCCAATCTTCCAGCGGTTCCGGCGCGGCGCCGTCCAGCAGGTGGATCAGGACGCGGGTGCGCTCGATGTGGCGCAGGAAGTCATGCCCCAGCCCCACGCCGGACGCGGCCCCTTCAATCAGGCCGGGAATGTCTGCCAGTACCATTGTCTCGTACTCGTCTACCTGCACCACGCCCAAATGGGGCTGCAAGGTGGTGAAGGGGTAACTGGCAATCTTTGGCTTGGCGGAACTGACGACAGAGAGCAAGGTGGATTTACCGGCGTTGGGCTTGCCCACAATGCCCACGTCGGCAATCAGCTTGAGTTCCAGCGTAACCCACATTTCCTGGCCCGGTTCACCTCGTTCGGCAATGCGGGGGGCCTGATTGACGCTGCTGGTGAAATGGATATTGCCCCGGCCGCCGCGCCCTCCCTTGAGAAGGGGCACTTCCTGGCCGGGTTCGATAATGTCAGCCAGCAGTTCGCCCGTTTCCGCGTCGCGGATGATGGTGCCGACAGGGACTTCGATACGTAAGGTTTCACCATTGGCCCCGTACCGTTTTTTGGTATTGCCGTGTTTGGCATTGCCGGCTTTGTAATGGATGTTGCGGTTGAAACGGGAAAGGCTGTTCAGGTGGCGATTGCCAACGAAAACAATAGCACCGCCCTGACCGCCGTCGCCCCCATCAGGCCCGCCCAGGGGGACGTGTTTTTCGCGGCGGAAGCCGATCATGCCATCGCCGCCGTCGCCGCTGCGGATGTAGATTTTTGCGGTATCGTAGAACATAATGGTAATTGGTAATTGGAGATTGGTTGATTGAATCTCCAATCTCTAATCTCTAAAATTGTCAATCCAGTAATTTTTGTAGGATAGCCAACCGGGGATCAATCTCATCCACCTCACAATCGCACTGGCCTTCGTTGAGATTTTGGCCGCATTGGGGACAAAGCCCCTGGCAGTCTGCGCGACAGAGGGGGTGGAGGGGGACGCCCAGGATGGTTAATTCCCGCACGATTGGCCCCAAATCAATGTAACCATCTTCGCCTAAAGCGTATTCTCCTTCGGGCGTAGTGTCGGGTGGATAATAAAAAAGGTCATCCAGGTTTATGTCTATGGCAATGACGGCGTCGGCCAGGCAGCGGATGCAAGGCGTGTGCTGGATGGTATGTAGTTGTCCGGTAGCGTAGACGCCTTCGGAGGTGCGCACGGCCGTAAATTCGCCTTGTAGTGGTGTTAATGTTAGCTCATCTACCTGAATGGTAGGATAAT
>JALUPA010000073.1 GCA_027054335.1 Ardenticatenaceae bacterium
ATATTGAGTTTCGTCGTGGCATAAGATAGCTGGCTGTAGGAGACGTTCTTGCCGCCAGCTAACTGGAGCAAACGGCGGCTGTGTCCTTGCGGTTCCAACAGCACCACCTGAACGTCTTGTTCCGCCATGCGCCAGGCCAGGGCCTGCGCCCCCACCGTCTTCCCTTTACCTGTCCGGCCCAGGATGATGCCGTGAAAAGGGTCGTTCCCCCGCCAATCCAGGTAATAGACGTGGGGCGCCACTGCATCTACCGAGATACCAACGTAGAAACCGTTGGCGTTTTGTTCCCGCCCCACCCCCCACATCCCGGCAAAGACGGCCGGGGCGCGGCTGAGGGCGTTAAAATGACCATTAGGCATCCCCGGCGGCTTGGCGGCCGGGCCAAACATGCGGGCGGCGGCCGCCTGGTAGCCTGCCATCCGGTCTACCTTCATGTATTGGGTACTGGTCTTACGCAGGCTTTCCACGCGCTGGCGCAGGCCGGCCGCGCTCTTGTCCAGCAGCATAAACAGCACGCGCACGTGATGCACCGCCTCGTCACGCGCGGTCAGGGCCGCTTCCGCTTCTTCGCTGGCGATGACGGCGTTGCGGTCTTGCCCATTCATAATCATCCCCTGCCAGAATTCGGCCGAAGCGGTGACGCGCTCCGGATGCACTTTGCGCACGTCAATGCAGATGACCATCGGCCCATCGGCGGCGGTAATGGTTTGCGCCAACGGATGCCGCCAATCCCAGGTGCGGGTCAACTGGTAAGAGGCCAGGACGGCGTACCGGTGGCGGCTGTTGTCTATTTGGATACGGCCGTTTTTCTTCTTGATCACCGGCGCCATGTGGTCGTGGTACTCGGTGTAATCGCCGGGGATGGGCAGCTGCGGGTACCCTTCCTCGCCGACGACGCGCCAATAGGTCAGATCATTGCAAAATTGTGGATGGGGAGTACCCCTCTCCCGTCACGGTTGAATAACACCTAAATGAATCGCCTGAACAGCCGCCTGAGTACGAGAACGAGCGTTGAGCTTGGAGCAAATGCCAGAAATATATGTTTCCACTGTTCTGGGGGCAACATGCATTCTTACAGCAATTTCTTTATTTGTGCAGCCTTCTACTACATATTTCAGCGTGCTTAGTTCCCTTTCGTTTAGTTTATTTAATCCTTCACGAAAGTAGATAAGGAGAGAGCTTGAAACATTTTCGTGTTTGAGAACGATGCACCCTTTGGCTACTAACTGGATGCTTTCATAAATTTCTTCCAGGGGAATGTTCCAGGAAATAATGCCGGTAATACCCAGCCCTAGAAGTTGGTAAGCAATGTACGGCTTAATTGCTGAACAAAAGAGCAATATCTGCAATTTGGGGCATTGCAGATATAAAGTTTGAATAAGTTTGAGGTTTTCATTGTCGTCACCTAAATCTAATAGCAGCACGTCAACTTTTTTTGAGTTGAGCAAAGAAAATAAATCGGTCAGGGAATGGATGACACCCACAACGTCTATATCATTTTGTCTGGTCAGGCTATTCACTAATCCGCAAATGGCTATTTCAGAACGACTGGCAATGATTACTTGAATTGGGGTTTCGGCAGGCATGTTATTTTATTCCTTGTTTCCTTCATCCATTGCTTCATCCAGAGGAATCAGCTTTTTTTTGAGGGCAAAGATAGCTGCCTGGGTTCTATCCGCCAGATGAAGTTTAGAAAGAATATTAGAAACGTGTGTTTTTACAGTCTGGTCTTTAATGGACAGATCAATTGCAATTTCCCGGTTGGAACGGCCGTGAGCAATACGGGTTAGCACATCCAGTTCCCTGGCTGTCAACTGGTCCAACAATGAAATCTCCGGCTTCTTCATCTCATGCAACACACGTTGGGCAATTCTGGGGCTTAAAATAGTCTCTCCCTTGACTGCCGCCCGAATGGCTGCCACTAATTCATTAGATGACACGTCTTTCAGCAAGTAGGATAACGCTCCGGCCTTTATCGTATTAAAAATTTGGTCATCTTCATAATATGATGTAAGAATGATCACCTGGGTCTTTGGGGAAAGTTTACGAATTTCTCGTGTTGCTTCTATACCATCCATAGGCGACATGATGAGATCGAGCAATACAACGTCTGGCAGATGTTCCTGCACCATATTAACAGCTTGCTGCCCTTCGCTGGCTTCGCCAACAATATCGATATCGTTCATTTGCTCCAGCAAAAACCGGACACCTTGCCGCACAACCAGATGGTCATCTACAATGAGTACACTGATTTTATTGTTTGTTTCTGTCATGAGGTATTGTTACCTTAACAATTGTTCCCGTTTCATGAGAACTTTCGATGTGTACCAATCCTTGCAACGCCTTCACACGGCAATTCATCGTGTCCAGGCCAAAACCGGGGTGAGCCTTTTCGACACTAAAACCTTTACCATTATCTTCAATAGTCAAAACAATATCGTCTCGAGAGGATTGTAACGACAAGACAATTTTAGTGGCCTCAGCATGACGAACGGCATTAGAGACAGCCTCCTGAGCAATGCGAAAAAGCGCATTTTCCTCCTGAGGCTCCAGATGCAAGCCATTCTCAATTTGCACTGTTATGTCAATATTTAAGCGGTGGTAATGATTAACATAGTTATGAATAGCATCATTGAAAGAGTGATCTTCGAGACGCGCTGGACGCATCGCAATAATAAGGGCACGCATTTCCCGAATCATATGGTCAACAGTGTTTTGCAATAGTTGAATTTGTTCCTGAAGTGGATGCTCGACAGACAGTGCCTCTTGAAGCCCGCCTGCCAGCATGTTGAGCGAAAAGATGTCTTGAGAAAGTGAGTCATGCAGCTCCATCGAGATACGTTCGCGCTCTTCTGCTACGCCTTTTTGGGCAATTAGCTCGGTTTCTCGCTTGATACTATCTACAATGCGTTCAGCCATCAGGTTAAACTGTTTTTCTAATTCGCCCAGTTCGTCTTGTCGCTGTATCAAAATTCTTTGGGAAAAATCACTTTGGGCAAAGCGCTGTGTAGCGGTTGTCAGTTTCTCTAACCGATTAATGTGTCCACGGGTAGCGAACAGCCCAAAAACCAGACCGATGGGCAAGATAAGAAAGGCCATAAGCAAGGCTACACCGAGTAAGGGAGCAATTGTACCTACCAGCAGGTTGGCTCCGGTGGGTAGATTAGGGGCATGAACGTAGACAAATCCTAACAATGTTTCGTTGTCATTGGAAGTAATGGGAACAGCCGTTTGCAAAAGCGTAGTCCCGGTCATCTCAACCTGCTCTACGCTTACATTTCCTCCTACTGCATTAGCAAAGACAGTAGCGCTGCCTGGCATAATTTGCGTCAAGTCTGCACCAATTGGGTATTGACGTGGGTAGCTGCTTTCCAAAATATGATAATCGGGCGAAAGAATAAGCCCTACTGCTACCCCCTGCCCATTGAATGCGTTGTTTTCATCAATATAGGGGATTACAATCCCGCTGGCACTAAACGTAATTTGACCAGGATTAATGCCTGATTCCAACAAACTTGCAAAAAGACTGGTTTTTATAGAATCATCTTCATTAAAGTAAGGTAGCGCCTGCTCGGCATAGGTTATGGCTGTGCGTTGTACCCGCTGCGCCAAGCTATTTTTCCCAGTAAGAAAAAACAGAATGCCGCCAAAAATAATTAGTTCAGAGATAAGAATAGAAATGAGAGTAACCAAAACATAGGAGATAGCCATTTGGCCTTTTAAGCTTTTTGCCCATTGTATTGTGGATTTGATTACGCTCATGAATCCTTTTCTTATACGGTCTGGTGGGAATTAAATTGGTAATGTGCCAGCTTGTTTGTCAGAACTGCAGAATTTACCGGAGTAAAATCATGACAATAGCCAAAGCAATAGAGACAGTACCAACAATCACCATACTTACATCCCATATTCTTGTCCGCTCAGATGCTCTACCACTCATTTTATTGGAAAGAACAGTTAACTTCCAAACCTGTTCTCTTGCAAATATTACAATCAACCCACCGAAAAACAAAATGGTTGCAAAAACATAGGTTAACATAGATATCCTCCTAGGAGCCTCTTGCAGAGGTAATGTCTCGTCTCTGGAATACAAACCAACTGATACCCACAAACAACAGAGCATATACAGCCAGGGCCAGCCAAGCCTCACTGATAGAAGGTGACAATTCAGGCAAACTATCTAAATGAAAGCTGTTAAGCTCCATAAGGGTTGCCACATCGTACCCAATAAGCAACGGCCGCAGTGTGTCGCCAACAGGGCCAAGCGAGTTGAAAGCGTTTTTCATAATGGCTTCAAACAAAAAGTAGCCCAGCCCAATGGCAATTCCTGCAACTTGTGATCGGCTCAGAATTGTGGCGCAAAATGTGAGTAGAACCAAAATGTAAAGCGCCGCAATAACCCGCCAGCTCATTAAGACAAGGCTGCCAAGCATTTGGCCGTCGATGATCTTGTTTTGTATGGGAATAGAGGTTGTGTTTTGTATGACAACAGCCGTAATCGAGCCAGTAATCAAAGCCAACAACACAAAACCAATCACAATCACAAACAGCGCTCCCAACTTACCCGCCAGATATTGCCCCCGGCTGATGCCCGTACTCAACATCACGCGCAGTGTGCCCCAAGCATCTTCCATCCCCACAAAAATGGCGGTAAATATGATGAGCAGCCAGCTACCTACTGTCCGGGCAATGCTCAATGCTGATGGAAGCGCGCCAGGCAAGATAAAATTAACAATCCCCTCTTCCAAGGGAATTACCTGATTAGTTGTAGAGTTGACAAGGTTGTTACTCAACATCAAATTGTACGCACCTACAATAGTGCCCACGACACTGATCACACCCAAACCAATAACAATCCAGGTTAAGGAATGCTTCCAAATTTTTAGCATCTCAAGTCGAATGAGAGACAATATTTTTATCATCGGGTTACTCCGTCAGCTTCAAAAAGGTTTTCTCCAAATTGTTTTCATTGTTTATCTTTTCGATAGAACCTTCAGTCACCAACTCGCCGTGGTTGAGTATAGCCAACCTGTTGCACACTTGTTCAACTTCGTGCAGCAAATGCGAGCAGAGAATGATGGTATGACCTTGTTTAGCCAATTCTAAAATGAGCCGGCGAATTTCGACGGTACCGTGTGGGTCCAAGCCATTTGTCGGCTCATCCAAGATGAGTAGTTTGGGGTCATGCAACAGGGCTAGGCCAATTGCTAAACGCTGTTTCATCCCCAGTGAATAAGCGCTAAATCGCTTATATTGATGAGCGTCCATCCCAACCAGCGCCAGCACTTCATCCAATCTAGCCGCACTAATTCTTTTGCGCAGGCTGCCTAAAATATATAAATTGTCACGTCCGGACAGGTATGGATAAAAAGCAGGTGTTTCGATCATGGCGCCAACCATCTTCAACGCTTCTTGGCGCTGGGTCTTTAAGGAATGCCCCGCAATATATACAGATCCTTGTGCTGGGTAAACCAGGCCGAGGAGCATGGCAATCGTGGTTGTCTTGCCAGCGCCATTTGGCCCAAGTAGCCCGTAAATATCCCCTTCGTAAACGGTAATATCCAAACTTTTAACTGCCCACACATTGCCAAACTGCTTGGTCAGGTTGTGAGTCTGCACAATGGGCGGTGTGGGGGTGGATTGAACGTTTGGATTTTGCCTGATTAGTTCCATGGTCGCCTCCAGTTCGATACTTGGAAAAATTGTTTTGCGGTTTTTGGCCTTCTAAACCAAGCGTGATGGGAACTGAATCAATTGTCTCACATCACGGTTTTTTCTAATGCTTTTAGAGTAACTAATAAACGGCCGTGTTGGATCGCAATAAAATGGGAGATGACCTCATACTTTTGTGGTAGGATGTCGGTGTGAGGAGAGGTTCCCATTTTTACGGCCGTCCGGTTGCTTTTGCCACTGAGCGCTCATAACCAGGCGCATAGGGCTACCTTGTCCGCCATTTTGAATGTATTCCACCGCTTGTATACAGTGAGTAAGCACAGTAGCGCTACTGGCAATGATAGCGTCCACAGATTGTTTGATGGGCGGTTGGGTGGCACTGGCTGAATGAGCGGAAACGGACGTTTCACCAAAAACAGCCTGAATTTCCTCATAAATCTGCCACAACAGCTTTTCTTCAGCCCCGGTTGCTGGCTCTACAGCAAGACCTGCCGCTTGTGCGTCTTGCTGGTTCAGATAGGCATCGTGGCTGTGAAAACCATACAGTAAATGGTGTATACGCTGTACTCTTTGCGTGGCCTCTAAATCTGGACGCTGTCGGGCAAACAAGGCTTCAGCTATCTGGCGTACCTGTTCTGTAGCGCGATAAAACTCAGTTAATGTTGTGGGAAAAATCTTCTCGCTAAGCAAGGTCAACATTTCTATGCCATTGGCTTCTACTCCAAACCACTCCTGGGCCATCAGCCGAAAACAGCGAATATCTTCGGCAGACATAGATTTTGGCCCATCGCCAGAAAAATTTCCCCGCATCGAAATTTGAGGGTCGATTGGGCTCAATTCGGCCATTGGCCCCATCACCACCTTATCTGCCCCCAGACAAATGAGTGTGCCTGCCGAACGCGCCTTGTACGGTACCAGCACACAAACCTGGCGGGCCTTTTCATGCAACAGATCCACCAACTTACGAGCTGTTTGTACTTCGCCACCCCCAGTATGCAGAATCAGATCAAGCTGGTCAATCTCTTCTAGCTGGTGCAAGCAGTCATAAAATGCCGCTACGTCTTTTTCAGCCATGTGCCGGGGTGGGTTGGCCTGGTCGTCGGTGGCGAAGAGAATAACGTGAGAGCCGCGCAATTGTTCAATACTTGCCAATGAGTTAGCTAATGAATGCATCAATCACCTCCGATCAGGGCTGGTTCTACCACATTGAACAAGCCGTACATTTCAGCCTGGGTAGTGAACATTTCGGCATACAAATCATCCTGGGACATCAAGGCTTCGTGGGACCCTTCCTCTACAATCTGACCTTGGGCTAAAACAACAATGCGGTCAGCATGCCTGACAGTGGAGAAGCGGTGGGAAATAAAGAGGATGGTTTGCTGCCGATACTGCTTTTCAGATAGAAGTTGGTTAAAAAAGTCGCGCTCAGCATGGACGTCCAAGGCAGCTGTTGGCTCATCCAGGATCATGATTGGAGCTTTCCGCATGACGGACCGGGTGAGAGCAACCATTTGGCGCTGCCCACCAGAAAGCTCGTGACCGCGTTCAAACCATCGGCCTAATACAGTATCGTAGCCATAGGGCAGCGTCTCGGCCAGTTTGTGCAATCCGGTGCGCATGGCGGCCTGGCGCACGGCTTCGGGTGAATCAATATCTGCCACACGACCAAAGGCAATATTATCATGCAGTGAAAAATGGTAGATGGGATAATCCTGAAAGATAACACTGAGGAAAGCTCGCAACTGTTGACGATCCATGACGGCCGTATCCATTCCATCCAACAGAATTTGCCCCTCAGTTGGCTTGTACAAACCGGCCAACAACTTTACCAGCGTTGTTTTGCCCGCGCCATTGTCGCCCACCAAGGCCACCGCCTCTCCTGGGTGAATGGTCAGGCAAACGTTATCCAGCACTTTTTGCTCGCTGCCCGCGTAGCTGAAGGAGACATTGCGGAACTCGATGGTAGGATGTGGGTTGATTTCCAATTGGCTGGCCCGATCATTGCCAACCACCGTCTCAACTTCTGGCTTGATAGCTAGAAAATGGAATAGATTGGCAACAAAGAGATTATTTTCATGCAGCTGGGCAATGGTAGCCATGAGCGTATACAAGCCATTGTGCAGTTGTATGATGGATTGGGTATAGAGGTTAAATTGGCCGACGGAAATGAAACGCTGAATGGCTTGAACGGCCGTATACCCAATCAACACAGGACGAATTGCGGCCAATAGCGTTTCTAATAAGCCCGTCCACACTGTTTGCTTACGGATCAATTTGGCGTCTTGCCGGTACATAATTTCTTGCAAGCCGCGATATGTTTTTAAGAAATGATCCTTGAGGCCAAACAGCCGAATATCTTTGGCAACCCCGTCTGAGGTTAGCATCGCGTTCAAATATTGAGCTTTACGCGCTTCTGGTGTACGGCCGATTACCATGTTCACATTGGCGCTGCCAAAGCGAGCGGCAATGAAAAACATCACCAGCGCCGACACAAAGATGATAGGCACTATCCAGAATTTCCAGGTAAGCAAAATAATCATCATGGAGATCATAGTAATAAAGCCAGAAATGATGCTCATCATTTGGGTAATAATTGACAGCGGGCGATAAGACGCTTCGGTAGCAGCATTACGCAGCTTGTTATGAAAGTCGGGGTTTTCAAAGAATGCCAGGTCCAATGAGGCGGCATGGTCGGCAATCATGAGCTGGATATAGTTGGTAACCCGCACCTGGTACAGGCGCTCCATAGCGGCCCGCAAACGAATGCCGAGCTGTTCGGCCAACACTACGCCACCGTAAAGCACAAGCAGCCAGGTAAGCATACCGGGCAGGGCGCTGTTCTCCGCCGTAATTAGGCCAACGATCATGTCAATTAATTCTGAGGCGATGATGATGGACAATACCGGAGCCACTCCGGTGATGAGGGTTAAAAAAACTAGGCCAACAAAAAATTTTGGGCTTGCCTGCCAAACCAGCTTCACAATAGCTTTCATGTTGGCGCCATAGTTCACCTTTTTTTCTGTCATGCGCTTGGACCTCCTTGGATTAGTTGGGCAGCCAGAGCCTCTTTCATTTTTAGCTCCGGTACCAGTTGCTGCACCCACAGCCATTGCCCATTGGGATTAATTTCTAGAAAAACGTAACGGCCGTCTGGCGTTAGAATCAGATCAATGGCGCCATAATTCAAGCCATACCCCTTGGTTAGCGCCATACAAGCTTCTTCAATTTTAGGCGGCAATTTTCCCTGGCGATAAGGGATAGACGCCTCGTAATGTCGCCAATCGAGTTGGGTAGCAGTATGCGCCTGGGAATGAATTTCGGCCGTAAACAGTTCATCACCGATTACTGTTACTCGCAACTCATACTGCTTGGGTACATATTCCTGAAACTGGCAGGGCGCATACCGGACTGTTTCCAACATTTGCAAATGATCCGGCTCGACTTTGGTTGTATACGTAATTTTGGCTTTCACACGTGACCAATCGATGATTGGGTCTTTGCCCGGCCCTTGATCAACCCGGCAGCGCGCCATCAATTCATCGGCTCTTCCCGCAAACCCCAGAGTTGGATCGGATAATACCTTGTAAACAACATTCCCCTGGCACAAATCATAAAATTCCCGTGCCGACTCAGGGTCAGTGGTAATTAGCGTCCTGGGGATGTCGAAGCCTAAATCGGCGGCTCGTTTTAGTTGACTTGTTTTATGCGATGCTTGGCGGATATTGACTGGTTTGCTCATCCAATAGCAATCCAGATTACCCCACAGCCCTTGCAAGGCAGTACCTAGCTCAAGACGGGCAAAAACTTTTTCATCTTCACTAAGATGCTCGGGCAAATTAGGTTTGGCGGGCCGTCGCCACCAAATCGAACGGATACAGTTTAGATCAACAGTGTAAAAAGGTGTTATTAATTGGTATGATTGTTCCATTTGTCCGAGGCGCACATCAATGACTGCATTTGTGGGAATATCTGCGGTGTGTAAGCGAATAGGTTGATGACCAAGTGATTGCAGTAAACCGACAACCGCATCTGCATGTGGGTCGTACTCACAAGTGACAATCAAAATCTTTTTTTTCATGGCGTACCTTTTTGTTAAGTTTTACCTGAATGTTATAGTAGGGGGTGATTTACCCTGAAATTGCTTCACATTGAAAAGCATATAATTAATTACTCAACAGCAAATGCCCTATTTGGGGTAAAGCAATTCATACTTTTAGGGTAGCGATCTGTAATAGTTTTGCGCTGTCAGGACACTCTGGCCTTATACACTGGACACTCTGGCCTTATACACTTTTGAGAAACAACACAAAAAGCGACATCAAGATATCTCGATGCCGCTTTTCCTTATGTTGCTTCAAACCGCAATGGATCGTTTATTTCCAGTCAAAAGTAGCGTCTGCGTCAGGAATGAAGGGAAAAGTAATCGTTCCTGTCGGGTCTTTGACGGTTAGACCATCTGGATTTGCATCAACGGCCTTCACAACACCTTCACCAACCCATACCTGGGTTTTTGCACAGTAATGTCCGTGGGTTTCTACCGTTTCCATCTCTTGGGCATGATTAAAAGCGAACAAGTTACTCATTTTTTTGAACCTCCAAGTCCATCAATTTGATATTGCCTGATAACACAGTGTGTACACAACTTATCCGATTATAATGGCATACCACTATAATACCTGAAGGGTTTACCGAGAGGATCAAGGGGAATTTCCCGGTTTAAAGTTAGCCTTTTTGTATTATGCTGCCCCATCGCTAAAGTAAACCTTGCCCCTGTAACCATAATTTACAGGCCTCTAATTGAGACTGTTATCATAGATGAAGAATGCATTGCCAAGTATACTGACACAATGGCATGAGGTGATATCTGGAGCGACTACCAAAGTGCATCGTGCCATTGGGCATAGAAGACGTCGTAATCTTCAATGAGGCCGCTGAGGATGGCTGCGTGCCAACTGCCGCTGGCGGTCATATCCACGTCCCGCCACAGCCCGGCCAGGAGGAAGTTGGGGGCGGCCCTGTCCGGCAGCCATTGGGGTTGGCCGGGTACGGCCGTTTCCGCTCCGGAAACAAGGCCATTGCTGGAGATAGTAAGCTGGCGTAGTTGACGGCCGTACAGTGTCGCGCTGTAGCCGTTGACGCCCAGGTTGAAGGTAACGGTCACGTCGTCGCAAGCCTGCGCCTCATCCCGGAATAGGGCGCATAAATCCGGCGCGCCAAAATCCGCCAGATTCAGGTAAGGTATGGCCAGCTGGCTCTCTTCAATGACATATTCCAGTTGGCCGGGGGCCAATTCGCCTTGCCAGGTGAGCGTGCGCGTATTGGCGTTATAAGCCAACCCGGCTGCGGAATCGGGGATGTAACTCAGCTCTGGCGGCAGGGTGTTTGTCAGCCGGACGGTGCGGGTGACGCTTTCGTAATTGGCGATGGTGATTTCGTAGCCGGCTGTGCTGCCGGGCGCGGCGTAGGCCGGGCCGCTTTGCCGGATGGCGGCGTAAGCGGCGGCGTCTGAAACGGCCGCAGACTGGCCGGAGAAATCTGAAGCGGGCAGGGAAACCGGCCGGTAGCCAAAATGCCGTAGGTCTATGACGGCCAGATTTTCACTGTAGCCCCGCCCTGCCCCGGTGAGGCGGAGGCGGGATGTTTCTGTCTGCCCCTGGGTGGCTGACGGCCGTAAGACCAGCAGCGCGGGCAGGAACAGCAAGGTCAATAAAAGCAGAAGGGAACGTTGTGTCAATTTCATCAGGGTATCCTTGGCGTTAACGCAGCGCCGCGTAAGTCAGGTACACGTCCTTGCCGGTTACGTCTGTTTGCAATGAATTCCAGGCCAGAAAAACGCGCGCCGGGTTGAACGGGTCGGCGGCGGCCAGCAGGCGGACAGCGGGCCGGATGACGCTGCGGGTCAGCAAGGGCGCGCCGGGGGCAGCGGTACAGTTGGTTGTGCCTAAATCGCACGTGGTCAGGTACGGCCGGCCAAAGCGCAGAAATCCGGTGTCGGGCGGCGGGTCGCCGGTCTCGTAGATGTAGAAGAAGCTGACTGTGGCCGGCTCGGTGGCGGCGGAGATAATGGGGGTCACGTCAGGGCGAACAGCTCCGGTTGTGCCGTTGCTTGAATCGCGGTTGGCGGCGATGGCTTCCGGGCCAATCCAGGTAGAACCGCCGTCGTCTGACCAGGCGGCGTAGACGGTGTACACGTCACGGCCGCCAGCCGGAAGGCTGCCGCTGTCCTGGTACCAGGCTGTCCACCCGTCAGGCACAGTGAGGGAATCCTGGGAGACGAAGGGGCCTTCAAAGTCCAGATTGACGCCGGCGCCGTTTTGGATGGATACGTTGTCCCAGACGACCGTGCCGGGAACGTCTGCGCTGTCCCATGTGCCGCGCAAGAAGACGGTGGCGGCGCTGCCCTGCGCCGGGACGCCGACGCTGAATTGGGTAAAGTCGGTTGGGGCGGCGGCGTCTGACCAGACCACATCCGGGCTGTCCGGGTTATCGCCGCCGGTGGGGTCTATGCCGAGGCGGAGGGTCAGGTCGGCGTCAACGGCCTGCGCTGAGCCTGTCGTAGCGGCCGTTTCTGCCAGCCCCCAGGCGGTTACGGTGACGCTGCCCGCGGGATTGGAGACGGTCATGGTTTGTCTGAGGCCAGCATCGAAGGGGGTGTCTTCTGTGCGCCAGCGGACGGCATTCAGCCCTGCATAGATGTGCTGCGGGTTGGCGATCTGGTCGGGAAAGAGCGGGTTGGCCGCTTCGTAGATGGGTTGGGTGTAGAGAGGGAATGGCGGGTCGGGATACGGCCGTTTGGTTACCCAGGTCGCGTAGACCCATGTTTCGTCTTCGCTAAGGGTCAGATAATCCAGCCCAACTGGCCCCGTTAGTTCTTCGCCGGCCGGCACGTCAAATTGCGTAAGCGGCTGCCAGGTGGGGAAGAAACCATAGGGCGTAGTCTGCCATTTCGCCAGTTGGATGCCGCCGCCGGGCAGCCGGTACGCCACAACATAGCCCATATCCAGATCGCTGCCAAAACCGGCAAAGGTTGGCTGCGTTCCTTCGGTGATGGGACCGATTTGCCACTGGCCGGTCATCACCTGTGCTGCCTGGTAAAGGACGCCGTCCGCTTGGTAAACAATCTGAGCGTACTGGAACTGGTTGAGGATGATGGTCGGATTGATTCCGTAATCTACCAATTCCGGCGCTGTGTCGGCCGGATGGGCGCCCTGGTCGGCGGCGCGGTAGAAGATTTGCCCGTCTTGCTCGTAAGCTACGTGCAGCCGGTTGACAGGACTGAAGGCCAGGGAGACGCTGCTGCCGCTGTCTACCCGGCGCGTCTGAAAATGGCTGCCGCCGCGGGAAAGGGCAACGTAGATGTCGCCGTCGCTTATCCAGGCCACCGCCAACATATCGTCGCCTACGGCCGTGGCTGCCAATTCCTGATTGGCCGCATCCAGCGAAAGGTTGACGACTTCTGTGGTGATGAATTGTTCGGGGAATTCTGCAGCTGGCGTTTGGTTGGGAACGGCCGTAGGGCAATACGTCGCGCCGTCCCCGCCTTCGGGCAAGACGGGCGGGCTGGAGAGGTCGGGGTCGGTTTGCCGGGTGGCGGTGGGGATAATGGCGATGCCCTCGCCGCTGCAATCCGGCGGGGCCGGTTCGCCGGGGGCGGCGCAGGCGGCCAGCAGGATGACGGCCGTTAGGGGCATGATGGACAGGGGGAGGTTCATACATTTGCTCCTCGTTGTTATGCCAGGCAGCAGACGGCCGTCGGCTTGCAAATAGCAGCCGCCGTTTGCCAATCATGGACAATAACAAGTTCAATCTAAGATGGGGTATAACAGTTCAGGGCCGCTGGACGGGGTAAATAAATCGTCCACTATGCCCAATTTTGTTTGGCGTCCGGCTGTTGGTCACAGCCGTATGCCTGTATATCTTACAAGGCTTATTTTACGTATCTTGCCACGACGTTCCAGAGTATATTTTTACCGATTATCGGTATAAATATACCGTCTGACACCTGATGCCGCTTGTTCAAGGCCTTATGCGTTCCCGCGTTATCTGCACCAATCCCAAACGCAGGCATTCGATCATTGCCCCATTTGTATTGGGTGTGTCCAGCGCGCGAGAAATGGCGCTTAAATTGTTGCGCAAGGTGGATTCGGCAATGCCCAGCAAGTCGGCCACTTGCGCCGGCGTGAATTGAGGGTTATCCGCCATCGCCTGCATAATTTCAATCTTTCGCTGGGTCAATTGGGGAACTTCTTCGATAACCGCACTATTCGGGTACATTTTTTCATATAATGTACCGCTCAATGGTAAGCGGCCTTTCCTGGCAATTTTTATCACGGCCTGGATCAGTTCTTCCCGCGACTCCAACGCTTCGTCTTTTAACATGAAGCCGCCTGCGCCAGCCCGCAGCACACATTGCACCAACCCTTTGTGATCATACCGGGACAGCGCCAATATACGGGTAGGCGTTACTTTGACCAGTCGCTTTAGCATATCACAAACCGCCAGCGGCCCGCCTGGTATACCCGGTTTGGTGAATACGTTCAGCCCCAGGAGGAGAACGTCCGGACGCTGCTCTTTAACCAACCGGCCAACGTCTTCCTCTGTCTCGCCCTCGGCAATTACAACGATCTGTCCGCTGTCGCTCAAGCCCGCTTTGATGCCCATCCGCACCAACTCCTGGGCATCAACAATAACCACGCTGATTTGCTCGTTTGCCTTTATCGCCATTCTTTTCCTCCATGTCTGTTGCCAGCCCGGCAATTTTCTCCTTAGACGCAGCGACGTATTGCGCAAACGGCCGTCGCGCCGGGTTAACCAATAATATTGTTTGTACCGGGGGAAAAGTTGGTGAATTTGAGGGGTATGCTTTATAATGACGCTCGAATCTGGCACACCGTAAACCCCGGTGTGTGACAATGCCTTAGGCGTTGTTTTTTAAGCCGCCGCGAGTAGGCCAATACTGGCGCCGGCTTTTTTCTTTTTACAATCCCATCAAGCTGTTCATCCTTATATCGTTACAAATGACTTTGCTGAAAAAACCGCAGAGGGCGCGGAGATCGCGGAGATTTACCAGAAAAAATCCAGACAAATCCGCGCAATCCGCGGCTTTTTTCAGTAGACTCACAAATACAAACCAAAAACAATAATGACACTTCCGGCCGCTATCCCCCACCCTAACAAGACTTGGGGGATGGTATGGCGCTTTAGCCGTACCCGCGCCCAGCCAACGGCCAGAGCAGCCGCCGCCATGAACAAGCCCAGCGGCGGAGAAACCCAAAACAGCGCGGCCGCACAACCAGCCATCGCTACAGAATGCAGGCTCACTTTTGTTACCAACCGGTTGACAGCGCCAGCAAGAATCGTGGTGGACAAAGCCGCGTACAGGCAGGCCAGGGCAACAGGCGGCGCGCCGGCCCAGATGAAGACCGTGACCAAGATGATGAAGCAAACGGCCGTAATCAAGTAAATCGTATGCCGCTGCTCACGGATAGAAATGCTCCAGTCGCTGTAATGGCCGCGGTACACGTTGAAAATCAAGTACAGTGTCACGGGTAAAATGACAATGCCAAAGCCAACGGCCGTCCACTTGATAGCGTCCAACAGTGGCGCGCCGTCCAAATAAATAACCAACACCAGCGTCGCCAAAGACACCAGGAAAGGATGGAATACGTTCGACAGTAACTGCGCCAGCCGATCCCGGCCAGACAATTCCACAAGATCGGGCGTTGTCATGCGGCCTCCCTCGCCTGGACAAGCGGCATTTGTCGTTGCAGGTCTTGTGGCAGGTTGCGGCCAATATGCCGGTAAGCCTGTACCAGTTCCGGGTAGTCGCTATGATCATTCACCGTCTGCAACATCCCATGCAGTGAACGGGCCTGCTCTAAATCTGTCTGGCTCCACGTCACTGATTTTTGCTGGACAAATCCTGACGCGGCCGGTAAGACAGCCAGACCGCCCGTTGTTTGAGCATACCCGGATAATGTTTTCTTGGCATCCAGAATGCTAATGAGCGTCCGGTACAGGTGGAAGTCCAGGTTGTCCCGGGAATGCCACAAGCCGGGGCTGTCGCCAATGACTGGCGGACACAGGCGATTGAGCCGCTCTTGCAATAACTTGAGTTCGCGCAAGGCCATAACTTTGTCCAGATATTCAAGCGGCCGAGCCATCGTCAAATATACGCTGTTGGGCAGGAAACTCATCGGCCACAGGACACTGGCTGTGATGATCGTCACGCTGATCATCGGATACAGGATAGACAAAGCCGGCGTAGCGTTATCCCGGTAAGCCAATGCAGTCAAACTCACTTTCAAAAAACCCGTTGCGGCTGCCAATATCGTCGTTCCCAGAGCCACCAGCCAGCGCAGTTTGGCCGGCAATACCCGCTCATGCCGGTAGAGTCGGGCAAAAGTGGCAATCGGAATCGCACAGAGAACAGCCACGTAAAGATAAACCGTCTGCATGAAGACAAGCTCAACAAAGGTTTCGGGGATGGTGTGGTCTGGTTTTTCTGGCAGCGAGACGATACCAAACAGGAACAGTATGACCAAAATTGCCAGTGTTGCCCACAAGCTGTAAACCATGAGCCGCGGCCGGGGCTGTTTCAGGACCAGGAGACAGCCGGAGGTTATCAAGTAAATCGCCAGGGAAAACGCCGCATAACCAACCAGCCAGGCCAGATTGGTCACGCCAACCAATTGGTCAAAGGCCAGGTAGGCGTCTTCCACCATGAAGGTCATACCAATAGCCACACATACAGCAAACAACCAAAAATAAATGGTGATGGACTCCGCATGGCGCTGCCTTTCCTGCCAGGCAGCCTTGAATTTATACGCAACAATGACCCAGGCCAGGGGCCGCGACGCTGGCTTCAATCCAGACAGGCATCAGATTAGACCCAACGCCTTGAACTGTTCAGCCACATCAGTATCAGAGGAAACTATCACTGTAAGCTGTTGCAGCCGCTGGCAGCGTATGACCTGCTTCTGGATCAACGCCGCCAGTGTTTCAGCCTCATCCTCACACTGCGCAGTATCAGGCGCACGCAACAACACCTCCTGTAGAATATCCGGCTCCCGTCTGGCCCGCCGCAGAATGTCTTCCATTTCAATCCGGCTCAGGCGCTTCGTTGGATGGTCGCTAATGATATGGGCTAATTCGTGAAGTTGA
>JALUPA010000074.1 GCA_027054335.1 Ardenticatenaceae bacterium
GGCATAAACGCCGGGAACGCGAATGGTAATGCCTTGATCTGTATATTCGAATGTTGTTTTGCGCCATTCCTTAGCTACTTGATGTTCGCCACAAATTGGCGTATGATTTTTTTTTTTGCCACGATTTGTCACCGTTTGCGCCGATGATAAGATGGATGTTCCCATTGCCGCCTGTCGGGAATATAGGCTGTTACGAAAAGCTGCCCGTTCAGGACGGCTTCAACCATTTGTTTGCGTTCAAATCCTTCTTTCAAAGCATGTTGAACAGCATGGCTTTTTATGAGGAAATTCCCATTCCGAACCCGGTTGCGAATAGTTGTGATGTCCACCCAAGCTTCCTGATAAATAACTGTACCGATATTATATCACATTCAACGGCGACGTTTGGGGCGTTTTTGTGGGGGCATACCTTGAAATTCATCAATTTGCTGGCGCAGGCGGTGCAGTTTTTTGCAGGTGAGCAAATCGGGGATAGCATCGGTCATCTGGCGGTAAGTGTTGAACCAGTATTGGAAGTCGGCGCGACGGCCGTACCGCTTCATTGAACCTTCCTTGCGAAACTGCCACGGCTTGAAACCCGTGTAATGAATGCCGTACAACACCGCCAAATCCGGGTAGCCGTTCAGACTGTGGTAACGCAAATCAATATTCGTCCACTGCCCCGACCAGCGCAGTGTGAGATACTGCATTTCCGGCCAGTCAAAAGCATCGCCGACAAGCTGCTGGACGGACGGCCGTAACAAATCTGCCCGAATTGCCTCATACTCCGCCAGCGATGGCTCAATCAGCAGCAGCGAACCGATTATCCCCATGTTTGTCGGGTCGTCGGCCACGCGGTCTGTAATTTCCTGGGGGATGGGCCGGCCGTGCAGACAATCCGCGTAGATGCGATGCCATTTCCACGTGCCATCCTGCGCCACGCTGTCCGGAATGATAAAGTTGCCATCCGCGCCCCATTCCATCACATTCGTTTTTCGCTCGTTAATCGTTCCGGCAGGGGCAGGCAGACGAAACAGGCTGTCGTATCGCTTGATGGGCAGCAGATCGGCGTCCAGAATGGCTACTTTGTCGTAAGGCCCCCCTAAATCGCCATCTTTGCCCAGACGGAAGGCGTGCAGTTTGGTGAAGACGTAGGGAATGTACGGCCGTTTCCCCACCCGTTTGTGCGGCACGTAAATCTTCTCCACTTCAATTACCCGGTCAAACAACAGTCGCAACGCCTGCCGCGCCGCCGGCGTAATCTCGGCCGTCACCATACAAAGTAAATCAGCCCGCACCTTTTGCCGTCGCAGCCCATACGCTTGCAGCAGCACCCCCGGCAGGTAGCTGTCATTTTGCATTAAAAAAGTGACAAAAGCGTGCATGATGGTAATTGGGTAATTGGTAATTGGGTGATTACGCAGCTACCCAATTACCAATTACTCACCCTCTGAACATCGTCTCCAGCAACTGCGGCGCGTACTTTTTCGCCATCTCGCTGGAGATACAGTTACCGAAGCAGATTTCGGCGTAGAGACGGCCGCTGTCCCGCCAGGTGCGTTCCTGCGTCGCCACATCCAGAGCAATCAGGCCAAAACGCTGCGTCCAGCCTCGATCCCACTCGAAGTTGTCCACCAGGCTCCAGTGGTAGTACCCCATCACTGGATAGTTGAAGCTGATGGCCCGCCAGATTTCCCGCAAGTGGGTCAGGAGGAAATACGGCCGTAAATCATCATCTTCGTCCGGTAGCCCATTCTCCGTTATGTAAATCGGCTTGCCATATTTTCGCACCCGATCAATCACCTGAAACAGCCCCGCCGGGTACACCTCGCCATAATTC
>JALUPA010000075.1 GCA_027054335.1 Ardenticatenaceae bacterium
GGCCCGGTGGGTATTCGCGGCCGTGACAGCTTCAAAGGCGCCTGGCTCGACCTGCAACCCCTGATTGACGCCAACAACTACGACTTGAGTGACTTTGACCCGGCGATGGTTGAGTTTTACCAGGTTCAGGAAGAGGGGCAGTTGGGTATTCCTTTTGCTATCTTCCCCTCTTTTGTGATCTACAACAAAGATTTATTTGACGAGGCCGGCTTGGCCTATCCGCCGCAGGAATATGGCGCTCCTTACGTGGACGCGGACGGTAACGAACGGGAATGGAACGTGGATACCCTCCGCGACCTGGCGATGCAGTTGACCGTTGACGCCAACGGAAATGACGCTACCAGCCCCGATTTTGATCCGGAGCAAATTGTCCAGTTCGGCTGGATGAATCAGTGGACGGATTTACGCGGCGTAGGCACCTTTTTTGGCCCTGGTTCGCTCGTAGATGAGAATGGAGACGCCCAGATTCCTGACAATTGGCGCGAAGCGTGGCAATGGACATATGACGGCTGGTGGCAGGATTGGTTTATCCCCAACGGCCCCTATGAAGGCGCCGACTTCTTGCAAGGGCCGGGCGGCCCGTTTTCCTCCGGGAATCTGGCCATGGTTCATTTGCACATGTGGTACGTAGCGACCTGGGCGCTGGGAGACGTGGATTTTGCCTGGGACTTGGCAGCGACGCCGGCTTATAACGGCCGTATCACCTCCAAGATGCACGCCGATACTTTTGGCATTATGAAGAACAGCGAACACCCGGAAGAAGCGTTTACAGTGCTGACTTACCTCCTCAGTCCGGAAGTTTCTACCGAATTGCTCAATATCTACGGCGGTATGCCTGCCCGTCTTGACCTGCAGGAAGAATGGTTGGCTAACTACGGCCAGACGAACTTCCCCGATCAGGAGATTAACTGGCAGGTAGTCGTGGACAGCATGGCCTACGCTGACAACCCCAACCACGAAAGCTGGATGCCCAGTTTTCTGGAAACAACGGATCGGTACAATGAATTCTGGAACCGGCTGGCTAACGAGCCGGGCCTGGACTTTGACGCCGAAGTGGAGGCGCTGCAAGCCGACCTTCAAGCGATATTCGACGCCGCCGAAGAGTAAAACATAGTTGACAGTTACCTCCCAGGTGACTGTCAACTAAATCATTCCGGAGACAATTCAGCATGGCAACTATGAGGGATACGGCCGTATCCACCCCCCACGCCAAAAGCAAAAAAACGTCCGGGCTGCTGCGCTACAAACAGCGCTGGGGCCTGATCTTCATCAGCCCCTGGATTATCGGCTTTTTGCTGTTTTATCTGCTGCCCATGGTCGCCTCCTTTGGCTTTTCCCTGTACGACTTCAACCTGGCTACGCCGGAGGCAGCCCGGTTTATCGGCCTGGACAACTGGCGGCGCGCCCTGGTAGAAGACCCGGAAGTGCTGGGTTCGTTTGTCAAAACGTTCAAATTCTCCGCCATTGCCTTGCCCGCCAGCATGATCTTTGCCCTGTGCCTGGCCCTGCTGCTCAATTCCCGGCACGTCAAAGGCAAAATCATCATGCGCACCCTGTTCTACGCCCCCATGATGATCCCCGGCGTAGCCGCCACCCTCATCTGGAGCGGCGTTCTGAACGAACAAACCGGCTGGCTCAACCTCTTCCTGCAAAACGTGCTGGGCATCAAGGCGATTGGCGTCGAAGGCATCCGCTGGCTGCAAGACCCGCAGCTTATTTACTACACCTACACCCTGATGGGCTTGTGGAGCGTGGGCAACGCCATGATCATCATGTTGGCCGGGCTACAGGGCGTGCCTACCGAACTGTATGAAGC
>JALUPA010000076.1 GCA_027054335.1 Ardenticatenaceae bacterium
GCCCGCCGCCGCCTCCCCCATCTCCTACCTGGCCTCCGATTACATCCTGCCGCTCATCACCACGCCGGTGTACCGGCAGGGTTTGCGGCGGGTTTGGGGCGAGCACATGGCCCCGGTAAACGCCGCCGCCCGCCGTTGGATGGCGTTGTTGGGGACAATTGGTCTCGCGGGTTATTTGATGGGACAACTATTTAAGCGAAGCAGAAGAGGATAAGATGACACAGAAATACGACGCAATCATCATCGGCGGCGGCCATAACGGACTGGTTGCCGCCGCCTACCTGGCTAAGGCGGGCAAGAAGACGCTGGTTTTGGAAAGACGCCATCTGGTCGGCGGGGCTACCGTCACCGAGGAGATTTACCCCGGTTTCAAGTACACCGTCTTCTCCTACGTTGTCAGTCTGCTGCGACCGGACATTATCCGCGATTTGCAGTTGCCCAAACACGGGCTGACTGTTTTGCCGCTGGAAAGCACGTTGACGCCGCTGCTGAACGGCGATTACCTCTACCGTGACGGCGACCATTTCCGCACATTGCGCGACATCGCCCGCCATTCAGAACGGGACGCCGGCGCTTATGACGAGTACGGCCGTAACATGTACTTCATGGCCAAAGCAGTCAAATACATCCTGGGCATGATCCCGCCCGATCTCACCTCATTCAATCCCGGTGATTGGCGGGATTTGTTGGGCATGGCGCGCCATTTTCTGGGGCTGGGTGAGGAGCAATTGTACCTGCTGGCCAAGCTGATGACGATGAGTTCGGCTGATTTTCTGGATCAATGGTTTGAATCGGACCCGCTGAAAGGGACGATGTCGGCCAGCGGCATTATCGGCACATTTCTGGGGCCGCGTTCGCCGGGAACGGCTTACGTACTGCTGCACCATTACATGGGTGAGATTGACGGCGCGTTTCGCGCCTGGGGTTTTGCCAAGGGGGGGACGGGCGGCATCGCCAACGCTATCGCCCGCGCCGCCGAATCGTTTGGCGCGGAGATTCGTTGCAATGCGCCGGTGGCCCAGGTGATTGTGAAGAACGGCCGTGCCGTAGGTGTGGCGCTGGAAAACGGGGATGAAATCTACGCCGGGGCCATCGGTTCCAGCCTGGACCCCAAACGCACCTTCCTGCAAATGGTCGAGCCAAAAGAACTGCCGCCGGATTTGGTGGACGACATCCGCAAATTCGACATTCGCGGCTCGTCGGGCAAGGTCAATCTGGCGCTGGACGGGCTGCCCGATCTAACCTGTATGCCGGGGCCGGGGCGACACCTGGCCGGCGCTATCTCCATCAGCCCCAGCGTGGATTACATTGAACGGGCCTATGATGCGGCCAAATATGGGGAGATTCCGGAACGGCCGTTTATTGACGCCATCATCCCCTCCATGATCGATCCCGACATGGCCCCGCCCGGCAAACACGTCATGTCCTGCTTTGTTCAGTACGCCCCCTACCATCTGAACGGCGGCTGGACGGACGAGAAGCGGGAGGCGTTTGGCGACGCGGTAGTAGATACATTGGCCCAATACATCCCTAACCTGAAACAGATTATCCTGCACCGGCAGGTGTTGACGCCGGTGGATATTGAGCGCATCACCGGCATCACGCAGGGGAACATTTTTCACGGTGAGTTGAGTTTATCGCAGCTGTTTTTCCTGCGGCCGGCAGCCGGTTGGGCCAAGTACCGTACCCCCATCAAAGGGTATTTCCAATGCGGGTCGGGAACCCATCCCGGCGGCGGCATCATGGGCACGCCGGGTCAGTTTGGGGCGCGAGAGATGTTGAAGGAATTGAACTGATGAACACACAATACGATGCAATAATCATTGGCGCGGGACATAATGGGCTGGTAACGGCCGCTCTGTTAGCCAAAGCCGGTTTCAAAACGCTGGTGCTGGAACAACGGGACGTGTTGGGTGGTGCAGCGGCCACAGAGGAAATCTTTCCCGGCTTCAAGATTAACACCGGCGCGCAAGATGCCGGGCTGTTCCGGGATGAGATTATCGAGGAATTAAATTTGAAAGCGCACGGGCTGGCCTTCCGCGAAAGTGAAGCGGCCGTCTTCGCCCCCCAGCCCGACGGTTCAGCCCTGACCCTGTGGCGGGACGTGGCGAAAAGCGCGGCCGAAATTGCCAAAATCAGCCCACGCGATGCGGAACGGTATCCCGACTTTGTGGCGGAAATCGGCCGTTATGCCCAAGCGTTAAGCGGAATGCTGCTGCTGACGCCGCCGGAACTGATGGAACGTAATCTGAGCGACGCGGCGGCCTGGGGTAAATTTGGCCTGGCCTTGCGGCGTATGGGTGGCAAAGAGATGATGGAATTTATGCGCATCCTGCCCCTGCCGGTCAACGACTATCTGAACGAATGGTTTGAGAGCGACGCCCTAAAAGGCGCGTTGGGCGCGGCGGCGCTGGCGGGCAACCAGTTGGGCGTGCGCGGCGGCGGCACGACGTTTATGCTGCTGTACCAGCACGCCAACGGCTTCCAGCGCCATCGTTTTGTCGTGGGCGGGATAGGGCAGTTGGCAGCGGCGCTGGCAGCAGCAGCCCAGCAGCATGGGGCAGAAATTCGGATGGGAACGGCCGTTTCCCACATCTTGCTGGACGATGAAGAGCGGGCAATGGGCGTAGCTCTGGCGGACAACGCAGAAATCCACGCCAAAATCATCATCTCCAACGCCGATCCGCGCCGCACCTTCTTCAATCTGGTCGGCCCCACCAACCTGGAGCCGCACTTTATGCGCCACGTGCGTAACATCATTTACCGCGGTGTGACGGCCAAAATGAACCTGACCCTCAGTGGCCTGCCCCGGTTTAACGGTCAGACGGATGAGGCCCAACTCAGCGGTCACATTCGTATTGCCCCCAGTTTGGATTATTTGGAGAGGGCGTATGATGCGGGGAAATACGGCCGTCCCTCTCCCAACCCCAGCCTCGACATCACCATCCCCACTCTGCTCGACCCCGCATTAGCTCCTGCCGGGCAGCACGTCATGTCCATCACCATGCAGTACGCCCCCTACGACCTGGGCGGCCCAGGCTGGGACAACCAACGCGACCAACTGGGCAACGCCATCATCAAAACCCTGGCCCAATACGCACCCAATATCCAATCTCTAATCTCTAATCGGCAAATTATCACCCCGCTGGATTGGGAGCAGCAATACAGCCTGACCGAAGGCAGCATTCTGCACGGCCAGATGAGCCTGGATCAATTCTTGATCATGCGCCCCGTCTCTGGCTGGAGTCGCTATCACACCCCGGTAGAAAACCTGTTCCTCTGCGGCGCAGGCACACATCCCGGTGGCGGCGTCACCGGTGCGCCCGGCTACAATGCCGCGCGAGAAGTGATTAAGTCGCTCCAGGGCAGCGGTTAAGCTGATGCGGGTAGAGATTGAGCTGACCTCTGATCTTTGGGCGTCACCGATTTTTGGCAGATTCTGGTGATTGATCATACAATGCTCTGGTTAATCACGAGTAGATCAAATTAAACGCGATTATCAACCTCTACCAACCATCTCTATATAATCTGCCCGATTTATGAAAAGGGAGGTGATGATAGACAAACAACCTCAAGTTATAGAGCCTTATCTGTTAACCCGAATTTTATAGACATAGGAGAAGAATAATCATGTGGAAGTTGATCCGAGTAATTGGTTTATTGATGGTTCTGAGTCTGACGCTGGCGGCTTGTGGTGGGGGAGGTGCTGATGATTTGTTGGGCCAGATTGAAAAAGACGGCGTCATCCGGGTATCCACTGATGCCAACTATGAGCCGCAATCATTCCTCAACGAAAGCGGGGAGTTTGTGGGCTTTGATATTGACGTTGCCAACGAGATTGGCAAGCGACTGGGTGTGGACGTAGAGTTTAAAACGCCTGATTGGGATTTGATTACAGCCGGTAACTGGGGCGGCCAGTGGGACATGAGCGTCGGTTCCATGACCGTGACGACAGCCCGCCAAAAAGTGTTGGATTTTGCCGACCCGGCTTACTATTACACCCCGGCCCAATTTGCCGCCGCTGATGGCTCCGGTATTGACACGCTGGACGACATTGCCGGTCAGGCCGTTTGTGTGGGACTTTCTACCACTTATGAATCCTGGCTCAACGGCGACATGGAAGGATTGGGATTACCCGAAACCAGCATTTTTGCCGATCCCCCCGCCGATGTCACCGTCATCCCCTTGGCCACAGACAGCGAGTGCGTCCAATCCATCCAGTCTGGCCGGGAGGAGTTTTCCGTATTTCTGACCTCCAACACCGTCGTGGAAGCGGCCCTGGCCGGGGATGTGCCCATTCACAAAGTGGGCTCGCCTGTTTTCTCGGAAAATCTGGCGGTTGCTTTTGATAAAAACAGCGAATTAGATGATACCAGCCTGGTCAAACGGGTCAGCGAGATCATCGCCGAAATGCACGCCGATGGTACGTTGAGCGACTTATCCATGAAATGGTTTGGCAAAGATTTGACGGTCGATCCAACCAAATAAACTCATTATTGGTAAGGGACGGGTACTTATCAGCAGTCCTTAAATGTGGAAGCGGTGCAGCGCGTGAGCCAGCCCGCTTCCACATTTCTTTTTCCATTCAGAGAGGAGCGGCATAAACGTGACGGAAGAACCCTCTGCAAAAAGCCAGGCTGATCTTATTTACGCGCTAAAACAACGCCAAAAACGCCAGTTTAATCTGGGCGTTAATATCTCTTGGGTTGTTTTGTTTGCCTTACTTTTATTTGTTTTTAGCGGCGTTCACTTTCAGATATTTGGCCTGGAAATAAAAACGATTGGTCTGGATTTTGAATTTATTCGCACCTACGGGCCGTTCATTAGTATTGGCGTTGGCCTGACGATATTGCTATCTGTTTTATCTATTGCCCTGGCCTCAGTTCTGGCTTTTTTGGGGGCGCTGGGGCGTTTGTCCAAATTCCCACCGGCCTATGCCCTGGCGACTTTTTATATTTCTCTTATTCGCGGTACGCCGCTTTTACTCCAGATATTTTTCTTCTTCCTTGCTTTACCTCAATTAGGTATTCGCTTGACGGGGCTGACGGCCGGTGTTTTGGCGTTGGGTCTGAACTACGGGGCGTATATGACGGAAATTTTTCGGGCTGGCATTCAAGCGGTAGATATCGGTCAACGTGAAGCAGCGATGGCGATTGGTATGAAACCCAGCCAGATTATGCGCCGGGTGGTGTTGCCGCAAGCACTGCGGCTGGTTATTCCGCCTATCGGTAATCAATATATTGCCATGTTAAAAGACACTTCGCTCATTGCTACGACTGGTTTTGTGTGGGAGCTGCTCTGGCGGGCGCAAAAGGTAGGCCGGGCTAATTTTCGCAGTTTGGAAGCATTGCTGGTCGCGGCCGTGTTTTACTGGATCATCACGATTATTTTCTCGATGATTCAGTCGCGTATTGAAACACATCTGGGAAAGGGGAAGCGTACATGAGTATCGTTCGCGTTTCGCATCTGGATAAGTATTTTGGCCGTTTACACGTGCTTAAAGATTTATCGTTTGCAGTGAATTCAGCCGAAGTTGTTTGCATTATTGGTCGCAGCGGTTCGGGTAAAAGTACGTTGCTGCGTTGTATTAACTTTTTAGAGCAGCCTGATTCCGGGATAGTTGAGGTGGATGGGGTGGAGGTGAAAGCGCAGGGAAACGGCCGTCGCCACCGTAAACAAATTCACAATCTACGTCTGAAAACAGGCATGGTTTTCCAATCCTTTAACCTGTTCCCGCATATGACTGTTCTGGAAAACGTGATCGAGGGGCCGGTTACAGTCAAAGGTATGAAGAAGGCGGAAGCAATAAAAATCGGAATGCACCATATCGAAAAAGTAGGATTGGCCGACAAGCAGGATCAATATCCTTCCCGACTGTCGGGGGGGCAGCAGCAGCGGGTGGCAATTGCCCGCGCCCTGGCGATGGAACCGCGAGTTATGTTGTTTGATGAGCCAACGTCTGCCCTGGACCCGGAGTTGATCGGTGAAGTGTTGGCTGTAATGCAGCAGTTGGTGGAAGATGGCATGACGATGCTTATTGTTACCCATGAAATGGGATTTGCCCGTGAGTTTGCTCACCGTATCATGTATATGGATGAGGGGCGCTTTGTAGAAATTGGCCCTCCGAGCCAGCTATTTGATAATCCGCATGATAAGCGGACGCGCATTTTTTTGAATGCATTTACCCGACTTGAGTAAGGTAACAAGTAAGGTGCATCTCCAATGCCCGTTCACACGAGGGCATATAAACTCCCCTATGTGGGCGCCGTCCAACTCTGCATGTAACCGTCCAGCGAAGCTACGCCTCAAACCAATGAATAGGACGCAGATTAACGCAGATGACGCAGATTTTTTAAAACTTGCTCTGTTTGTAAAGAATTTTCGCTAACAAATGTTCACTCCCCCGTCTCGTTCCCACGTTCTACGTGGGAATGCCCACCCGGACGCTCTGCGTCCACGCGACGCGGAGCGTCTGGCAAGCGCATTCCACGCGGAGCGTGGAACGAGGGAGGGGAACGAGGGGGTGAACGCTTACCTCCGCATACAGTCTACACATTTTTGAGGACGTTTTATGAACCTATACAATGAAATTCGCTCGCAACCGGAAGTGCTGCGACACAGTTTTACCCACAATTCAGAGCGTGTTAAAGAGATTGCCCGCCACTTGGCCGGGCGGGACGTGCAATATGCCTTTATTGCCGCGCGGGGTACGTCGGACAATGCGGCGCGGTACGCCAAGTATTTGTGGGGTGCGGAGAATGGGCTGCCGGTAGCCCTGGCCACGCCGTCCCTGTTTTCCCTGTACGACCGTCCGCCCCGGTTGGCTGGGGCGCTGGTGATTGGTATTTCCCAGTCGGGGCAGTCGCCGGATATTGTGAATGTATTAGTGGAAGGCAGACGGCAGGGCCGGCCCACATTAGCCATCACCAATGAGCCTGATTCGCCGTTGGCGCAAACGGCCGATTTTGTAATTGACATTCAGGCGGGTGAGGAAAAGGCAGTAGCGGCCACAAAAACGTATACCACGCAGCTGCTGGCGATTGCTATGTTGTCTACGGCCGTAGCTGACGATTCCACCCGCTGGCAAGCTTTAGAGCAACTGCCCGATTGGATTGCCGCAGTTTTACGACAGGATGAACATATCGCTGCCTTAGCTCCCCGTTACCGCTACATGGATCAGTGTGTAGTGATGGGGCGCGGCTACAATTACGCTACCGCCTTTGAATGGTCGCTTAAGCTGAAAGAGTTGACTTACGTCATTGCCGAACCCTACTCTTCGGCCGATTTTCGACATGGACCGATTGCCGTGGTAGATCAGGGCTTCCCGGTACTGGCCGTAGCTCCCGATGGGGCCGTTTACGCGGATATGCTGGCCTTGCTGCAAAAGCTGACCAGCGAAAATCAGGCTGAACTGCTAGTCATCTCAGACCGACCGGAAGCGCTGGATTTGGCGATTGCACCTATCCCCCTGCCCGCCGGCATCCCGGAATGGCTGACACCGTTGGTGAGTATTGTGCCGGGGCAGTTGTTCAGCTATTACTTGACGGCCGTCAAAGGCTACAATACCGAAGCGCCGCGTGGCCTGAACAAAGTGACGAAGACGGTTTAGAGAATTGGAGATGGGGAAATTAGAGATTGATTGCCCAATTTCCAATCACGGTCAAACAGTGCGATCTACGCTTGACACCAACCAGCGGTAAGCTATAATTGCCAGTCGCGGCGAAAAGGCCGCTTGTTTTTTGTTTTCAGGATGAAATCAGGTACGGGCAGCAGCCTGTAATATTTAATCAGAGAGGATGTTAAGATGGGTGCTTTACCAAAACGTAGAATTTCCAAAGCTCGACGGGACCGGCGGCGGGCGCATGATTCGTTGACCACGTTTCATTTAGTAGAATGTCCTGATTGCGGGGCGATGAAACGGTCGCATCACGTTTGTCTGGAATGTGGCAAATATAACGGCCGTCAGATTTTACCGGAAGCTGAGGAATAGAGTGGAGAAACGGCCGTGATACACGGCCTTTTTCATGTTTGGTAATTAGTAATTAGTAATTGAAGTAATTACCCAATTACTAATTACTAATCTCCAAAACATTTACAATATGAGTGTAGCATTTTTATTCCCCGGTCAGGGGTCGCAGCACGTAGGCATGGGCCGTGAATTGTATGACAACGCGCCCGCCGCACGTGCTGTTTTTGATCAGGCTGACGAAATCCTGGGCTTTCCCCTCTCTCGAATTTGCTTCGAGGGGCCGGAAGAGGTTCTCAAGGATACGGCCAACCAGCAGCCCGCCCTGTACGTCACCAGCATGGCGATGCTGGCCCGGATGAAAGAGCAGAATTGGGAGATGCCGGCCTTTGCCGCCGGGCACAGCCTGGGTGAGTTTTCCGCATTGGCAGCGGCCGGCGCATTTTCCTTTGCCGCTGGCCTAAAGTTAGTGCGACGGCGTGGCCAGTTGATGAAGGCAGCCGGAGAAGCCCATCCGGGAGCGATGGCTGCGATTTTGGCCCTGGATGTGTCCACGGTAGAGCGGATTTGTCAGCAGGCCAGTGAGGAAAGCGGCCGTATCGTCCAGATAGCCAACGATAACTGCCCCGGACAGGTGGTGATTTCCGGTGACGCCGCGGCGTTGGCCGTGGCAATGGCCCTGGCTACGGAAGCCAAAGCGCGTAAAGTAGTCAAACTGCCCATCACCATTGCCGCTCATTCCCCGCTGATGGCTCCGGCAGCCGATGCACTGGCGGCAGCGATTGAGGCTACGCCCATATCTGCGCCGCAAATACCGGTTATTGCCAACGTCACGGCTGAACCGCTGACAGAGCCGGAGGCCATTCGCGGCGAACTGAAAGCGCAGTTAACGTCCGGCGTGGCCTGGACGACCTCGATGAATTATTTGCTGGCCGAGGGCGTAGACAGCTTTGTAGAAGTCGGCCCCGGTGATACACTGCTGAGTTTTTCCAAGCGAATCAATCGTAAGGCGAAGCGGGTGAAACTGGTTTTGGGCGAGAATTATTGATGCGTGATACGTGATACGTGACAGATTTTCACGCATCACGCATCACGTATCACGCATTACGTTGCTATGGAGGAAACATTGTCTTTACTGGAAGGAAAAGTAGCTGTGGTAACGGGGGCGTCGCGGGGGATTGGCCGGGCGATTGCCGAAGATTTGGCGGCAAATGGGGCCAGCGTGGTGGTGAATTATAATACCAGCGCAGAGGCGGCGGAAGAAGTAGTGGCCGGGATTGTGGCTAATGGGGGGCAGGCTACGGCCGTGCCAGCCGACGTCAGTGATTTTCAAGCCGCTCAGGAACTCATCAAAACGGCCATTGCCACTTATGGCCACATTGACATTCTGGTAAACAACGCCGGTACTACCCGCGATACCCTCTTAATGATGATGAAGGAAGACCAGTGGGATACGGTGCTGGACACAAATCTGAAAAGCGTGTTTAATTGTTGTAAAGCGGCCGTGCGGCCCATGGTACGGCGTAAGCAAGGCGGCCGTATCATTAACATTTCATCCGTCGTGGGCCTGGTGGGGCAGGCCGGGCAGTCCAACTATGCCGCTTCTAAAGCCGGTGTGATTGGGTTCACCAAATCATTAGCCAAAGAAATCGGCAGCCGCCGGATTACCGTTAACGCTATTGCCCCCGGCTTTTTCCTGACAGCCCTGACCGACGCTTTGTCGGATGAGATGAAAGAGAAATCTCTGGAATTTATTCCGCTGGGCCGCTGGGGCGAACTGCCCGAAGTAGGTTATCTCGTCTCCTTCCTGGCCTCTGACAAAGCCGCCTATATTACCGGGCAGGTTATCAACGTGGATGGCGGTATTGCTATGTGATTGGGTAATTACGTAATTGGGTAACTGTGCAATTACCCAATTTTCAATTACCCAATTACCCAATTACAAAATGACTGAAACAACTGAAACATACGAAAGCATTGGCAAAATAGAAGTAGCCCCGGAAGTATTGTCTACTATTGCCCAATATACGGCTCTGCGGGTCGAGGGCGTGGAGAAGATGGCGCCTGTTCCGGCTGACGTGGCTCGCCTATTCCGGCGGGAGAATCGGCACAGCGGGGTGTTATTGGGCCTGACCGAGAACAATAGTGTAAAATTTGATATTTACGTTATAATGAGTCCACACGTTAACATCATGGAAACCAGTAAACGGTTGCAAACGGCCGTAAAAGAAGCTGTTGATACCATGGTCGGCGTTCCTGTGGATGCCGTGAACGTACATGTTGAGGATGTCGTATATGCCCAGGGAGAAGCAGTCTAGCGTCTGATGACGGAGTTTTGATATGAAGACAAGACGCCGCGCGCGACGTATTGCCCTAGAGACACTTTACGAATACGATATTGCCCATCATCCGGTTGGGGAAGTTTTGCACTACCGGCTGGAAAGCAACCCCATGGAAACCGCCGGGGTTGAATTCGCCTCTTATCTGATTCAGGGTGTTGTGGCTAATCAGGAAGAGATGGACATTCTGATTGCCCGGTATGCCCCGGAATGGCCCTTGGATCAGATGGCCGTTATTGACCGAAATATCCTCCGTATCGCCATTTTTGAATTTCGTATCAGTGGCGAAACCCCCGTAAAAGTAGCCATCAATGAAGCTGTAGAATTAGCCAAGGCATATGGCTCTGACAGCGCCCCCCGCTTTATCAACGGCGTCCTGGGCACATTGGCTGAACAAATTGTCCACCCGGAAGAAGAACCTTTTGCTCTGCCTGTCCCCGAATAATCCCCGGTAAATCAAGGAACATTCCCCGCATGGCTGCCATTATTTGTTATGACCGAGAAGGCAAGGCGCAATCCTTTGCTTCTGAAGAAATTGGCTTCCGTCCAGCCGTCTACGGCATTTTTATTGAGAATGACCAGGTATTCCTCTTAAAACACCCGGAAACCAATTTATTTTATCCGCCAGGAGAGGTTTTGGCGGAGGATGAACCGCCGACTCAGGTTGTTCGGCAGCAGTTCCGTAAATTGACCGGGCTGGTGTTGCAATTGGGGCCGCTGATTTTTGTGGAAGATCAGTATGTGGTGGCTGATGAAGGGCAAGCCTGGCAGCTATCCCTGTTGTATTATGCACTGGAGCGGCCGACTATTACGATGGCGCCTACAATGGCTGAAGTAGATGATTATGAACAGCCGGAATGGGTTCCTTTGGACAGCTTGCGGCGTGAGCAAATACAGTTTGGTTATGAAGCCATTCAAGCCGCTCGTTTGCGCCTGAAATTGTAACATCCCATTTCGTTGACAAAATGCCAGACGCTGTTGATAATTGAGTTTTCCGAAAAAAGCCGCGGATTGCGCGGATTTATCTGGATTTTTCTCTGGTAAATCTCCGCGTCCTCCGCGTTCTCCGCGGTTTTTTCAATAGACTCATTTGTAAAATTACCTCACCTGAACAGGAGAAAATCATGGTCAAAAACCCCAAATTTCAAATTTATACCGGCAGTAACGATAAATTTTATTTCCGTCTGAATGCCCGTAATGGCGAGCAAATTTTGAGCAGTCAGGGATATGCGTCGAAGGCAAGCTGCCAGAATGGCATCGAATCGGTGCGGAAGAATGCGGCAGATGACGGCCGTTTTGAAAAGAAGATTGCCAAAGACGGCCGTTTCTACTTCACCCTCACCGCCACCAACAGCCAGGTTATCGGCCAAAGCCAGATGTATAAAACTGCCAGCGGTCGGGATAACGGCATCAAAGCTGTTCAGCGCATAGCCGCCGCTGCCCCTGTGGAAGATACGACAGCGTGAAACGTGATGCGTGACGGTTTGACACGCATCACGCATCACGTTTCATTTGACAGCCCAAACGCAAAATGCTATCATGCCCGCATCATGCGTAGGAAACGATTTTTTAGCTTCTTTTTTATGGGTTCCACCGACGCCGTGTTTGCGAAGGAGGTTCGTTCTGTCTGAAAGGAAGCGGTAACAGATAGATTGAATTTTGAGAGACGCGGCGCAGTTCGCGTCTTTTTTTTGTTTGGTAATTGGGTAATTACCTGATTACCGAGTTACCAATTACCCAATTACTCAAGGAATAACTATGCTGGAAGAACTGGAAACACTCTACCAAAAAAGTTTGCAATCATTACAACAGGCGGACTCTACGGCCGTCCTGGAAACCTGGTACCGGGAAACATTGGGGCGCAAGGGCAGCGTCCAGTTGATGACCCGGCAAATCGGGCAGATTGACCCGGCCGACCGGCCTGCTTTTGGCAAGCGTATCAACCAGGTCAAAACAGAACTCCAGGCGGCGTATGACGGCCGTCTGGCTGAACTAAAAATGGTGGAGCTGGAAGCCAGCCTGGCCGAATCCGCTCTGGACGTGACCTTGCCGGGACGGCCGTTGCCCCAGGGCGGCCTGCACATCATCACCCAAACCTTGCGCGAGACCTACCGCATCTTCGGCGACATGGGCTTCCAGATATACCGCTCCCCCGACGTGGAAACCGACGCCTACAACTTCGAGCTGCTCAACTTTCCGCCCCACCACCCGGCGCGGGATATGCAAGACACCTTCTACACCAGCAAGCCGGACGTGATCCTGCGCACCCACACCAGCGCCGGGCAAATCCGGGCCATGCGCGAGTATTATCCCGAACCGGTGCGCGTCATCCTGCCCGGCATGTGTTACCGCAACGAGCAGATCACCACCCGCAGCAGCATCCAGTTCACCCAGGTAGAAGGGCTGGCCGTCGGTAAACATATCTCCTTTGCCGACCTGAAAGGAACGCTGACCGAATTTGCCCGCCGCATGTTTGGCGCCGGCCGGCAAACCCGTTTCCGTGCCAGTTACTTTCCCTTCACCGAACCCAGCGCTGAGATGGACGTTTCCTGTTTCCTTTGCGATGGCGCCGGCTGCCCGGTGTGCAAGCAGACCGGCTGGCTGGAAATTTTAGGCTGCGGTATGGTACATCCCACCGTCCTGCACAACGGCGGCTACGACCCGGAAATTTACACCGGTTTTGCCTTTGGCCTGGGGCCGGAGCGGATCGCCATGCTCAAATACGGCATTGACGACATTCGCCAATTCTGGAACAACGATTTACGCTTTTTGCAGCAGTTTTAATCACCCAATACCCCAATGTCCTAATATCAAAACGCCAGATATTGGGATATTGAGTTATTGGGATATTTTGGAGAATTTTCCATGCGCGTACCACTTTCATGGCTCAAGGATTTTGTAGAAATTGACCGGCCGGTGGCTGAAGTTGACGAGATATTGACCAATGCCGGGCTGGAAGTAAAAACAACCGAATACATCGGCATTCCCGGCGCAGAACTGGAATGGGATCGGGAACTGATTATCCTGGGACACATCCTTCAGGTGGAGCAGCACCCCAATGCTGACCGGCTGGTGTTGGCCACGGTGGATTACGGTGCGGCCGAACCGGAAGTCGTTGTCACCGGCGCGCCCAACCTGTTTGAGTATGTGGGGATGGGCGACATCCGGGTGCGGGGACTGTATTCGCCGCTGGCGCTGGAAGGGGCCACCCTGTACGACGGCCACAAAGAAGGCCGCAAGAAGATGAAGCTCAAAGGACGGCCGTTACGCGGCATCTACAACCGGGCCATGGTCTGTTCCGAGAAAGAGTTGGGCATCAGTGAGGAGCATGAAGGTATCATTCTCATGCAAAAAGACGACTACTCGCCCGATTACCAGGCCGGGACACCCTTGCAGGACGTGTTAGGTGACGCCGTCCTGGAAATTGACATCATCCCCAACATTGCCCGCTGCGCCTCCATGGTCGGCGTGGCCCGCGAATATGCCGCCCTGACCAACCAGCCGCTGCGCTACCCGGATTACAGTTTGCTGGCGGAAGGGCCGACGGCCGTATCCCGCATCGCCATCCACACCGAAGAGCCGGAACTCAACCCCCGCTTCGTCGGCATCCTCATCGAAGGCGTGACGCAAAACCCCAGCCCTTACTGGATGCAGTACCGCCTGCGTCTGGCCGGGCAGCGCCCCATCAACGTCGTCGTAGACATCAGCAACTACGTCATGCTGGAAATGGGGCAGCCCAACCACACCTTCGACTACGACTTCCTGCGCCAGCGCGCCGACCAGTACGCCCCCGACGGCCCCGTGCAAATCATCACTCGCCTGCCGCACGAGGGCGAAACGCTGACCACGCTGGATGGCACGGAACACCAACTGCCCGATCACGCCATCCTCGTCACCGATCCCCTGAGCAACCTCAGTCTGGGCGGCATCATGGGCGGGCGGGACAGCGAAATCAAGCCGGAAACTAAAAACGTTTTGCTGGAAGCGGCCGCCTGGAACTTCATCAACATCCGCCGCACAGCTACGAAGCTGGGCATCCACACCGATGCCGCCTTCCGCTTCAGCCGGGGTGTGCATCCCAGCCAGGCCATTTTGGGGGCGCGTCGGGCAGCAGAACTGCTGCGCACGCTGGCCGGGGGCACAGTAGCCAAGGGGATCATTGACCATTATCCGGCCCCGCCGCAGCCGGTAGAGATTACGCTCAATCTGGATTACGCCCGCCGCCTCAGCGGCCTGGATTTAAGCGGTGCGGAGATGGCGGAACTGCTGCGCCGCCTGGAATTTATCGTGCAGCCGGACAGCGACAGCCTGCGCGTCACCGTGCCAGATCACCGCCTGGACGTTGAAGGGCCGCACGATTTGGTGGAGGAGATTTGCCGCATGTACGGCTACGGCAACATCCCCACAACGATGCTGGCGGACGAACTGCCGCCGCAGCACGGCAACTGGGCGCTGGAGCAGGAAGAACGCATCAAGGACACACTGGTACAGGCCGGTTTGCAAGAAATTATTACTTTCCGCCCCACCTCGCCGGAAAATGAGGCGCGGCTGCGGCCGGACGGGAAGAAGGATGACCGGTCGTACCTCACCATCACCAATCCCAACTCCCAGGAATACGCCGTCATGCGCCATAGCCTGCTGGCCTCCGTGGTCCAAATCGCCGCCGACAACAGCCGCTACCAGGATCGCATCGCCCTGTTTGAGATAGGCCCCATCTATCTTGAGGATGAAGGGGGGCTGCTGCCCCAAGAGTTGACCCGCCTGGCCATCGTCCTGACGGGGCGGCGGGAACCGGCCAGTTGGCTGAACGGTGCGCCGGAAATGATGGATTTCTTCGATTTGAAAGGCGGGCTGGAGGCATTGTTCCGGGAATTGCATCTGGACGTGTCGTATGAAGCGGCCGAGCATCCCTCCTTCCGGCCGGGACGCACAGCCTGCCTGCTCCTGGATGGGACGCCAATCGGCTGGATGGGCGAGCTGCACCCGCTGGTGGTGGAAAAATTTGACGTGCGGGTGGACAAGGATCAGCCGGTGTTGGCTGCCGACTTTGACCTGGATGCGCTGCTCGCCCGGATTCCGGCGTTGTATGCGTATGAGCCGATTTCGCCATACCCGGCGGTGCATGAAGATTTGGCGGTGGCGGTGGATGCGGTGGTTACGGCCGTAACTGTCGCCGATACCATCCGCCAGGCCGGCGGCTATTTGCTGAAAGACGTTACCCTGTTCGACGTGTACGAAGGGGAACAGGTGGGTGCAGGCAAGAAAAGTCTGGCCTACCACCTCACCTTCCAGGCCCCGGACAAAACCCTCACCGATAAAGTCGTCTCCCGCCAACGGAAGAAGATTATTGCCCAATTGGCGAAACGACTGAACGCCCACATTCGGGAATGAGGGGAATGGAGGTAGAGAAAGACTCTCCCTCCTCTCCTCTCTCCCCGCTCTTCACTTCCTTACCACATCACGCTCATATCTTCGCGCCAAAATGTTTGACAGGTAAAAATCCTGTGATATAGTTGATATATCAACTGTTGTCATGTCAACTACTTTGTCAGCATATTTTTCCGGGAAGAGGCAGCGGAGTAAATGGTGAGCAGAAGAGAGCATCTCTACAATCTCCTGAAAGAAACATTCCTCTTGCTGGATGACGGGGATCGCCGTTTATTCAGCCAATACAATTTGAGCGCCCCTCGTTATTACGCCCTCGTCCATATTCTTGAAGAACCCGGAATTTCCTCCAGTGGCCTGAGTGAACGGCTGATTTGCGACAAAAGTAACGTCACCCGCATTGTGCGCGGGCTGGAAAAACAGGGATATATTTACCGACGGCCGCATGAGACTGACGGCCGTACCCAGCGCCTCTTCCTCACCGAAACAGGCCAGACTATTTGCCTCGAAATCCAAAATTCCCACCATGCTTACAATGATGCCCGTCTGATGGAAATTGATGAAGACACACGAGACAGCTTGCTTCATACCCTAAGCCAACTGCACGATTCCTTACAAGCCAGTCTGGCTTCAGATAATATCCCCCAAAATGGAAATACATCGCGGTAAAATACCTTATTAAGGAGGTGGTGTTATTCACAAAACCGCAGTTCAGCTTTTAGTCAAAATTATCAGCTTCCCCACGTGGGAACAAAATAGTTCGATAAATCGAGGAGCAAGATGAAAAATAAAAAATGGTACATTATGTTAATCGTATTGTTGTTTGGCGCATTTGCGCTCAGCGCTTGTGGCGGCAGCCAACCTGAAGCGACCGAAGAACCGGCCGCCGAAACGCCGGCTGAAGAAGCCGCGCCAACTGAAGCGCCGGCCGAAGAGGCCGCGCCAACCGAAGTGCCAGCCGAAGAAGCCATGGGCGAAGGCAGCATCGCTGTCCTGCTGCCCGACAGCGCTTCCTCTGCCCGCTGGGAAGCTGACGACCGTCGCTTCTTTGAAGAAGCATTCGACGCCGCTGGTGTAGAA
>JALUPA010000077.1:0-345 GCA_027054335.1 Ardenticatenaceae bacterium
CGTAACCACAAGGCAAGATACATCACTTTTGTCAAGATGCAGACATTATACACGCCCCCCGCCCATTATGACGAAAAAAGCCTGGGACAAAGAATCCCAGGCTGTCCATCACACGTATCACGAATCACACATGACGCCTACTCTTCCAATTCTGCCTCAATATAAGCGGCAAACGCTTCAAATGGCTGCGCGCCGGAAAGGAAACGGCCGTTAATAAAGAAAGCCGGCGTCCCGCTCACCCCCAGGTCAATCCCCTCATTCAGATCAGCCATAATCGCCTCCTCATACCGGCTCTCCTGCACGCACTGGCCGAAGGCGGCCTTGTCTAACCCCAGTTCCGCCGCG
>JALUPA010000077.1:355-1810 GCA_027054335.1 Ardenticatenaceae bacterium
CTGATTCTCAAACAACTTGTTGTGAAACTCCAGGTACGCCTCCTGTTCTCCGGCACAGCGCGCCGCATTGGCCGCCGCCACCGCCTGCGGATGAATCCGCGTCAGGGGAAAATCCTTAAACACGTAACGCACCAGCCCCGTATCAATATACTGTTCCTGAATAAGCGGGAACGTTTGCTCAAAGTGACGGCCGCAAAACGGACACTGGTAATCGGTATACTCAATCAACGTCACCGGCGCATTAGGATCACCGATGGAGTGCGCTTCATCCGTAGGGATGTCCACCGGACCGGCCGGCGTAGGCGGTTGTGGCGGCGGCTGGTTTTGCTGTTCCAGATACGCCTGGTACGCCTGCCGGGCCTGAGCCTCAATCACGTCGCCAATCTCATCATTCTCACCCAGTTCAATCACATACTCAAACACGTCATACGGCTGCGCCCCGGAGACCATATAACCATTGATGAAAAAAGCGGGCGTTCCGGTCACACCCAAGGCAGACCCTTCTTCCAGACTGGCCTGAATACTGTCCGGATGGGCGCTGGTATTGACGCAACTCTCATACGCCGCCATGTCCAGATTCAGCCCCTCCGCCAGACCGGCAAAATGATCGGTGGCTGCCTCATCCCCTGCGTCGCTCCAAGCCGCTTGGGAAGCAAAAATGGCGTCGTGCATTTCCAGATACGCATCCTGCTCTCCGGCGCAGCGAGCCGCTAACGCCGCTTCCCTGGCCTCGTCATGTATCTGGTCTATAGGAAAATCCTTGATGACGTAATAAACCCGGCCCGTATCCACCATATTTTCAATCAACTGCGGCAGCGTTTCTTGCGCGTGTCGGTTGCAGAAAGGGCATTGATAATCGGTATATTCCACAATAGTCACGGCCGCCGCCGGGTCCCCCATAGCAAAAGCCGTCGTATCGCCAGCCAGAGCAATGGCGGCCGGTGTGGGCACAGCAAATTCCGGGGGCAATTCATTGTCCTGCGCTTTCACGGAAGCCAGTTCGCCGCCGCCGGAAATCGTGGCGAACGCCTGCTCAAAGGCGGCCAAAGGCTGCGCCCCAATCAAAGGCTGGTCATTGATGAAAAAGCTGGGCGTGCTGCGCACCCCGCGCGACGCGCCGTAAGCCAAATCAGCCTCAATCTCGTCAGCATACTTGTCGCTTTCCACACAGGTCGTATATTGCGCTGTATCAAGCCCGATTTCTTCACCGTAAGGCATAAACACGTCAACGCCGCTGACGGTAGACCATTCCGGCATCTTCTCAAACAGAAGATCGTGCATCTGCCAGTAGTAGGCAATACCCTGCTCCCCGGCGCAGCGGGCCGCGTTGGCCGCCCCGGCCGCCTGGGAATGGATGCTGTTCAGGGGGAAATCGTAAAAGACCAGCCGGACTTCCCCGTTGGCAATCTGGTTTTCTTTAATGGACGGCATCGTTTGCTGAAAAAAGCGCTGGCA
>JALUPA010000078.1 GCA_027054335.1 Ardenticatenaceae bacterium
TGGCGCAGCTTGATGCACAATTGGCCCCGGATGCGGTTATCCTTTTTCTGGATGACGCGCCGGTGGGCGTGGGCGATATTGTGGGGACGCCGTTGCGCTTTATGTACGGCCGTGACGTTTACAAAATATACGCCGGGGAAACATCTCTTCCCCCAGCATTGGCAGATGCCATCAAAACGTGGCAAAATAACGGCCGTACCGTTTACTGGATAGGCAATTCGGCCTGGCTGGAAAGCCAAAACATACCCTTTACCACCACCGAAGCGGCCATCAAAAGTACCGCACTTGAAGGAACCTACACGCAAAAGCCAACGCGCATCCAGAAAATCGAATGGATGCTAAAAATAAACGAGCTTAAATGAGACGCTTCACTTAAACCAGGAATCTGTCATGTTAAACTCAAAACAACAAACCGGCTCGACATCAGACAAACACGAACAAATAATGCGCGACATTCAACGCCGCATCCGGCAAGAGCAAACGGCCAATCCCCGTTGCCGGAACGCGGTACGTAACGCAAAGATGGTCTATCCGGCCAAACCGGCCGATATTCCTTACAGCATTTCCCTTTATCAACATTTAGACGTAGCCCAAAACAAACTTCCTGATTACGGCCGAACTCTGGAATTACGCTCTAATATTCTTGCCAAAATCCCCTTGCTTGGCAGCCTTTTCCAGGCAATACAGTTGCGGCTGCACCAAATCGCCCTTTTTTACACCCTGCGTGCCCAACGCCATCAACAAGACATCAACCAACATTTGCTAGAAAGCATTGAACAGTTAACGGCCGAAAACCAAAAACAAAAGCGAGCCATTATCCAATTGCAAGAACAGCTAATCGCCGTACAGGAAAAAACAGAATGAATATGGCAATCATTGTTCCCCGCTACGGCGAACAAATTGTTGGCGGCGCCGAAACGCTTGCCAGAACGTTAGCAGAATATATGGCACAGCAGCAATGGAACGTTACCGTTCTCACTACCTGCGCCCAGGACTACGTCTCGTGGGAAAACAGCTTGCCAGAAGGAACGGTCGTATACAATGACGTGACTATCCGCCGTTTCCCCATAACATCCTGGGATGCCGCCGTCCACAATCAACTAAACATTCGTCTGAACACTTACTTCTTTCTTCCCTTGGCGGACCAATACCAATGGTTGTCAAGTGGCCCGCACGCGTCCGGTTTGTATACTTACCTTCAGGAACATAAAGAAGATTTCGACACCATTCTTGTCCTGCCTTATCTTTCAACCATCACTCAATATGCCGCTTGGGTCGCTCCAGAAAAAACATTGCTGATTCCCTGCCTTCATGAGGAATCCCACGCCTTCATGGAATTGCTGCATCGCCTGATGGAAACAGTCAAAGGCGTCTTGTTCCTGACGCCTGAAGAGCGGACATTTGCTTTAGACACGCTGCTTCTCTCGCTCAAACGTCATACTGTGATGGGAATGGGACTTGATTACCCGACTGACAGTCTACCCCTTGTCAACCTGCCCAACGTTCCGTATATTATCGCCGCGTCCCGTCTGGAAACAGGTAAAAATCTGGCCTTGCTTTACGAATATGCACAAAGATACGTGGATGAAGGAGGCGAATTAAAATTGTTGCTTCTTGGCGCGGGCAATTTTACGCCGCTGGAACATCCGGTATTTGAAACGTTGGGCTTTGTGCCTCACGAGCAAAAACTGGCTTATATGCGGGGCGCATTGGCCTTGTGCCAGCCATCACTAATGGAAAGTTTTTCTATTGTCATCATGGAATCCTGGCAAATGGGACGCCCTGTTCTGGTACACAGGGATTGCGC
>JALUPA010000079.1 GCA_027054335.1 Ardenticatenaceae bacterium
CAATGGTGGGAAGTGGGCCAGGCGGCGGAAACCGGCGCGGTTTGCCGCCTGCTGTGCGACTTGTTCCACCAGACGCCGAACGATTTGGCCGCCGCCGTTAAAACGTGGAAGCAGTTAGCTAAACCCCGCAACTGGAAGGATCAGGTCACGGCCAGCCAGTTTTTTAACCCATCCCAGGGGAAGGGCATCAACAAGCCGCAGCCGGACGGGGTGGGGCTGGGCAACGTGAAAAACTTTTGGCTGCTGGAGCTGCTCAAGGCGGTTGGTTTTTACCACACGGCCGTTACCCGGCGGCTGAAAGGGTCTGACGACCGCAAGACGTATGTGCCGGCGTACGGCCGCGCCGACGCGCGCGCCCTGGAATCTGTCATGGCCCGTTTCCGAAAGAAGATGCGCTTTAGCGAAACGGCCGTTCGCGCCGACATCTTCACCATCATTCGTTACTTGCAGGCCTTCATGGAACAGGTAGAAGCAGCCCGTTCAGGCGCAGAGGATGAAGCGCAAAAACGATATTTGTCATTTCTGAAGAAAGCAAAAAGGCCGTCCTCCTTCTTGCGCGGTTTCCACGTGGCTTACTACAAAAGCCTGGGCACAGCCGCCGCTACCATGAACATCGCCTTCCTCAATTTGCCCGGCTGGATTGAAATAAACGGCCGTGACGACGTCAACACCTACCAGGACATCCTGGAAGAACACGGCCGCGTCGTGGAACAGTTTGCCGAAAATAAAGGGGAAGAGATTGACCTGCTGCAAATGTACCGCGACTTTATCGTCGCTGACCATCTTGACCCATTCTTCAACTTCACCACTGCGTACAGCAGTTGGCTTATCAGCGCGGGGGAGAAGTCCGGCTTCCCGCCCTGCAGATTAACAACCCACAATTTAAGGAGGCTCATCGTGAGTAACAAACCCAAACTTAGCGAAATACTCGATTCACCCGGTTTTGTCAACATTGCCCGCGCAATACGTGATAGCACAGTTAGGGCGCAATACTGGAGAAACAAGAAGAACGATAAGCGGTACACTGTGCGCTACGGGTTAGGACGGGACTTAGTGCGTCAATCGCAATATCCTTCAGATTTTGTTGCCGCTTTAAGTGAATTCATATTGAATTACAATGCCGAAAATGCCCAGGTATTAGAACGATACCCTGAAGAACGATACCCGCAATATAAAAACAAATATCGTTGGGATGTGCGTACCCGTGATATAGATGAAATTTTAGAGCTTATTGATAAATATGGCGACTCTAATTTAATTGCCAAATTATTGGTTGCTTATGGGTATGCCAATGATTATCAGGCAAAGACTGAAAATGAGGAGGAACCGTTATGAAACGAACGACCGTTAACTCCAGTAATTTAGCCTCAGTAGGGTACGATCCCAATAGCCAGGTTTTAGAAATTGAGTTTAACACCGGGCGTGTATACCAATATTTTGATGTGCCCCAACAGGAGTATGATGGGTTAATGAACGCCAACTCTCATGGCAGTTATTTTTACCACAATATTCGTAATGGCGGTTACCGCTATACAAGAATTCGTTAAGGAGATAATATCGTGTCAATTTATTCACTTTCACTTTCCACACAAGTTACCTTGGATATGCACAGCCTCAACAACGAAGGGGGCGAAGGCAACCAGATTCAAACCCGCATGGTCAACATCGTGGATGGCAATGGCGAACTGAAAAACGTCAACGCCATCTCCGGCGATATGATCAAGCACATTCTGGCCGAACATCTGCACCGGGTGGCCGCTGCCAGCGGTCTGCCCCTTTGCGCCGGCTGCCGCACTTTCAACGCCAACCGCATCAGCGCCGATGTGGCTTACATGGCCGAAATTGCTGACAAGAATGATTCCGACTCATTGGCTCAAATGCTGCAAACCTGCGCCATGGACGACATGCTGGGCAACCTCATCACCGCCGGTTCCAAATCATTGCCGCGCAAGTCGGTTGTAGAGTTTGGCTGGATGGTGGGCATCCCGGAAACGACCCGTTCCGACAGCTACTTCCACGTAAAGTACGCCAGCGAGCGCAGCGACAAACAGCGGGAAGCGGACAGCGCCGAAGGCGCGCGCAAAGCCAATCTGGGGCAGGCCATTTTCCATCGTCCGGCCAATAGTGGTCAGTACGCCCTGGTGGCGACGATTGAAGCCGCCCGCATCGGCTTCAATGACATCACCCATGAGTATGTCATCGCGGCAGATGAACGGCAGGCGCGTTTCAAGGCGTTGTTAGAGGCTTTACTGTACACCTTGGTAGAACCGGCAGGCGCGATGCGGGGCACGCAGGCGCCCCACATTGTGGACGTGTCCGGGGTGATTACCGTCAGCCGGGACGTGATTCCGGCGCCCACGCTCAGCCCGATCAAGGCCGGGTATGATGAGCAGTTGGCGCAGTTGTGCCAGACGTTGAACAGCATTCGCCCGGAGGCGTTGAGCGCCCACAACTTTGGCTCGCTGGCGGAATACGCGGAGAAGATGAGCGGTTTGATGGCTGACGCGCCGTTTGTGATGCAGTATGCGGGATGATGGCGATGGTATGGTTAAAAGCGAGTTACCAACCGACGACGTTGTTTAGTTTACGGCCGTCCTGGGCTACGTCCAGCGGCGGCAAAAGTCTGCTCCTGCCCTCCCCCTACGCCCTGAAGATGGCTGTCCTGGACGTGGCCCTGCGCACCAGCGGTCAGGCGGTGGGGGAGGCTGCCTGGCCCTGGATTCGGGATATGCAAATTGGCGTCCGGCTGCCGCGGCAAATCGTAGTCACCAATCTGTTTGCCAAAATCCTCCGGCTGCGCCGCAATCCGGCCCCGCCCGGTTCTGCCGATGCCGGGCCGTTCCAGAAAACGATTGGCTACCGGGAGTACGTGTACCACCCGGAACCAATCCATCTGGCTTTTGGCGCGCCGGAGGAACAGGCGGCGCAGTTAAGCGAATGGCTGGCGCAGGTCAATTATTGGGGTAAACGGGGCGGTTTTGTGCAGTTGTTGGCTGCGCCGGAACCGGCGGCGAGTGCGGACGACTTTATCCTGCTCACGGCCGAGCAAAAGGCGTTTCCGGCTATGGGCCTGGTGCAAGTATTAGACGATTGCTCATCCAGAATGACGTTTGCCCACGCCGACATTTATAATAGGAAGAAACCGGCGCGGGTGACGCGGCACATTGTTTTGCCTTACCGTCTGGCTCGCTCCAGCCGCTCCTATTCGCTGTATGAACGAGTGGAGGGATAAGGGGCGTTACTTCCCTAATGCCAAACAATCGGCGATGAGCGCGGGCAGATTGGGAACAGAAAAGGTGATATTGGCGGCCGGTTTTCGATTGTGTTTAATATCCGGTTCCTCGTGGTAATGGTGAGGAAACGTAACGGCCAATGTCGGGTCTTCCGGGTGTGGTTGCGGATCATACCAGCGGATTTTGACGTCGTTACGATATACAGCGTAACTGTAATCGAAGATTTCGCCATCGGTCAGGTCGACGTATTCAAAAATACGCAACTCCAGGCCATCCTGGCAGTAGATTGTGCCTCGAACCAGCGCCGTTTTGGCACTATTGGTGTAAAGTTGAACGGTGGAACGGGAGATTTCAGGAAATTGTTCTGGCAGCGAATACAGGAAGCGTTCATATTCGGTGCGGGAAAAAACAGACGACATGATTATGCGGGATAAACGGGTTCAGCCGGTTCCAATCGGATTGATTTTCCAGGTTTTTGCTTTAATTTCTTCATCCGGTTTGCTGAAATTTGCTCTAATGCCACTTGTCGTTTCCGGCGTAATTTGTAATGGCCGGCCCATTCGGCAAAATCTTCTCTGTTTTCGCCGTTGTCCAGCAAACCGCTGGCGTATAGTTCGTAAAAATGGTCGGAACTAATCCAGTATCGCCGCTCAAACCGGTGCAAACCTTGTTCCGCCGTTTGCAAGTCGTCTAATATATCGCTTAAACTTAATGTTGCCATAAGGTTGCCTCGCTACTGAGATCATACAGGTTCCCCGGCAGCGCGTCAACTGCGTAACCTGTATAGGGTGTGCGTCAGTTTTGTTGAAATTATCTTTTTGCCCGCGTCGCCGCCGGATGCAATCCGGCGGCTGAGACAGAAAACACGCTAAAGCGCGTTGCAGTTTCAGTGGGCCGATAATTCAAGCGTGCTTCAGCGTGCTTTAGGAAAACGGAATTGATTATTTGGCACGGCCGTTTCTGCCTAAAATTTGCTATACTAACTACCAGCAACCAGCGGCTCCCCGCAACGGAGGTTTTGATGACGACCGCAACTGATTTGGACAACTTAACCATAGAGGTGGCCGAACTCTGGCCGCGCCGGGGACAATGGACTGAAACCGATTATTTCAACCTGCCGCCGTCTAACCGCCTGGTTGAATTGTCGGAGGGGGAACTGTTTGTTATGCCGCCGCCGGGTTTTACCCATCAGAAAACGCTGGACAATCTCTATTCGGCCCTGAAGGCGTTTGTGCGGGAGCGGGATGCCGGCGTTACTGTTTTTGCGCCGCTGGCTGTGCGGCTGTGGCCGGGCAAGATTCGGGAGCCGGACATTTTGTTTTATACGCAGGCGCACAAAGAGCGTATTGGCGAACAGATTTCCGGGCCGCCGGACTTGGCTGTGGAAATTATTTCTCCCGGAACCCGCACCACAGACCGGCTTGATAAATTTTACGAATACGCCCAGGCCGGTATTGCCGAGTATTGGCTGGTTGATCCCCAGGAAAAAACGGTGGAAGTATTTGTTCTGGACGAGGGGGTTTACGTGCTACTGGTAAAGGCTGACGCTGCGGGTACGGCCGTTTCCCGTTTATTGCCCGGTCTGGAAATTCCCTGCCGGTTAATTTTTGCCGCTCTGTGAGAACAGGGGGCGGCGGTTATGGGCCGGCCGCGTCGTAAACCAGTACGTCCCGTTCAATTTGCGCGCCGACTTTATCCTGGGCTGTGTCCAGATCGTAATCAAGCTGGAGGCCCAGCCAGAATTGGGCGGATGTGCCGAAGAAGCGGGCCAGGCGCAGGGCGGTATCGGCCGTAACCCGCCGCCGGCCGTGAACAATCTCGTTAATTCGCCGCGCCGGCACCCGGATAGCCAGCGCCAACTGATTTTGGCTGAGGCCCATCGGCCGCAAAAATTCTTCCAGCAAAACTTCTCCGGGATGTAGTGGCGCTAATTTTTGTTGCTCTGACATTTCAGCATCCTTTTGCATGATAGCTGAAACACATTTTTATTTTTAGAATGGCATCAGTGTTTCAGTATTCTCTAACGAATCGGCTGGCCCGGCTGCCGAGCCTGGACACTGAACTTAGTGATAATCAACAATTTCTACCGCGAAGGCGTCGCCGTTATGCCATTCAAAGCAAATGCGCCATTGACGATTGATACGAATACTGTATTGTCCTTCCCTGTTGCCGTGTAGTTGTTCCAGACGGTTATTAGGCGGTATTCGCAAATCGGTTAATGATGCGGCGCGGTTGAGCATACGTAATTTACGGAAGGCAGCTCGTTGAATATCTTGAGGAAGTTTGCGAGAAAATTCCCGCCGAAAAAGTTTTTCGGCTTCTTTATCTCGAAAATTACGAATCATTTTGTGCCTCACTGTTTATTATATAACCTTGTGCGTTAAACGCAAGATGTTATACTTTTATTAAATTGATTTTAACTTTACCGAAAAAACTGCAAAGGATGCAAAGATCGCCAGGATTTACCAGAGAAAAATCCAGACAAATCCGCGCAATCCGCGGCATGAACCATTATGATTGATTTACAGCTTACCCATCTTCGTTTTGATTGTGTGGCGGAAACAGCCGTCAATCTGGGCGGCTGGTACGCGGGCAGCAATTTGCGCAACGCGCTGGCCAACGTGATGCGCCGCGCCGTGTGCGACGAGACGCGGCAGCGCGGCGACCCGACGCCGGAACACGCGGCCGTTTGCCCGGCTTGTTGGCTTTTTACCGCCAATCTCGATCCCGGAACCATCGTCCGCGCTTACGCCCTCGTCCCGCCCCTGCCCGCCCGGCGCGATTTGGAACCGGGCGGCCGTTTTGCTTTTGGTCTTACCCTGTTTGGCGACAGTTTCCAGTTTCTGCCTTACTTCGTCCTGGCTGTCACCG
>JALUPA010000080.1 GCA_027054335.1 Ardenticatenaceae bacterium
AGGGGGTAGAGGGCGGTGATGGGGCGGGATTGGACGACGTAAAATTTGCCTCGTTCCAGCGCCCATTCGACGTCCTGGGGACGGCCGTAATGCCGGGCAATCCGCTCGCCAATTTCGGCCAGAATGATGGCTTGCCCGTCGGTAAGGACGCGGGTGGAGCGGGCCGGTTCCGGGATGGTTTCTTCAATAGTGCCGCCATTGGGGGACGGCCGTATCGCTAACTCCTTCTCACCTACTTTTACCTCAATTACCCGCCAGATACGGCGATCCACCTTATACAAATCAGCGGAAACCAGGCCGGCCACCAGCGCTTCCCCCAGACCGTAGCTGGCGTCAATCGAGGCGATGTGCCGCGCCCCGCTGACGGGATCGGCGGTGAAGAGGATACCGGAGACGTCGGGCGTGATCATGCGCTGCACGACGACGGCCAGGGCTACCTGCCGGTGGTCAAAACCGTTCTGGAGGCGGTAGAGGATGGCCCGGTCGGTGAAGAGGGAAATCCAACAGTCGCGCACGGCCGTCAGCAATGCCGCTTCCCCGCGCACGTTGAGGTAGGTGTCTTGCTGGCCGGCAAAGGAAGCGCCGGGTAAATCTTCGGCGGTGGCGCTGGAGCGGATGGCGTAGCTGTGGTCGCGGCCTAACTGCTGCCAGGATCGGGTTACGGCCGTGGCTACTTCTGCGGGAATGGGCACGTTTCTTAACGTCTCCCGCACCTGTTGGCCTATCTGCCGGGCCGCAGCTACGTCATTGGCGGCAATGTTCGCCAAAGCGGCATATATTTCATCCTTTTGGTCGCAGGCGTTGAGGAATTGGCGGAAAGCGGCCGTTGTCAGGCAAAATCCCGGCGGCACAGGGAAGCCGGCCTGGGTCAACTCGCCTAAATTGGCCCCCTTGCCGCCGACGAGAGGCCGGCTGTCTTTGTTAATGGCGGAAAAAGGCAGGATTAAAGGCGTGGTACTCATGGGGCCTCACTTGCTTTACAATTGGGTAATTGAGTAACTGGGTAATTACCCAATTACAAGCTATTATTGTAACAGATTGTGTTCTTGTGTATAAGGCGATGTGGCGCAGCGCAGCGGCCAACACGCCGCTCAATTGAGTTTTTGGAGATAACGGCCGTCTATGTCCGCCAATTGTGTGAAGTTTAACGCCCTCCCTGACCGGTTCGAGTCGGATATTTTTCAGTTTCTTTGCCAGCATCTGCGCCAGGCTGACGGCGATTACACGGTGACGGGGCCGTTTTGGGTGGAGGATACGCACGGCGGGCGGCAGCGGGAAATTGACGGGCTGATTATCACGCCGCACTGCCTTTTTACCATTGAAGCCAAAAACGTAGCAGGACGGGTGGTGAAGGAAGGGTTGAACACGCCGCTTGTTGTGCATACAGTTTCCGGTGAAATCGTTGATTTTCAGGAGCGGCACGAAGACCCGTACCAGCAAGCGGATATTCAATGGAAGGTTCTCAGCAACTATCTCAAGGGTATTTTTCACGTCAATATCTGGGTTAAATCTCTCCTGGTGTTTCCCGCCGGTTCGACAATGGAGACGATGGAGCAGTTGCGGGACCCGGCGCAGCAGTATACGCCGGTGTTTTTACTCAATCTGGATGAAGTGCCGGGTTTTGTGCAGGCGTTCCGGCCGCCAGATGGCGTGCAGTTGAGCCGGCAAAGTCAGGATGTGCTGATCAAGGCGATGGAAAAGGGGGAAGGGTCGCTGACGCGGATTGAGAAGAATTTGGTGGCTAACGGACGGCCGTTGGGGAAAGGGAAACGGCCGTCGCCTGAAGCGGCATCACAGGAAAGG
>JALUPA010000081.1 GCA_027054335.1 Ardenticatenaceae bacterium
GCTGATAGATTTTGATCCCCAGGGGCACTGCGCCCGCGGTCTGGGTGTGGAAACAGGCAAAACAGACATCGGCGACGTCCTGTTGGGGCAAAAACACATCTCCGAAGTAGTTCTTTCTGCCGACCGTTCCGAAGCGGGCTTCCCCCGCCCCAATTTGTGGCTGCTCCCTTCCTCCGACAAGCTGGAAGAAGCCAAAGATATTTTACGCGCCCAGTATGACTCCTTACCGGCCACGCGCAATTACGGGATGCTCACTATTCTGGAAGACCGGCTGCGGCTGGCGTTGGAGCGGTTTACCTACATCATCATGGATTGCCCGCCGGCGCTGGACGCTTTTACCCAGGCGGTGTACCAGTTTGCCGATACCGCTATCGTTCCCGTCAAACCGGACTATTTTAGTATGGCCGGCACAGGCCAGCATATCAGCAGCATCTATGAAGCCCAACTGCGGGGCATTAACATTAAAATCCATACCATCGTACCCACGTTTTTTGTGAAGCGGCAGCGTCTGGACCGGCAAATGGTGGCAGAACTGCGCCAGGCGCACGGCGATTTGGTCAGCCAGCCTATCCCGCGCAGCCAGTTGGCCGCGGAAGCGCCCTTGTACCAGCAAACTATTTTTGAATATGATAAACGCCTGAAAAATCCGGCCACTATCGCTTATCAGGAATTAGTAGACCGAGTGTATTATGACGAAACAGCGTAAAAGCAAAGCCAGCCAACCGGACCCTCTGGGAGACGTGCCCTTGTTTGATCCCAGCGCGACAGAAAAGCCAAAAACGGCCGTAGCCCGACCCAAACCCGCCTCTCCTCTCGGTCCGCCGCAAAAAGCGCCCCTCGCCCAGCCCCTGCCTGTTATCACTGCGCCCAACAAAGATGCAGAAGCGCTGCTTGAACGGCTGGAAACGGAACTGGCAACCGCCCGCCTGGAATTAAAACGCCTGGAAAAACGCAACCTGGAACTGGAAACGGCCGTAGCCCAACACCAGGACACCCTCACCGAACTGAAACAGGAGCGGGAAATCCGCCTCAAGCTGGAACGGGAACTGGCTACTCTGGAAGTAATCGCCCGCCAGTCTCAAGGCGCGCAGGAACAACTGGAAAAAGAACGCCAGGAACGCATCGCCCTGGAACGTAAAATGGCGACCCTGGAAGTACTATCCGAACGCACCCAGGAAATCGCCGCTCAACTGGCCGATGAACGAGATGCCAGAGTCAGGCTGGAGCGGGAAAAAGCCACCCTGGAAGTCCAGGTGCAAAGCATGGCCAAACTGGACACCCTGCTCAACGAAGAACGCCAAGCCCGGATGAACGCCCAAAATCGGGCTGCCACCGCCGAAGCCCGCCTGGCCCGCCTGGAAGGGGAAATCAACCAGAAGGAAGAAGACAGCGGTTCCTTTTTCGGCCGTTTGCGTGGTGGTTCGTAACGGGGGAAGGTCATACGCTTGAGCAAGGGAGAGGGCTGGTAGCGGTCTTCACCCCCTACTACTTTTGCAGGTTGGGCAGATTAAATTGCTAAAAATCTGCGCTAATCTGCGGATTCAACCTCCGCCAAAAATTCCAACACGGCCGTATTCACCACACCCGGTTGGTCAATCGGGGCCGCATGGCGGGAATTTTCAATCACTACCAGACGGGCATTGGGGATTTCCGCCACATACGCTTCTTTTGTGGCGACCGGCGTGTAGTCCTGATCTGAGGCCAGCGCCAACACCGGACACTGAATCTGGCCGATCCTGTCTCGTACACTCCAGCCAAACAAGGCATTGGTAGTCGCCTTATACGCGGCCTTGTCGTTTTTCACAAATTCAGCCACAAACATATCCTTGTATGCCGCCTGCCCCGGTTCCGGGAATAAACGTCCGCCAATAGTCTGGCCGATCTTTTCCATACTCAACGTATTCAGCAGCAGCTTCCGCTGCCAGATAAACAGCCGTTCCTTCAAATTGTGGGCCACCAGTTCCGGGCCGCTGTTGATAACGGTCAGGCTCTTAACGCGTGCCGGGAAATCCACAGCCATCTGGAAACCAATCATCCCCCCCAACGAAAGGCCAACGACGTGAACGGCCGTCATCGCCAATCTATCCAGCAGCCCCACAATATCGGCCGCAAACATGGGGATGCTGTAGGGACCGGGCGGTTTACTGCTACGGCCGTGTCCCCGTGCATCCACCAGAATCACCTGATGCTGCGCTGCAAATACATCCCGCTGCAACACCCAGCCGCCGCTGCTGGAACCCAGTCCATGCAAGAACAAGACCGGTTCCCCCGCTCCCCACACCTCATAATACAACTCAACGTCACCCACCGGCATCATAGGCATATCGCACTTCCTTCCTCACAACAAATGCAACCGTTCACTCCCCCGTCTCGTTCCCACGTTCTACGTGGGAATGCCCACCCGGACGCTCTGCGTCCACGCGACGCGGAGCGTCTGGCAAGAGCATTCCACGCGGAGCGTGGAACGAGGGGGGTGAACGCTTACCAACAAATCACACCACAGAGGCCCAAAGGCACGGAGAAAAACAGGCTTTTGCCCTCAAACCAAAATCCCTCTGTGCCTTCGTGTCTCCGTGGTAAAAAACCCTTGCCAGGATGATCACAAATCCTGTAATTACTCCGCCACCGGTGTAATCACCGTGCCGCAAAACTCGCAGGTATAGCTGGTAACGCCCCGGGGCTGTTCCGGGACGGCAGCAAAGCAGGTGGGGCATTGCGCCGGGAAGCTGGCGCTCATCGCCAGGGCCTCTTCTATATCATCCTGGTACTCTTCGGCGCGATGCTGGTCAATTTCGCCGGTCTGAACACGCTTGATCATGGCCGCCCAATCGGCCGAATCCTGCCCCTTGAGATGGAATTTGGCGCGGGAGAGCGGGGCCGTGGCCGCAAACGTCATTTCCAGCACGTCATCCTTGCCCATACCCAAAAAGCCGCCCTCTTCCTTGTCAACCAACGATTCAATTTCATACACGTTGGTCTCCACAAGCAGTTTTTGCACCATTTCCGATTCTGCTTTGAAAAGGCCAAACCGCTTTTTGGTTACTACTTCCTCCCTCTGTTCAAACAAGAGACGTTGATCCGTGAGAAACAGAATACCTTCTGGCCCGTCATCTCCATCGCGCCGCCAGATAGCCTTTACCGCCAGCAGCGGCCCTTCTGCTTCCAGTAACTGGATTTCCGGGGATTCGTCAAACAAAGCCAGCACGGTCTCGATTTTACCGATTTCCCCCTTGATGCTTTGCAATTCCTGTTGGAGGCCGTCATACAAGCCGGTGACGGCATTGCGAGCAGCGTTAATCTGGTTAGAGAGGCTGTTTACGGCCGTATCCGCCGCCCGAATACTGCCCGGATTGCGCGGATTGATCAAAGTCACTTTCGTCTCTGCTCTACTCAAATCTTTGTCCAGACGCCGTACCTGAGATTCCAACGTAGACTCTACTCGCGGCCGGGTTTCATCCCATTGGGCTGCCAGCGCTGCCAGTTTGTCTTCCATCTGGCGGGAATGGACGTACCCCCGCGCGCGCAGCTCATCCACGGCAAAAGGCAGCTCCGTCAGCAGCGAATCAATGTCGCCAATGGCGTCATAAATCCCGCTCAACTGGGCTTGCGCGGCCAGCCCTTCATACCGGCTCCGGATGGCCTGTACCTTGACCGCCAATTCCTGACTGGCAGACGCTGCGACACCAACGGCCGCCCCGGCTACGGCCGTACCTGTGGCTGCTTTTCGCGCCGGTCGCCGCACTTTTGGTTTGGGCACGGGATTCCCACCCCGACCCCGCGGGATACCGGGCGGCGCAGTTTTGCGGGCCGTGCGCCGCGCTGCACCGCGACTGATGGCGTTACCGCTGCGGGATGGTCTTCTGGGTGGTGTACCTGTCTTTTTGACAGTGCGTTTTGCCGCACCTCGGGCTGTAGAACGGATTGTTCTACGTTTGGGTGGTGTGGTTTTTTTAGCCGACGGCCGTTTGCTGCCAGACGTCGGTTTACGGGCCGGACGCCGCGCCGGTTTACGGCTGACGGGACGACGAGCGGGGCGTGATCTGCCTTTCTTTTGTTCCATGTGAGTAACCTCCAAATAAATTTTCAGATTGGTTCAATCTTGAAGATTAAACCAATCTAACGCTGCCTAAACTGCCGGTTCCCCTACCTGCTGCTTCAAAAAGGCAACCATAAAATCGTCCAGACGGCCGTCCAGCACAGCATCCGGGTTGCCCACTTCATAATTGGTGCGGTGATCTTTGACCATTTTATAGGGATGCAAAACGTAAGAGCGAATCTGATTGCCCCAACCGGCGTCTACATTTTCACCCTTCAAGGCGGCCATCTCTGCATCTTGTTTACGTCGTTCCAGGTCAAAGAGTTGCGCCTTTAGCACTTTCATGGCTACCCGCATATTTTGCGTCAGGGAACGCTGGTTTTGGCAGGAAACGACGATGCCGGTGGGGTTATGGGTAATGCGCACGGCCGTTTCATTCTTCTGCACGTGCTGGCCGCCAGCCCCGCTGGCCCGGAAGCGGTCTATACGCAAATCACGCTCGTCAATTTCAATTTCAATATCTTCGGCGATATCCGGCCACACTTCCACTTTGGCAAAAGAGGTGTGGCGGCGGCTGGAGGAGTCGTAAGGAGAAATACGCACCAGCCGGTGGACGCCGCGCTCTGATTTGAGACGGCCGTAAGCATATTTCCCCTTTATCGCCATTGTGCAGCTTTTGATACCGGCTTCATCCCCCACATTTTCATCCAGAATGTCCACCACAAATTTGTGCGAGTCCGCCCAACGCAAAAACATGCGCTGCAACATCGCCGCCCAATCCTGCGCTTCCGTCCCCCCCGCCCCGGCGTGGATAGCCAGGATTGCATTTTCCGCGTCATACTCCCCGGAAAACAGCGTTTGGAACTCCAAGTCCCGCACCCGCTTTGTCAGGTCAACCACTTCCCGATCCAGGTCTGCCACCAGTTCCTCATCCCCCATTGCCACCAATTCCAGGGCATCCCGGATACGGCCGCTCAACTCTTCCCAGGCCGATACCTGATTGCGCAGGCGGGTCAACTCCCGCATCGCCGCCTGGGCCTGGGCCGCATCATCCCAAAAGCCCGGTTCCGCCGCCAATGACTCCAGTTGGGCGATTTTCTCTACTTTGGTATCTACGTCAAAGACGCCTCCGCAGTTGATTGATGACTTCTTCCAGTTCTTGCAGTCGTTTTGTTAGTTCTTCCATGTTTTTCTCCTGGTAATTGGTAATTAGGTAACTGGGCAACTGGATAATTACTTATTTACCCAGTTACCCAATTGCTAATCTTTATTCAAACAACGCAGCCACAAATTGATCCGGGTCAAACGGGGCCAAATCTTCAATTTTTTCACCGGTACCAATGAAACGAACAGGCAACCCCAATTCGCGGTAGATAGCAAAAACCATACCGCCTTTGGCCGTGCTGTCCAGTTTGGTCAGAATAACGCCGGTGACGTTGACTGATTCTTTGAATTTTTCCGCCTGGATGAGAGCGTTTTGCCCGGTGGGCGCATCCAGCACCAGCAAAACCTCATGCGGCGCGGCGTGGACACTCTTGCGGCAAACACTGTACACTTTTTCCAACTCTTTCATCAAATTGTACTTGGTGTGCAGGCGGCCGGCCGTATCAATAAAAAGTAAATCAAAGCCCCGTGCCCGCGCCGCCCGGATGCCGTCATACGTTACCGCTCCCGGATCGCCGCCCGGCTGCCCGGCAATGACCGGCACACCCGCCCGCTCACCCCAAATCTGCACCTGATCAATGGCTGCCGCCCGGAAGGTATCGCCGGCGACAATGAGGGGGTTACGGCCGTTATCCTTATACCGTTTCGCCAGTTTACCAATCGTCGTCGTCTTGCCCGAACCATTAACGCCCACAATCATGGCAACCGTCAACTGGCGCGGTTCCTCCAGTTCAAACACCGGCGGCTCCACCAAAATAGCCCGCAGTTCTTCCTTCAAGGCCGTTAACAACTGATCTGTCTTATAAAACCCTTCCTTACCGGAACGTTGGCGCAGCGTATCCACAATATCCAGCGTTGTAGGCACGCCCACATCCGCCTGAATCA
>JALUPA010000082.1 GCA_027054335.1 Ardenticatenaceae bacterium
CGCAGCCTCCCTCCTCTTTGAGGAGAGATCGGTTGAGACCTCCTCGAACCTCCTCTCCAGGTCCTCGGCCTCCTTCCTTAGGTCCTCTATTCTCAGGTCAAAGTCCTGGGTCTCCTGGATCTCTCTCCTTATATCTTCGGCCTCCTTCAGGACCTCCTCGTAGGGTTTTCCATACTTCCTCTCTATCCGCTGGACTCTGAAGAGGAGTTCGTTCACCCTGTCTATCTCCTCTGGAGACACCTCCCCGATCCTGGACCTTATCTCCTCAACGACCTCAAGGAGGCTGTCCTTGATACGGGAGATGTTCTCCACCACCTCCCCCAGATCCCTCAAGATCTCGTTGGCCCTTATTAGGTTCCTGAGGGCCTCGGAGAGCCTCGTGTAGGCTGAACCCTCATCCTCGTAGAGGTCCTCCAAGGCCTCGGTAAGGTGCCTGTTTACCCTCTCTAAATACCTTATCTTTTCCGCCCTCTCCCTCAGATCCTTTACCTCCTCGGCGGACAGCCCCACCTCCTCTATCTCCCTCAGCTTGAACTCCAAGTAATCCCTCCTCTGGAGGATCTCCTCCCTCCTGGAGTTTAGATCCTCTATCAGCTTTCTCTTAGAGGTGAGTTCTTTGTAGATCTCCTCAACCTTAGACCTTATACCCTCAAGGCCCCCGAATTTGTCAAGGAGGTCCCTCTGGTAGTCCTCCCTGACTATCCTTACAAACTCGTTCTGCCCCTGGACAGAGATCCTCTCCTCGAGGATCTCCCTCACCACCTTGGAGGTGGTTCCCCTCCCGTTTATGAAGTACCTGCTTCTTCCGCTCCTCACCTCCCTCCTGAGGAGGATCTCCTCCTCCTCGGTGAGGACCTCTACCTCAACAGCCGTGCCCTCTGGGTAGTTCCCCTGCTTCCCCATCACGAACTCTATGGCTGACAGGGTCATGGACTTCCCCGTTCCCGTCTCACCTGAGATCACGTTCAGGCCCTCACCGAACTCTATCTCGGTGTCTCTTATCAGGAGGAAGCTCTCTATACGGACTGACCTCAGCATGGATCAATTAATATCGGAAGGTCAGGCGTAACCTTCAACACCTAAATTTTTCCTATGAAGGTTTTGGTTCTCCTGGTCCTGTTCCTACTCTCCTGCGAGGCGAGGAGGGAGTACCCTGAGGTCTCGAAGATAAACTGGGAGAGGGATTGGGAGAGGGCTGTCCAGCGGGCTGGTGAGGAGGGAAAGCCCATATTCGTTTACTTCTACGCTGTGTGGTGCAGCTGGTGCAGGGAGTACGAGGAGGTCTTGGAGAGGCCAAGGGTTAGGACCAGGATAAACGGGGAGTTCATCCCGCTCCTCTTAGATATAGACAGGGACAGGAGGGCCTTCCTCAGGTTCGGTGGAAGGGGGACACCCTTCACGGTGATCCTGAGTCCAAAGGGGGATCTCCTTGTCAGGTTCCACGGGGTTGCTGGTGAAGGGGACCTTTTGGAGGTGATGGGTGTGGTCCTCCAGGGAGGACTCAGGGCCGTAAGGGAGGAGGATCTCGTCCCCTTGGGGGAGATCAGCTTGGAAAGGTGCAGGGGGTTGAAGGCCAGCTTCCTTGAGGATCTGAGGGTTAGGTTCGATCCCGCCTTCGGCGGCTTCTCCTCCCCCTCCGAGGAGGGTGCCATCTTCAAGTGGCCGACTCCCCTCACCTACACCTACCTGATCGAGAGGGGCTACCTTCTGGACGAGGCCCTCTTCTCCCTGGACAAGGACATAGAGTACCTCTTCGATAGGGTGGACGGAGGTTTCTTCAACTTCTACGATAGGTCGAGG
>JALUPA010000083.1 GCA_027054335.1 Ardenticatenaceae bacterium
TCGCTGGCCAGAGGCAGCGTAGAAAATCATATTACCCGCATTTACCGCAAATTGGGGCTGGCCGAGATGAGAAACAGATCGCCCCAGTTACGGCCGTTGCCCATCCTCACAAAAACCTGTTTACTGCACGATATTCGAGTGCCATAACCCATGACCACAAAACGATGGTATCAGGATTGGTTGGGCTGGGTCATCGTTGGTTCGATTGCTTACGGTATTATTGCCCTGATTAGCCTGGCCACTGATGTGGGACGGCCGTTTCCCGGCTTCCTCACCTACTACAACCTTAATCAATCCCGCATAGAGATGGAATGGAACACCCCATCATGGTGGTGGTTTCAAGACGAAGATTGGCCGACTATCACAGATACCATCACCTCTGTTGAAGACGTTCCCTTCAACAATTTGACCACCCTTATCAACGAGCAAAACATCTATGAGAAACTAACGGCAGACAACAAACAATCTTTGACAATCCAGATACGGAGAGGTAATGACAACTTCTTGCTTAATATGCCCCTCCGCACTTTTTCCTGGCAACACTACGTTGATATTACATTAGGACCTTTCATCTTGAGCGGCAGTCTCTTGCTCCTTGCCGTTATCCTCTATCGGATCTCAGGGGCTTTCCTCGTTCAAAGAATAGCTATCTTGATTTTTATAGCGATTGCGGCTCTAACCAATACCCATTCATCTCTCTTCTTGTATGGTCAATTCCGCGACCATTTTCTGGGATACAGCAATCAGATAAACGCCATAGCGGCCCTCTTTATTGGCCCTTTGCTTTTCCATTTTGCTTTCCACTACCCCACCTCCATATTTCAGAGCAAACATTTTCTCTCAAAGATACCTGTCGCGGTATATAGTTTTGCCCTTGTCCCATTATGCAGCTACTTTTTATCCCGCCTGCTCATTAACATAAAGGGCATTTCGCCTCAAGTTAAACTGCTTGACTCCTTTGCTCTTGAAAGTGTGTTTTATTTCCTCATCATCGGCGTCGGCGCAATTCTTTTACGGATGATTAGTGATGGCTTTTTTAGATCTGCGCATCCGCGCGCCTATCGTGAAGCTCGTATCATGTTGACCGCCTTTCTATTTGCTTTGCCGTCAGTGTGGTTCGCTGCTTACGGAGCTGCAGGCAGCGGTAACAGCATTGCCAACATGTACAGTTTGGCTGACCCTCGCTACTTTATCCTGGCTGTCCCGTTAGCTTTTGCCACTATAACGTTACGATACTACCCAAATCCAGGTCTCAACAAATGGCTCTTATTCGTTTGGACCTTGACCGCCAGCAGCATTTTGGCAAATGTTGTCCTTATCATTTTATTTTACAAAAACCCAGAGCAGATCGGCAGTTATCTTGTCCCACCCATGCTGCTTTTGTTGATAATATTTTTCATTCTGGGATTGATCACAAATTGGCAAAATAGTTGGCGCGGTTGGTTGGGACGCCTTTTTAACTGGGAGCGGATCAACTATCGGGCTGTACATCAATTTGGTCATGCATTGGCTGTCCAACCCTACACAAACCTTTCCCAATTGGCTCAGAATATCGTCGCCACATTGCACCATGAACTCTCGTTAGAATGGGCAGCCTGCTGGTTAACCGAAAATAACCATTTGCAACTGGCGGCCGTAAACGGCCGTTTACATACCAGCCTTCCGCAAATTTTCTTTCCTCCGGTTGATTTAACCGGTCAACCGCTTCGCCTGATCACATCAAAACCGGATTGGTTACAACCTTTATCAGCCAAAGCTACCGTTGTTTTACCTTTACTTATTTCTGATAGATTACTGGGGATACTGGTTGTTGGCCCACGGTGGGATGCTCCTGTTTTTGACGACCGTGACCTGGAAATCCTGGACCTGATCGCCCAGCAGGCCGCCCTGTTCCTGCATAACGCCCAGCAAATGGAGCGAGTGCGTGCCGCCGACAAGCAAATGTTGCAAATTCAGGAAAACGCCCGACGTCAGATAGCCCAGGATTTGCACGATTATATTTTGCCCTCCCTGGGCCAACTGCCGCTCACCCTGCAAACCGGCCTCAACTATCTGGAAACGTCTCCGGAAAGAACCCGCCCTCTGCTGGAACAAAGCATTGAACGGTTGCAGGAAAATGCCGGCCGTATCCGTCGCATCCAGCAAAGTTTGGTCATACGGCCGTTACAATACGGTCTGGCTGTCTATCTGGAAGAAATGGCGCAGCGCTTCCGGCAGCAAACAGGCGTCGCGCTCAACCTGACCCTGCCGCCCAATTTGGACGAGGCCATTCCCAACCACGCCAGCCGCGAACTGATTTACGCCGTCTGGCAGCAGGCACTGGACAATGTGCAGGCACACGCCCGCGCCTCCCGCGTAGAGATTGTTCTGATCCTCAATGATCATACCGCTCAATTCTCCATTTGCGATGATGGCGTCGGCGTTTCGCCGCAGCAAAGAGAGCAGGCGGCAGCTGACGGCCGTTTTGGCCTCCAATCCATGCAAACCCGCCTGGAAAACACCGGGGGACAGTTTGAGTTTGACTCTGCCCCGGGCCAGGGAACGCGCGTCAAAGGGGAATTGCCGTTGCCATAGAAATGTTGCGCAAGCTGATTGGTTGCTGTATTGTCGTTTATAGTGCGGCAGGCCGCAAGCGGCTGGTTGTTGGATGTCAGTTGCTGGTTGTTGGTTGTTGGTGGTTTGTACCAGCCACCAGTTATCAGCCACCAGCCACAATACGCTAAACAGTGGAGATAGGGTGATGAGATGGGAAAGTCACGGCCGTTTCGGGCCAATTCGCGCCAGTTTACGGGCGAAAGTGACTTTGGGCGTCTTGCTACCTTTGCTCCTGATTTTAGGTGGGATTACGGCCGTGCAGTTGTGGCGGCATGAAACGGCCGTCCTCAACAGCGCCGCTCTCGTGGCCGCCAATACCGGCCGCGTCATCGAGGAAGCCTTGCGCCACGAAATTATCGCCAACACCGCTGCCACCCACTTCGACAACTCCCCTAGTATTCTGGATACGACCACTGAAAACGACGATTTTCGCGTCGTCTACCTGCTGGATACCGAAGGAAACATTTTGTTCGCGCCTGGCGGCGTTGGCGTCGGCGCTCAATTGTCTAACGACGAGCCGGACTGTGCCCCTTGCCATCGTCTGGCGGAAGAAGCCCGACCGGCCAGCATCGTCGTGGAAACAGAGAGCGGCGAGCGCGTCTTTCGCAGCATGATTCCCCTGAAGAATACGCCGGAATGCGCCGAATGCCACGAGGGAGAAAAGCCGTTAGCCCTGCTGATGACCGACACGCCTTTGACTGCGCTGGAAGGGACGCTGGCGGCCGACTTTTGGGAAAATTTACTCTGGCTGGCCAGCGCCGTCCTCATCAGCGTTATTGTCGTCAACGTGGCCCTCAACCGGCTGGTACTGGCCCGATTGCAGCGTCTGACCCAGGCGTTAACCGGGTTTGGTCACGGCCGTCACGATTTACGCCTGCCTGAGGATGAGCCGGATGAAATCGGGCAGTTGGCTGACGCCTTCAACGAGATGGGCCGGCGCGTGGAAGCGGAGGAAGCGGAAAACCGTCTCCTTTCAGAAGACCTGCGCCGGCAGAGCGCCCTGCGCGGCCAACTGCTGGCCCGATTGATTACCGCCCAGGAGGATGAACGCAAGCGTTTTGCCCGTGAGATTCACGATGAGTTGGGGCAGGTGATGGGCGGCCTGGCCCTGCAGTGAGATTTTGCAGCGGCTCCTGCCGGCCCAGGATGAGGCAGCCCAGGCCTAGTTGGCCCAAATTAAGGCGCTCATTACCCGTACGACGGACAGTATGTACGATATGATCCTGGCGCTACGGCCGTCTGCCCTGGACGATTTGGGTCTGACCGCCGCTCTCCGCGCCCACGCCGACCGCACCCTGGCGCATACAGGCATCCAGTTTGAAATGGACGCTACGGAATTTCACGCCTGTACTGAGCAAGGCCGCAGTGCCCGTCTCTCCCCGGAAATGGAAATTGCCCTGTACCGCATGTTCCAGGAGGCGTTAAGCAACGTCATCCGTCACGCCAGCGCCAAACACGTTCGTTTTGTCCTGGCCCGGCGGGCGGGCTGGTTTGAAGGTCGGATCGAGGATGACGGTCGGGGCTTCAACCCCGACGACATCCATGGCGATGGCCTGGAAACGCGCGGCCTCGGCTTACTGGGTATAAAAGAGCGCGTCAGCCAATTCGGTGGTGAATTAGAGATCGAATCCGCTTATGGCAGCGGGTGTTGCCTCTGCATCCGCCTGCCGCTAGAGGCAGCAGCTTATGAGTGAAAAGATTCGCGTTTTAATTGCGGATGATCACGTTATTGTCCGGTATGGGGTGCGCCAACTGTTGGCGGCAGAACCGGATATCGAGATAGTGGGCGAGGCTGTAGACGGAAACCAGGCCGTCACGCTTACCGGCGAGTTGCAGCCAGACGTGGTGCTGATGGACATCGGAATGCCAGACATGGATGGCTTGGCAGCCACCCAACAGATTAAAGCGAACTGGCCGGACGTCCACGTGCTGGCATTGACGATGCACCGGTCAGAAGAATACTTTTTTGAGATGCTCAGGAAAGGTGCGTCTGGCTACATTCTCAAAGGCGCAGAGACGAGTGATTTAATTTACGCGGTGCGGGTGGTGGCTCAAGGGGGTGTGTTCCTTTACCCGACGATGGCTCAAAAGTTAGTGCAGGATTATCTAAACGTGGTGGGTGGGAAAACAGCCGTAGACCCCCAACTCAGCCCCCGTGAAAACGAAATTTTGCAACTTTTGGCCGAAGGCTACAGCAACAAGGAAATTGCCGACAAGTTAGTCATCAGCCCCAGTACTGTCCACACTCACCGCACCAATTTGATGCAAAAGTTGGGTCTGTCCAGCCGCCACGAACTGATCCAATACGCCCGCCGGCGCGGCCTGTTGTAAGACGATTTGCCAAATCGTCCCACTTCGTAGAAATCGCCAGAGAAGTTGGCGTTTTTTGTACCAATCTGGCAAATTCTGCGATTTACGGCCGTTGCCCAATCTTCTACCATATAAAGCAGGAAAGTTATGGGGTGACGTGAAGGGCGAAACGCCATTATTTCCTTCACGCATCACTTTTCACGCTTCATTTGATAGGAGGTCACTCATGAACACCTGGTACGTCATAGGCGGTATCGTTCTATTCTTACTCATCGTCGTCCCGGCGGTGAAAACCATCTGGCAGTATGAAAAAGGCATCGTTTTCCGCTTTGGTAAATTCCGCGGTGTACGCGGGCCGGGCCTGAATTTCATCATTCCCTTTGTGGACCGCATGGTTAAAGTGGATATGCGGGTAGAAACACTGGTGGTAGAACCGCAGGAAGTGATCACCCGCGATAATGTGACCGTTGAGGTAGACGCCGTCGTGTATTGTCAGGTCGTTAATGCGCCGGATGCTATCATCAAAGTAAAGGATTATACGAAGGCCACCGGGCAGGTTGCCTTAACCACACTGCGCAGCGTATTGGGCCAGTCTGACCTGGACGAACTGCTGGCCCATCGTGACCGGGTAAATGACCGGCTGCGGGAAATTATTGACGGTCACACAGAACCGTGGGGTGTTGAGGTGGGCATTGTGGAAGTGAAGGACGTGCTTCTGCCGGAAAGTATGCAGCGGGCGATGGCCCGGCAGGCTGAAGCGGAACGGGAAAAGCGAGCCAAGATCATCCACGCCGATGGTGAGCGGCTGGCCGCCCAATCCCTGGCAGAAGCGGGCGACACGTTGGCCGCCTCCCCGGCCAGTATGCAGTTACGCTATTTACAAACCCTGGTGGAAATGGCCAGTGAGCAAAACGCCACCATCCTGCCCATTCCCATGGATATTGTGCGGGAAGTGACGACGACGGCCGTTAAAGCAGCTACTAATGGGCATTCACAATAAGGTTGAAAGGCAAAGCCGCTGGCGCGGCGCAGTTGGCCATCCAGGGAATAGTGTAATGGGTCTTTCGGATTTCGCGGGATGTAGGAGCGTACCCTCGTGGTCGCCCGGAGGTGGGATATAGTCAAATTTGTCTCACTAAGTAAGCGTTCACCCCTCTCGTCCCCCCCCCCTC
>JALUPA010000084.1 GCA_027054335.1 Ardenticatenaceae bacterium
CGGCGCCAAATACGCCCGCACTGCCACGGCCTATGACTTTACGGGCAATGTCACCGATACGAAAACCGTATATGTGATGGACGACGACAGCGAAGAGCAGGTCAGGGAGCGGTTTGAGTATGACCATGCCAACAGGCTTGTGAACACCTGGCACAGCGTGGACGGACAGCCCGAGGTGCTCATGGCCAACAACCGATACGACGCCATCGGCAGGCTGACGGACAAGAAACTGCACAGCACCGACGGCGGCGGCGCCTACGACCAGTCGATAGACTACCGCTACAACATACGCGGGTGGCTGACGAGCATCAACAACGCCGGCCGTACCGACGACGGGCAGCTCAACGACGACGCCAACGACCTGTTCGGCATGGAGCTCTCATACGAAAGCAGCCCGGCTGACCTTTTCTTTACCGGCCAGTACAACGGCAACATCTCGGGCATGCGCTGGAGCAATGGCCATGACGGCACACAAAAATCCTATGGCTTCGGCTACGACGGCATGAACAGGATCCTTGACGCTTCGTATAAGGAGAAATCAGCGGCAGGGTGGGACACCAACACCGGCCACTTCGACACCTACGGCATCAGCTATGACAAAAACGGCAATATAGGGACATTGAACCGAAAAGAAGCCGGCACAACAATAGATGAACTGCAATATGCATACTACGATTTGGGCAACAGGCTGAAAAATGTAGATGACGGTACAAATAATCAGTCAGGGTTCAGAAATGTTACAGGAGGCGGCACCGAGTATAGGTACGATGCCAACGGCAATATGGTAGAAGACCTGAACAAGCAAATCGACACCATCACCTACAACATGCTGAACCTGCCGGAGACGGTCGGTTTTGGCAACGGGAAAAAGATAGAATACGTTTATGATGCTGCGGGCGCCAAGTGGCGCAAGATAGTCACCGACGGCACAACAACCGACACCACCGGCTACATAGGCAATATGATACTGGAAAACCATAAACTGAAACTGATGCACACGGCCGAGGGACGGATCGTGGTAAGCCGTGTGGGCAACGAAAACGACTACAAATACCAGTACGTACTCAAAGACCACCTGGGCAACAGCCATGTGACCTTTGGGGCATCACAGACCGAATACCTGGCCACCATGGAGAGCGAACTTGCCAATGAAGAAGAAGCGCAGTTTAACGGCATCGCGGAATACCGCGAACGGGACCTGGCCTATAACCACACGCCCGGCGGCGAATACACCCCCGACGAATCCATCAGGCTGAATGCGACCGAAACGGTAAACGGCGTACGGCGGATGACCGGGGCCATGAAAGGGCTGCGCATACAGGCAGGGGATACGGTAAACATGGAAGTGTGGGCAAAATACAACCAGGTGAGCACAGGCACGACCTCTGTGGGCACCTTTTTGTTTGCCGCACTCACCGGCGGCCTGGGACTGACCGAGACAGGGGAGACGGCCCTTGCCTATGGCGCCTTTAACGACGCCGTGGGCGCCACGACGCTGTACGGTCAGAGCCCCGGCGAGGTACCCAAAGCCTACCTGAACTACATTTTTTTCGACGACAACTATGAAAACCCTGCGTTCGGTTTTCAGCAGGTAGGCAGTACGGCGGAAAATAATTTTCAGCAGCTCGCGTTGAATTTCACCGCCCCTTCATCAGGATATTTGTATATTTACGTTAGCAATGAAAGTAATTTGGACGTGAATGTATATTTCGATGATTTGAAAATCACCCATACCAGCACCCTCACCATCGTACAGGCGGATGACTATTATCCCTTCGGGCTGGCTTTTAACTCCTGG
>JALUPA010000085.1 GCA_027054335.1 Ardenticatenaceae bacterium
CCGCCCACTCTCAAACCCGTCCCTACCCCCTCTCCCCTGCCGCCGGATTTATCCATCTCCGACGACGGCGTCTACCTTTACCCTGTGCCGGAAATTTACGCCGGGGAAAAAGTAACCTTCCAGATTTTGGCCTACGTTCCCGACAACATCACGCCCCAGGACGTAACCGTGAACGTTTTGGTGAATTACCAGGACGTGGCCGATGGTACGCTGGAATACGTCAATCTGGGCGGAGATGCCGTGGCTCTCTTTACCTGGGCCTGGGACACCAGCAACGATCCGGGCGAACATCTCGTCCACGTCATTCTGGATAGATATGACGCCATTCAGGTGGGAGATGAAAACGAAGACAACAACCAGGTAGCCCTCACCGTCAACATCCGGGACCGGGCCGAAATGCCCATTCCCCAGCGGGATGCTGCCTGGGTGACGGCCGAAACCGATTGCTGCACTGTCCACGTGGTCAGCGGCACGGCCGCTTACCGGGATTTGACGAATTTATTGACAGCCACAGAAACGGCCGTGGGGAATATCGCTGCCAGACTGGACGTAGAACCGGCGGAAAAACTGCACGTCTACTTTATAGATCGGGTTATCGGCCAGGGCGGTTATGCCGGTAACGCCATGGTCGTCTCCTATTTGGACCGCCAATACAGCGGTGCAGGGCTGGACGAAGTGTTGACCCACGAAACAATTCACATCTTGGACCGGCAGTTTGCCCCGGACCGCATCAGTTTTTTGGCTGAAGGGGTGGCTGTTTGGGCCAGCGGGGGGCATTATAAAGCTGAAGACCTGGGGCCGCGCTCGGCTGCTCTCATCACCCTGGGGCAATACGTACCGCTGCCGCAGCTTATTGACAATTTTTACCCGATACAGCATGAGATCGGCTATCTGGAAGCAGCCGGTTTTGTAAAATATCTCGTCGAGAAGTACGGCTGGCCCCAATTCCGCGCCTTCTACGCGGACGTGACGGTTGATGACGCCCCCACCCTGTCGGCAGCAGTAGACTTGAATTTGCAGCAGTATTTTGGCGTTACCCTGGCGGAGGCGGAAGCGGATTGGCTGGCTTCGATGGCGCCGTTGGCGCCGGATGATACGGCCGTACTTGACTTGCAAACCAGCATCCGTTACTACAACACCATGCGCCGCTACCAACAAGCCTACGACCCCACCGCTTACTTCCTCACCGCCTGGCTGCCCTATCCCGGCGCCTTGCAGGAAGAAGGCAATCCGGCCGACCTCACTCGCCATCCGCGCGAAGAAATTAACGTTGTCCTGGAAACCATGCTGGCCTCTGCCGATGCGGCCCTGCGGGAGGGTGATTATAAACGAGCCAATGCTTTGCTGGATAGTGTGTCGCGGGTGTTGGATAACGACGGCCGTTACATTGATCCCCTCTCCCTGAGCTATCACGACATCGTACACACCGCCGCCATTGCCGGCTACGAAGTACAGCAAGCAGAGTTGAATGGCAACCAAGCCATCGTCAAAGTAACGCGGCCCAATCTGACCACCTTATCCCAACTTGATTTCGTCTTGTCCGGCCAAACCTGGGTATTGTCTGACTAATTTGCAGGACGATTTTGTAAATCGTCCTTGAGCGATTTTGCAAATCGCTCTACAAAAAAATCGGGTGAACAAATTTCGCTTTTATGCTAAAATCCTGAAAGTACACGATAAAAAACGGCAACTGATTCGTGTTGCCCAAATTGGTACAAACCAGAGAGGACATTCATGATCGAAGTTGAGGTTGACAGCATTCGCATAAGCCTGGTATCACAACATCGCATTGTTGTGCTGCGAGAGGTGGATAGTGAGCGTCAATTACCCATCTGGATTGGGCCTTATGAAGCGGACGCCATCACCATTGAGCTGCAAGATGTAGAAGTAGCTCGGCCCGTGACGCATGATCTGCTGAAAAATATCATCGAAGAACTGGGCGGCAAAGTATCTCACGTCCTCATCCGCGCCTTGATTGACGGCGTGTTTTACGCCAGCTTGTTCATTGACGTGAACGGCGAAATGAAAGAAATTGACAGCCGTTCCTCCGATGCTATTGCCCTGGGGGTGCGCGTCAAAGTGCCCATCTTTGTCAACGAAGATGTCATGGATGAAGTCGGCGTCCTGCCGGAACCGGATATTTTGGAAGAGGAGCAATCCTCGGCCGGCGAAGGGGAAACGCTGGACGTCTTTTCCGACTTTTTGGACACGCTGGACTTTGATGATTTTGAAGAATAGGTCAGGAAGCAGGAGGCGCATTTCCTGGTGAATGGCACAGTTGTATAGTTGATTGGGTGTCGTTAAACGTGAAACGTTCTGTTTCACGTTTTGCATTTTATTTATGAGTACGATTGAACGCCTGCCCCCGCATAATCTGGAAGCGGAAGAAGCCGTTTTAGGCTCGCTGCTGATTGATCCGGACGCCATCTATGACGTGGCTAATTTTTTGCACCCGCACGATTTTTACAAGGTGCAGAACAAGTGGATTTATGAGGCGATTCTGGCCTTGAATGAACGGCGGGAACCGCTGGATTTGCTGACGCTGACGGATGAACTACGCCGTCGGGAGCAGTTGGAGGAAATTGGCGGCGAAGCGGTGATTATTGGCCTGGTGAATGCTGTGCCTACGTCGGTCAATGCGGCGCATTACGGCCGTATCGTTGAAGCCGCCTCCACCCGCCGCCAACTGATCAACGCCGCCAGCAGTATTGCCAATCTGGCCTACGAAGAAGCGGAAGAAATTTCCATCGTCATAGACCGGGCCGAACAAGCCCTCTTCAGTGTCAGCGAAGAACGCACCACCCGCGACCTGACCCCCATCAGCCAGATTGCCCGCGATTATCTGGAACGCATCGAAAAGCTTACGGAACGGGGCGAAGATATTATCGGCGTTCCCACCGGCTTCTCTGACTTGGATCGGCTGCTGGGCGGCCTGAATAAATCTGACCTGCTCATTCTGGCGGCCCGGCCCGGCATGGGGAAGACCTCTCTGCAAAACGCCATTGCCCTGACGGCCGCCACCCGGTACGGTAAACGCATCGCCATCTTCAACCTGGAAATGTCCGGTGAGCAACTGGTGCAGCGCATGTTGTCCGCCGAAACCCGGATTGATTCGCAGCGGCTGCGGCGCGGCCAACTGCATGAACATGAGTGGCCCATTTTTATGGAAGCTATCGGCCGTCTTTCCCAGACGCGCATCTTTATTGACGATACGCCCTCCATCACGCCCAACCAACTGCGCACCAAGTGCCGCCGTCTCTACGCCGAGCATGGCCTCGATTTGATTATGATTGACTATTTGCAGTTGATGGTCACGGAACGGGGCAGCAGTAATCGTGTCATGGAAATCAGTGAAATTTCCCGCGGGCTGAAGGGGTTGGCCCGCGAGTTGGACGTGCCGGTATTGGCGGCAGCCCAGCTCAGCCGGGCTGTGGAACAACGTCAGGATAAACGACCGTTGCTCTCCGACCTCAGAGACTCCGGTTCGATCGAGCAAGATGCCGACATCGTCATGTTCATCTACCGGGACGAGTATTACAATCCCGACACCACCGAACGGCCCAATATCGCCGAACTCAACATCGCCAAACACCGCAACGGCCCTACCGGAACCATTGATTTATACTGGCACAGTAAACTGGCCACATTCAGAAATTTACAGCGACAAGAGATTAGCTTGTAGAGATTAGAGATTGGAGATTTGCCGCGAGCGGCTTGCAATCTCCAATCTCCAATCTCCAATCTCCAAAATGAAAGGTTTTCCCGGCTTTCCCGATGGCAAACTGCGCCTGACTGTCGTCCCCAATCTGTTCTTCAGTGACCTGCTGCCCATCATTGACAACCTGGCGGAACTGAAGGTGACGTTGTACGCTTTTTGGGCGTTGGGGCAGAAGGAAGGCAAGGTGCGCTACCTGCGTCTGGTGGATTTCCTGAATGACCCGGAATTTGTCAAGGGTTTGGGGCCGACGACAGAGATTGCCACGGATAATTTGTTGGACGGCGTGGAGCGGGCGGTGGCGCGGGGCACTTTTTTACACGTCAACATTGAAAGCGCGGACGGCAAGATGGATTTGTACTTTCTGAACACGCAAAAGGGGCGCACGGCCGTAGACGGCATTACTCGCGGCGAATGGCGACCCAACCCGGACGAAGACGAACCCATCACCCTGCTGGTGGAGCGGCCCAACATCTTCATTCTCTACGAGCAAAACATCGGCCCTCTCACCCCCCTCGTGGCCGACGAACTGCGTGACGCCGAGCAGACCTACCCGCCCCGTTGGATTGAAGAAGCGATACAAATAGCCGTGGAAAACAACGTCCGTAAATGGCGCTACGTTCTGGGTATCCTGGAACGCTGGCATCAGGAAGGAAAACAAGATGGAATCGACCGCCGAGATACTCAAAAAGGTGTACGCCAACAAATCCCTGAAGAGTATAAAGACATCATCAAGCGATAACCCTCTGATCGAAGATTCGGCCAGAGCGACCGGCCTGGGAAAACCGGACTGCCCCCACTGCCAGGGGTTAGGCTACGTCATCCCCGACGTGCCGCCGGGAAATCCGGGGTTTGGCCGGGCGGTACCCTGCACCTGTCGCGCCGCCGATGAGGAGATGGCTCGTTTGGACAAGCTGCACAAACTGAGCCAGCTGGGCGCACTGAAAGATTGCACTTTTGACGCCTTCCTCTCTGACGGGCACGGCCTGCCGCCGCAAAAACAACTTAACCTGAAAATGGCCTATGAACGTACCCTGGCCTTTGCCCAGGAACCCAAAGGGTGGCTGCTGCTGAAAGGTGGTTACGGCTGCGGCAAAACCCATCTGGCCGCGGCCATTGCCAATTATCGCCTGGATGCCGGGCATCCGGTTCTCTTCGTCAACACACCTGATTTGCTGGATCATCTGCGGGCGGCGTACAGCCCCAATGCCGTAACCAGCTACGATGAACGGTTTGAGCAGGTACGCAATGCCCCGCTGCTCATTCTGGATGATCTGGGGACGCAAAGTAACAGCGATTGGGCGCAGGAGAAGTTGTATCAGATATTTAATTACCGGTATAACGGCCGTCTCCCCACCGTCATCACCACCAATCTGGAACTGGAAAGCATTGAAATACGCATTCGCTCCCGCATGGTAGACCCCAGCCTGGTGCAAATTATCCACATCGCTGCGCCCGATTTCCGCCGCGCCGGCGTAGATTCGGAGCAGTCAGAACTATCTACACTGAGTTTGCACAGCGACAAAACGTTTGACAACTTCGATTTACGGGAACGGGAACTACCCCGCGCCCAATCAGATAATTTGCAGCGCGCCTGGCAAACTGCCCGCGAATTTGCCGAAGACCCCCAGGATTGGCTGGTCTTCAACAGTCTGGGTTATGGTAACGGCAAGACTCATCTGGCCGCCGCCATTGCCAATTACGTAGTCAACCAGGGAGAACCGGTCTTGTTCGTGGTCGTGCCCGATTTACTGGATCATTTGCGCGGCACGTTTAACCCGGCCAGTGGCGTGCGTTATGACAAGTTGTTTGACGAGATCAAAAAGGCGTCGCTGCTGGTGCTGGATGATTTGGGAACAGAAAGCGCCACGGCCTGGGCGCGGGAAAAATTGTATCAGTTGTTCAATTACCGCTACAACGCCCGCCTGCCTACCGTCATCACCACCGCTACGCCGATTGACGAACTGGACCCCCGCCTGGCAACCCGGATGCTGGATGGCAGCCGCTGCACTTTCTTTTTGCTGGAAGTGCCCAGTTACCGCGGGGGTATTAAGCCGAAGAAGAAGCGGAGATGAGGAGCAGAGGGAGCAAGGGAGATGCGCGATACGCATCACGTATCACGCATCATGTTCTCACGGATCACGGTTGGGGGATGACGAGTACCATGCTCACAGGAATGTTGTTAGGTGTGGTGATGTTGTTGGCCCGGATCAGGTCTTCGGTGGTGAGGTTGTATTGGCGGGCAATAGAAAAGAGGGTTTCACCGGCCTGAACTTGATGGGTGACGGCCGTGGGCGCAACAGGTTCCGGTTGGGCTGCATTTTCATCTACGGGCGCTGCCTGTGCGCCGTTGCCTGCTTC
>JALUPA010000086.1 GCA_027054335.1 Ardenticatenaceae bacterium
GGCCCCCGCATCCTCCGCGCCGAAACGGCCGCCATCGTCACCGCTGCCCTCATTTTGCATGAAGTAGAGGAGGAACAGATACACGGATGAGACGGATTTAGAGGATTTGCACGGATTTCTTTGGCTTTTATCCGTGAAAATCTGTTCGATCTGTTTCATCCGTGTGTCCATTATAACTATGCTCTATTTGGTTGCTACACCCATCGGCAATTTGTCAGACATCACCTTGCGGGCGTTGGAGACGCTGCGGCAGGTGGATGTGGTTGCCAGTGAAGATACGCGCAAGACGGGGCGGCTGCTGAAGCATTTTGAGATCAGCAAGCCGCAAATCTCCTTCCACGAACACAATGAAGAAAGGGCGGGGCAGAAGATAGTACGCCTGCTGGCAGAGGGGCAGTCGGTGGCGGTGGTCTCGGATGCGGGTACGCCGGGAATTTCGGACCCCGGTTTCTCAATTGTGCGTAAGGTGATTGAAGCGGGTTTACCAGTGACGATGATTCCGGGGGCTACGGCCGTCATTATGGCTGTCGTTTTGTCCGGGCTGCCGGCGCACTCTTTCACCTTTCGCGGTTTTTCGCCGCGCAAAAGCGGCAAGCGGCGGCGTTTTCTGGCTGTAGACGCGGAATCGCCTCACACGCTGGTTTTTTACGAAAGCCCTTACCGGCTGCGGGCTTTTTTGCAGGATGCGCTGGTTGTGTACGGGGATCGGGAGACGGCCGTGTGCAACGAGTTGACCAAACTGTACGAAACTATCCATCGCGGCAAACTTTCCGACCTGATCGCCCATTTTGCCGAAGAAGAACCCCGCGGCGAGTACGTCGTCGTCATTGCAGGGCGTCCCTCATCTTAAACAGCTAATCACTGACCTTGATGACGGGATGCAAACCAGCCTGTGTCCATCGTTTTCGAGCTAAAACGATACGTGGGCGATTCATCTTTAACCGGCTGACTGTTGCCCGTCCAACAGGTGTGATGCCCCGAATTACAGCGTAGTTATCGTCCCACTCAAAATGTTCATTCCACTGCTGAGTGCGCGGGTTGAAAAGGGGCGCTTCTTCGCTTGTGTCCGGGTCAACGGCCGTTACTGCCGCCGCTTTGGATAAATTACAATTGGGACAGGCCAGACAAAGATTGTCCGCGTGGTCGCCACCCGCTGGATAGATGTGTTCAACGTGCATTGCCTGGCCGATATTGATCTTGCACGTCTGGCAATACTCGCATTGCCCGGCGGCCCGGTTATGTACGAATTCTTTGATTGTTTTCCAGGATGGATCAGACATGAGGGGTCATCAATTCATCAGGTTCGCCTGAGTACCCGCGCTGGACAAGGATGGCTGCCGCTTCTGCTTTACGCAGCATGAGTTGATCGCCGCGCTCGACCAATTCTGCTAACAATCTCTGCTCTTTCTGGTTCAAATCATTCTTGCTGTTACGGGCCATTAACTGCGCCAGCAACGCTTGGTTCTCTGGCGACATTTGTTCGGCGGCAATAGCCTGCAGCGCATCATCAGACAGATGATGCAGGGCGCGTAACTCAGCTTGTTCGTCTGTTGGCAGATTGTCTAATTCGTCGTCTAATGCAGTGAACAGACGGTCAGTGACAATGATTTCCACGGGCTGTCGTCGCCGGGCTGCCAGTTGTTGCAATCTGGTTGAAAGGTTCTCAGGAATAGTGATTTGCATTTAGCCTCTCCTTGAACGGGTAACTGACAACATTATAGCATAAATTATTTGTGGTATTTTTCCCCGGCCACAATCGTTGCTGCCCGGTATAGCTGTTCCAGCAAGATGACCCGCGCCAGTTCGTGGGTGAAGGTGAGGGGGGAAAGGGAGATTTGAACGGGGCATTGGTTGAGAACGTCAGACGAAAACCCCAGCGGCCCGCCAATGAGGAAGGCGATACGGCCGTACTCCTCCACCTCCTGCTGCACAAAACGGGCAAACGTCTCGCTGTCCAGCAATTTTCCCGTGGGCGTCAGGGCAATGCGCCGTCGGGCGTTGGCTGACGCCTTGAGGAGCGCTTGCCCCTCCCGCGCCAGCGCCGCCGCATCCGGCTGGCCGCGCCCCACCGCATCCTTCACTTCCACCAGTTTGATGGTGGTATAGCGCGAAAGCCGCTTCAGGTATTCGTCCTGCGCTGCCCGCCAATGTTTGGTCTTGATTTTGCCTACGACCGTAACCGTGATCTGCCCCGAAAGTTTTGCCATGCCCTAAAAGTAATACGGCCGTGTCATTTGTGCAAGTCTTGTAGTCGAGTAGCCTGGCAGCCGGGCGGTCACATTCCTGTCTTTTGTCACGGCCTTTGTGGAGGAATGGTCATTTACGAACGACCGGCTATCTTATAGAATTTATACGAACCGGGGTTACTATGTTCCGCAAATCGTGAGAAATTCTGATTTGGGGAAGGGAAAACGGTGATGGAGAAACGGCCGTACATAAACCAGACCATGAGCAGCAGCAAACCCGACAGTTCAATTCACTTTCAGGAGCAGCCTACTAATTTGAGGCCAACATATCCGGCCGACAAACCCCTGCCAGCTTCTCGCTGGACATGGCTGCGGCGGTTGTCCTGGTACAAGGCGCCCCTGTTTTTTGTCAGCATCTTCCTCTTCATCCTGGCAATTACGCTGATGAAAGAGGGCGCTAAAGGGTTGATTCCCCTAATGCAAGACGGTTTCCAGAACCGCACCCCGGTCAACAGCCTGGGCTTTGGTTGGTTATTTGCCTATCTCATCATGAGTGGTTCGCCGGTAGCCGCTTCTGCCCTGACATTTTTGGAGGCGGGTGTGCTGGATGCCTTGAGCGCTTTCACCATGATCACCGGCAGCCGCCTGGGGGCCAGCTTTATTGTCTTGTTTATCGGCTTCATATACGTCCTGCGCGGTCGTAACCGGGCTACCAGTCTGGATATGGGCCTGCTTTCCCTGATAGTGACCGCCTCCACCCACATCCCGGCTCTCTTTTTAGGTGTATTTTTACTGGAATGGGGCATTTTGGATGGTTTTCAGCTTTCTTCCGGCGCGCTGCTTACCGGCCTGATGGATGCCATTTTCGATCCGATTGCCGCGTTTTTTCTTTCCTTTTTGCCTCAACTGGCCTTGTTTGTGGTGGGATTGGTTATCATTATGATTAGCTTCAGCCTGTTTGACCGCTGTTTGCCCCAGATGAGCTTGAAGGAAAGCCATGTCGGACGCATGTCACGGTTGGTGTATCGTCCCGCCATCATGTTCTTGCTGGGGGCCGGCCTGACTCTGATTTCCATGTCAGTCAGCGTTTCCCTGAGCTTGTTGGTTCCTTTGAGTGCGCGCGGTTTTGTGCGCCGGGAAAATGTGATACCGTATATTATGGGGGCCGGCGTGACGACTTTTATAGATACGTTGTTTGCCGCCGTTCTGCTGACCGACCCACAGGCGTTTACCGTTGTTTTGGTAGAGATGGTAGCGGTGACGCTGGTTTCGCTTTTGTTGCTGGCAACTATTTTTCGCTGGTACGAGCATTGGGTTTTACGCAGTGTTGCCTGGACAACGGCGAATAACCGTAATCTGGCGATTTTCATGCTGACGATTTTTATTGTACCAATTGTGTTGTTGATTCTTTAAGGTGTTACTATGCGTATTTTGATTGCCACGGGTGGCTCAGAACATTCAAAGATAGCGGTGCAGATGGGTGCGGCGTTGGCTGAAACTGTGCCGCTGGAGGTGACGATTCTCACAGTTATTAAACGGGCCGGGCAGCGAGCAGAGGCGCAGCGCATTGTGGCGGACGCGGAGCAATTATTGAGTACGGCCGTGCCCCAAATCCATACCAAAATTATGCAGGGTAAACCGGCCGATACCATACTGCGCGAACTGCGCGACGGCCGTTATGACCTGGTCATCCTGGGTGAACGGGAACACCATACCTTCATCACCCACATCTTTAACGCCACCACCGGTGGCCGGGTACTGCATCAGGCGTACTGCCCTGTCCTCATCGCCAAAAAGGTAGCCCGCCCCGTCCGCAGCCTTCTTCTGTGCGACAGTGGTTTGCCTGGCCCCACATTGTTGGCCCGTTTGCAGCAGCAACTACCGGAATTATTGCAATCAGACCCCAACGTAACCATTCTGCACGTCATGTCCCAAATCAGTGCCGGCCCCGGTGTGCCGGGGGCACAGCTGCGGGCCGACGCTGACGTCCTCATCCAGGAACACAGCCCGGAAGGAGACTTGCTGGCCCGCGATTTGCAGCAGTTATCTCAGGAAGGCGTCTCCGCCCAGCCTAAAGTACGACACGGCCTGGTAGTAGACGAGATTCTGGACGAGTCGGTTTGCGGTAACTACGATCTGATTGTTATTGGGGCGCATCAGGGCAAAGGCTGGCAGCGTTTCCTGTTAGAAGATTTGATGGAGCGGATTGTGTTGGGGTCAGACCGGCCTGTGCTAATTATTCAGTAGGCGGTTGGGAGGCACATGCCGCCGGATTTGTCTGCTATAATTTCGACCAGCTACAAACCAAAGGAGAAAATTTCGATATGGATGAAAAAGCCTATGCCCAGGTCATGTTGGCTGAATTGTACGCTCGCTCCAAAGCGCAGTTCGGCAATGCCGTCAGGTCGCAGTGGTTTTATGATGGGGATGACTGCCCTGGCTGCGGCTGTCAAGTAGACGCCATCAAAAGCCCTAAAGGTGACCAGTTGTCCTTAAACACCTTCATTTACCGGAAGCGCGGCGTGTTAATTGGCTATTTGCTTTGCAGCCGCTGCGCCAAAAAGATACACCAGGGCGCCCGGCGCAACCCCGACCAGGAAACAGCCCTCCACGCCGTGATTGAAGCCAATTTAATCAAGGGATACCAGGATCATATGAACTCGCTTGATGCGTGAGACGTGATACGTGATTGGTTTAGCCACGCATCACGCATCACGTTTTGGCAAAACCCCCCGCGCTTCCAGCGTATTAATGATCTGGGCCACAATTTCATCCACACTTTGAATGTCCGTCTCTACGACCAGTTCTGCGTTTTCCGGCTCTTCGTAGGGGGAGGAGATGCCGGTAAAGTTGTCAATCTCCCCGGCCAGCGCTTTGGCGTACAGCCCTTTGGTGTCGCGCCGCTTGACCACATCCAGGTCGCACTTGACGAAGATTTCCAGGAAACGGCCGTCCGGCGCCAATGACCGGGCAAAACGACGATCTGCCGTAAAGGGGGAAATAAAACAGGCCAGCGTCACATTGCCATGCGCGTAAGAAAGCCGGGCCAGTTCCGCCGCCCGCCGGATATTTTCCTGCCGGTCAGCGTCGTTAAAGCCCAAATCCCCGTTTAAGCCGTGGCGCAAATTGTCGCCATCCAGATACATCGTGTGTACCCCTCTGGTAAAAAGCACCTGCTCTAGCTTCTTGGCAATGGTAGACTTCCCTGAGCCGGACAACCCCGTGAACCATAAAACGGCCGCTTTGTGCCCATTCCGTTCTTCCCGCTGTGCCAGGGTGATGCCCTCCTGTTCCCAAACCACGTCCCGCGACTTGGGCCGGGCGGGGGCGCTCTCCACTGCGCCGGCCAATAAATCATCCACATTGCGCGACTTGCCCCGGATCATCCCGGCCGCCACCGTGTTGTTGGTCGCCGGATCAATCAGGATAAAGCTGCCGGTGGCCCGGTTAATCTGGTAGCGGTCGTAGAACAGCGGCTGGGTGGTGGTGAGCTGGATACGGCCGATTTCATTTAGGGTCAGCGTATCGGCCGCCTCCCGGTGCATCGTATCCACGTCAATCTTGTAATTGAGTTTCGAGACGATGCCATTCACCAGGCGGGTAGTGTGCTGCACCAGATAACGGCCGCGCGGCCGCATGGGTTCCTCGCTCATCCAGCAGATGGCGGCGTCTATCCGGTTGCTCTTTTGCGGCAGATTGCGGGTGCGCACAATCATGTCCCCCCGGCTGATGTCAATCTCATCCTCCAGCGTCAATACGATGGAATCGCCCACATTGGCGGTTGCCAGTTCCCCTGCGGCGGTGACAATGGATTTGACTTTGCTGGAGAGGCCGGAAGGCAGAATGACCACTTCTTCCCCCTGGGCAATGCGGCCGGAGGCTACCTGCCCCGCGTACCCCCGAAAATTCTGGTGCGGCCGGATGACGTATTGCACCGGAAAGCGAAAATCCACGTTGTTCAGACTGGCCCCCACGTTGACGTTTTCCAGATGGTGTAGCAAAGTGGGGCCGTCGTACCAGAGCATCCGCTCGCTCTTTTCCACCACATTATCCCCGCGCAGGGCAGAGAGAGGAATGTAGGTCACGTCCTGCACGTTCAGTTTGCGGGCAAATTCGGCGTAATCCCGCACAATTTCGTCGTAGACGGCTTGATCGTAATCTACCAAATCCATCTTGTTGACGGCTACCACCAGATGAGGAATACGCAGCAGCGTCGCCAGGAAGCCGTGCCGTTTGGATTGGGTTAGCACCCCTTTGCGGGCATCAATGAGAATGATAGCCAGTTCGGCTGTGGAGGCTCCGGTGACCATGTTGCGCGTGTACTGAATGTGGCCGGGCGTGTCGGCGATGATGAATTTGCGTTTGGGGGTGGCAAAGTAGCGGTAGGCTACGTCAATGGTGATCTTTTGCTCCCGCTCGGCGCGCAGGCCGTCGGTGAGCAGGGCCAGGTCTACTTCGTCGCCCCGGCTGGCGCTGGCTCGTTCCACCGCCTCCATCTGGTCGGCAAAGATCGCTTTGGAGTCGTACAACATACGGCCGATAAGGGTGCTTTTGCCATCGTCTACGCTGCCGGCTGTCGTAAAGCGCAGAAGTTCGATTTGTTGGTTGGTTGTGTTTGTCATTTTGGTAATTGGGTAATTGAGTAACCGGGTAATTACGTAATTACCCGGTTACTCAATTACTATTTAGAAATAGCCTGCCTTTTTGCGGTCTTCCATGGCCGCTTCGGATCGTTTGTCGTCGGCGCGGGCGCCCCGTTCGGTGACGCGGGCGGAGGCGACTTCGGCCACGATTTCTGCGAGGGTAACGGCCGTAGATTCCACCGCCCCCGTACACGTCATATCGCCAATGGTGCGGAAGCGGACGATTTTGCGCGCGACTTTTTCGCCGGGTAACGGCCGTACCACCTCCGATACTCCCAGCAAGACGCCGTCTCGGTTAACCACTTCCCGCTCGTGGGAAAAGTAAAGCGGAGGCAGTGCGATTTCTTCCATCTGGATATACTGCCACACGTCCAGTTCCGTCCAATTGCTGATGGGAAAGATGCGGAAATTTTCGTTGGGTTTTTTACGGCCGTTATACAAATTCCACAATTCCGGCCGTTGATTCTTCGGGTCCCACTGGCCGAACTCGTCCCGGTGGGAAAAAACCCGCTCTTTAGCCCGCGCCTTTTCCTCGTCCCGGCGCGCCCCGCCAATAGCCGCGTCCACCTTGAACTCAGCCAGCGCGTCCAGCAGCGTGACCGTTTGCAGCCCGTTGCGGCTGGCGTATGGCCCCGTTTCTTCCACCACACGCCCCTGGTCAATACTGTCCTGCACGTAGCGCACTTCCAGCCGCGCCCCCAGTTTTTCCAGCAGCGCGTCCCGGAAGGCGATGGTTTCCGGGAAGTTGTGCCCCGTGTCCACGTGCAAAAAGGTGAAGGGGATATTGCCCGGATAAAACGCTTTGCGGGCCAGGTGGGCCAGGATAATGGAGTCCTTGCCTCCGGAGAAGAGGAGAAACGGCCGTTCAAACTGCGCTGCTACTTCCCGCATAATGTAAATGGCTTCTGATTCTAAAATTTTAAGATAGTTATAAAGCATACTTGATTCCTTGTAAATTGTTGTAGAATGATTTTGCAAATCGTTTTCTGGGCGATTTACAAAATCGCCCTACTTGCCAGGCGACAGCCAAGTAAACACCGGTATCCTTGCGAAGGATATTATGAAAGACAGGTGTTTAGGGGATCGTGTAGTGCCAGGCACGGGGCAAACGGTTCTGGCTATTTAGCAGTTTGATGCCCCGTGCCTGGCCCTGCCTGAAGCGGCTACGAGCGATTCGTTATTTTTGGCTGTTTTGTATGATGGAGTCCAGCGTTGTCTGGGCGGCATCAGTTGTTTGCTTGATGGCCTGAAGGCGGTTTAACTGCTCGTGCCAGAAGCTAGACCCGGCGCTGGCCCCCAAACCGGTGAGCAACACGCCGGCCGTCAGCGCGGGGGCATTCACATTAAATGTGGCGTTAATCCATTGTAAAAGCGCTGAATTTTCCCCGATAAGGGTGATGTACAAAAAATTGGCCGTACCGGGGAACAAACCGCGCAGTAAATCGGCCGAATCCACCTTGAGCAGATAGGCCAGAAAAATACCAATAATGACCGACATCAAACGCAGTTGGCTGATGCGGATGCTGTTTTCCTGCTTGTCCCGCTCGTCAATGCGCATGAGTTGGGTGGCGGCGTTGGCCGGGCTGTCTATGGTGATGTTCCGTTTGATGTGGCCGGGTTGGTTTTTGAGCGGGGGAAAGATGCGGCTTAATTGGCGGCGTGTCCAGATTTTGCACTGCCGCCACCACATATTGATGCGCGTGTACGATTCGTCCCGCTCCCGCTCCACTTCCCGCAGGAGGTTGTTGAGGGATTGCAGGAATGTTTCGCCGCTTTTGAACAGTTTCAAATTGTTCAGGTAATCTTCAAATTGGGCTGTGAGTTTGGCCTGGAAATCGGGACTCAGCCCGGAGTTTTCGATTTGCGGCTTGATTTTGAACTGGTAGATGGCGTTGGCTGTCTCATAAGAGGTTTGGCGTAGCTCGTTGAATTGGGCGTTTGTCCAACTTGCAGCGGCGTCGGCCATGTTACCGCTGAGAAGGGTGACGCCGGCCTGATAAACCTGGTCGGGCGTCAGGCTGGCGGCTTCTTCGGCTGCTGCGTCTACAATGTTGTTCAGGTTGGCCTGGATGGCGTTGTGGATGGTTTGTCCCAGCGCGGAGGATGGATCGATCTGGTTAACGGCCGTTTCCAGATACTCCTTCAACAAATCCTTGCCCTGTTCCACCCATTCCCCCTGCGCTTCTTCGCCGAAAGCGGCCGTAAACGCCTCTGTGAACTCCTTGTTTTGCAGATGGACAATAATCTCTTCCGCCTGAAACGCGGGAGCCAGTAAATTTTGCAGCAGTTGGGTTTGCTCTTCCAGTCGGGCCTGCGCCTGGGCCGAGACGCCCAGTTCGTCCAGCGTGCCGGGCAGCAGTTCCTGATACTGCTTAAGTGTTTTGCGCACGGTGGGTTTGCTCTTCAGGCCGAAAGATACCTTGATAATGTCCACCACAATTTCCACGGCAATGGCCATGGTGAACATGGTGACAATGTAGATGCCTAAAATGGCAAAGATGCTGGCTAATCCGTCAAACAAGCCGCCGCTCCCTTCATTTTGCAGGGTGATAACGGCCGTTCCTTCCCTCATTATCGGCCCCGAACTGGCTGCCGCAGCCACCGGCGCCAAAATGGCCCCCACCAACAGCAAAACCAATATCGCTGAGAAAGAATAAGCCAGTTTACGCCGAAACATAAAACCTCCTGACGTGATACGTGATACGTATTGTGTAGTTACTCAACTACTCGACTAACGACTACCAAAAACCCGTCGCCACAAATTTGTCTGTAACAAATTATCCGGATCGCAGCGCTGCTTGAGAGCGCGGAATTGGGCGATGGCCTCTTCTCCCAGATAGGCCTGGGCCACTTCCGGGCGCAGGGTGGCGTCTTTGGCAAAATAGAAACGGCCGTTAAACGCCAGCACGATCTCGTCAATCTCCCGCGTCAACTGCACTACCCGCTCCCGATTCTTCTCCGTAATCTTGAAATCCATGGCCAGCGACCAGCCATCCAGACTGTAACTCATTAAAAATGGGTCCGGCTTGTGCCGTTTGAGCACTGTCAGATAGTTGGGCAGGCCCCGGTTTTGGCACAGTTCCAGAATTTGCCGGAAAGCTGTTTCCGCCTTGTCGTGCGGCAGGAAAGGCTGATACTGGATGAGGCCGCCCTTGCCAAATGGCTTGCGCCAGTCCAGCGAATCCAGCAAAAAGTGAAAATGAGCGTGTGGCTCCCGGTACTTCCTGCCGTCATTCTTTTTGGCCGCCAGATATTTGGCCGTATTCACCAGACGCATCCCCCAATTGTTCCAGAACGGCTTTTGGAAACGCCATAAGGAGAGGCGGGGGAAAAAGCCCATGATTTCCGGCGGGATAAGCTGGTTTTCTACCCGCAGCGTTTGTGCCGGGTAGGGGTCTGCACCCGGCGGCAGATAGTTGGCCCGGTGCAGTTCGCTGCGCCCCAGCGCCTTGCCCTTGCTGAAGGCGTCCAGCCAGCTTACCAGATAGTCGGAATCGTCCAGGTGATCTTCCATCCAGGCCATTGTCTGGTGTAGGTTAGGTTTAACCAGCGCTTCCACCTCAATCAGGCCGGAGTAGATGCGTTTGAGCCGCAGGGTCAGGCTGGTAAAAACACCCAACATGCCAAACCCGCCAATCGCCGCATAGAAGACGTCGCTGTTGGCCTCCGGGCTGCACGTAATGATTTCACCGGAAGGCAGCATCAGGTCAAATTCGGTGATGTGCTGGCCGAATGTGCCCACTTTCCAGGCGTTTTTGCCGTGGACGTTCATGGCGGCCCCGCCGGCGATGGTGATTTTCTGCGTGCCGGTGGCTACAGGAACCCACCAGCCGTCCTCAATGGTGTGTTCCCAAACGTGCTGCAAGGTGACGCCGGGTTCGACGGTGATCAAGCCCTCGTCCGGCAGCCAGGCCAGGATGCGATCCAGGCGGCAAATGTCAACCAGGAGGTCTTCGTCGTTCATGGCGGCGTCGCCATAACTGTTGCCCCCGCCGCGTAAACCGACGGTACGGCCGTACCGTTTGGCCTGACTAAAAATCTCCCGCAACTGTTCAATCGTACCGGGGCGGTAGACGTAACTCATCCCTGTTGCCGCACCGCCCCAGCCGGAAACGGGTTCTAAATGATCAATGGGGAGGGGGAGGGTACGGCCGTTTGGCGCGTCAATTGTCTTGTATGCAGGGTCAATGTTTTCTTGAATCATTATTATCCACCGACAAACTTCGTTTTGTAGCCCAATTGCTGTAATTTAGCCGCCACTTTGTCTCGATTATCCCCCTGAATTTCAATCACGTCACCCTTAATTGCCCCGCCGCTGCCGCACGCCTGCTTCAACTGTTTCGCCAGCGCTTTTCTGTCTGCGTCCGTCAGTTCCAGATTCATAATGACCGTGACTGTCTTGCCGCTGCGCCCTTTCTTTTCCCGGCGGATGCGGGCGGTTTGTCCGGCGGGCGGCCGACTTTTGGGCCGGGGACAGCGGCAAGGGTGGCTGCCACAGCGAGGGCAGCGTTTCTTCCAGGCCGGATCAGTAGAATAGACAACGTTCCGTTTTTTGCGGGACATGATTTTTGTGATGCGTGATGCGTGAGACGTGAAAAAGTCTCACGTCTCACGCATCACGCATTACGTTAAAAATTCATCCGCCGGAAGATAAAGGAGGGGATGTGGCGGATAATTAACATAACCCAGCGCCAGCGGGCCGGGACGTAGACTGTTTGCTTATGCTTGCGTATGGCTTGGTAAATGCTGGCGGCTGCTTTTTCCGGGGAGATGACCCAGAAGGTTTTGGGCGCGTTTTCCAGCAGCACGGTATCCACAAAACCGGGCTTGATGGTGGTGACAGTGACGCCGTGTCGCGTCAGCCGGTTGCGTAACGCTTCCAGGTAGGTGTTGAGGCCGGCTTTGCTGGTGTTGTAGACGGGCGAGCCAATGCGTCCCCGGTCGCCGGCGACAGAACTGATAGCAACAATTTGCCCTTTGCCAGCCTGCTGGAAGCGCACGGCCGTTTCATTCAACCAGGCAATCGCCCCCAGCAAATTCACCTCAATCATCGCCTTGTCTTTGGCAAAATTATACTCGTCCAGCATAACGGGTGGCTGAATACCGGCGGCGTAGACGATTAAATCCAGGCCGCCCAACTCCCGCGTCACTTCTTGGAAAAGGCCGGGAATTTCCGCAAAATCAGCCACGTCGTGAACGCGGTAGAAGACACGGCCGTTTCCCGATTGACTGTTGACTTCAGCACACAATTCCTTTAACAATGATTCCCGGCGAGCCAGGGCCGCTACCCGGTAGCCCTGCCTGGCTAACTCTTTCACCAGCGCTGCGCCGATACCGGATGAAGCGCCGACAACAATGGCCTGTAGCGCTGGTTCTAATGGTCTTGATGCTTGCTTTGTTTCATTCATGGTCTGATAGTACCTTTTTGCCCGCTTGTTGGCAATGTTGCAACTATGAATTTGGTATTATTTTACAGCATTATTGGGGAAAATCGTTACTATGTAAGGGAAAGCGGTTACTTATTGTTGGGGCGGACTCGATTTTGGTATCGTATTTTATTTTTGGAGGTAGTATGTCACGTTTGGGAAAGTTGTTGTTGGTTTTTATATTTTCATTTGTGCTAACCGGAATAACCTGGTCTGTGATAGCGGCAGAGCGGGGGGAAAGGTCGGATAGTAGTGAGGCATCTGTGGCGGAGAGTGTGGGGGCAACGGCCGTCACCCTCACCCCCACCAACCTCATCCGGGACGGCAGCTTTGAACTGGGCATCCCCAATTCTGAATGGGCTGAGTTTTCTTCTCCCACCTTTACCACACCTCTTTGCAATGCCGCTAGTTGCAGCAGTGTCAATCTGGCTCGCACCGGTAGTTATTGGGCCTGGTTTACGGCGATAGGGATGACAGAAACAGGGTATCTTTCCCAAACGCTGGTCATTTCCCCTGCCGGATCGGCCATTTTGGACTTTTATCTGCGGCTGCCGGCAGTAAGCGGCAGTGGTGATGGTTTGTTCCGCGTCACCCTGGATGATAATGTGTTGTTTGAACTGACGGACACCATCACCAACCAGATGGCTTACGCTGACTACACCCGCGTTAGCCGCAACGTGACCAGTTACGCCGACGGCCTGACTCATACGCTGCGTCTATCGGCTACTGTGCCTGTCAGCACCACCAGTTTTTACGTAGATGACGTCTCTTTGACGGTGAGTGACGCCTTTATCTACCTGCCCTTGATTGTGAATGATTGCGGCGTTGCTGCCTACGATGAGATATTGCGTTACAACATGGACAAAATCCGCGCCCCGGAATCGTGGGGCTGTTCTCAGGGCAAGGATGTCATTGTGGCCGTTCTGGATTCGGGCGTCAATCTGACCCATCCCGATTTACAGGCCAATATCATCACTGGCACAACTTTTATCTCTGGCACGACGACGCCGGAAGATGATAACGGTCATGGCACGCACGTGGCGGGGGTCATAGCGGCGGTTATCAACAATGGCGGCGTTGTGGGCGTAGCGCCGCAAGCTAAAATTATGCCGGTCAAAGTGCTGGCTTCAACAGGCAGTGGCAGTGTGAGCGGTATCATCAATGGCATTGTGTGGGCCACAGATAACGGAGCCAACGTCATCAATCTTAGCCTGGGCGCTTCTGTGGACATTCTGGCTTTGGAAGATGCGGTGAATTATGCTTATGGCAACGGGGTGTTGGTAGTGGCTTCGGCCGGGAACTGCGGCGACCCGGCGACCTGGCAGTTGAATGGTTGTCTTTCCCTGGACGCCACTTCCTGGCCGGCGGCTTACGCCAATGCCATGGCGGTGGCTGCAACGGATCAGAATGACAATCAATCCGGCTTTTCTACGCAGGGCAGTTATGTGGAGATTGCCGCGCCGGGCAGTAGTATTTTCAGCACGTATCTGAGCGGCAGCTACGCCACGGCCAGCGGCACGTCACAGGCCAGCCCGCACGTGGCCGGCTTGGCCGCCGCCATTTGGTCGCGCCAGCCGCAGTTGACCAATGCCCAGGTACGGGCGGCTATCCAGAACACGGCCGTAGACCTGGGCGCGCCGGGGCGGGATGAGCAATTTGGCTACGGCCGTATCGACGCCTACGAAGCCGTGTTTAACGCCGGCAGCGGATCACCGGCAATATTGACGGCCGTATCCCCGGCCACAATCGCCAATGGCAACGCCCCTTACGTGCCTGGCGAACTGCTGTTCAAACTGGAACCGGGCTACACTGTGGCCGAGGTATTGGGCGGCGCGCTCGCCAGTATGGACAGCATTCAAGTGACCGAAGCCGTCCCGGAATTGGGCGTCAATCTGATGTCTGTGCCTGTGGGTGAAGAGAAAACGGCCGTGGCGGCTCTGTCTGCTACGGAAGGTGTGGCTTACGCGGAACTCAACTACATTTTCTCGATTAACGATTGAGAGAATTGGGAGATTAGAGATTGGAGATTCACACAATCTCTAATCTCAGTAGGTCCAAATTTCAAAGCATTCAGCCGCGGATTACGCAGATTAGCGTGGATTTTTACAAATTTAATCCCCCAAATCCGCGCAATCCGCGGCAAAAAAGTGAGATTTTTGATCTACTGAATCTCCAGTCTCACCAAAGGTAAATGGGATTGCTGTAAATCCAGCCCCGTTCCTTGCCCCGGAAGGGGATGGCGCTTTCGATACGGTAAGCGCCCGGTTTGGTGGCGATGTGGGTGAGGTGGTCGTCGTTTTCTACGGCCGTCACTACCTCCCCGTGCCGGATCAGGCGCATGTTGGTGCGGATGGGCGTGCGAGCTTGCAATGCAGCCCCATGGCCGTCAAGCTGGATGCGGTCGCCCATGAGCCCCTTGTTGGCCCCGTGCCCGCTGAAGCGGAACCCTTTGGTGGGATGGGGCAAATCATAGGCTACCCAACTGTGCCCTTTGCCGATGGCCTGCAAAATGCGCTGCTTGTCATAGACAAAATCGCCGTTGAGCGGGGCGTCCAGCAAAATGTGGGTGTTGATGCAGCGGAACAGGTATTCGTAGGGGTAGATAACACGGTGGATGGGGCCGAGATTCATGAGTGTACCATGAGCGTCACTGTTGCCGACGGCCGTTACCTGCTGCCCCTGCGCCAGCAATTCATCCCACAAGGCCAGCGTTTCCGGTTCCGGGAAGGTGATATATTTTTCCTGGTTGAGGGCCACGTAGACGGCCGTCAGCTTGTCAATCACCCCGTTTTTGAAGGGCAGATTGTCCAACTGTTCCGCCAGCCGGGAGACAAAGCTGGACATATAATTCCAGATTTCCAGACCAGTGTATCCTTCAATTTCCCAATCGCGCCAGCCCAGGTTGGGTTGGTCAAACAGGCGGCAATCCCGCTCGTGGGGATGGGCCAGGAAGGTGTAGCCGCCGGATTCACGGGCGGCGTCCAGCAGTTCCTGGGGCTGGGGCGCACAGGGGGAAAGTTCCCGTTCTGCGCCGTAGATGAGCAGGTGGCTGCCCTGGGGTTTGCGCCGCACGTTATGCACTTCTTCGCCGGAGAGGAGGAGGACACGGCCGTTCCCGTTCTCGTAATACCCCTCCACGCCGTCCACCCAGACGTTGTGATCCGTGACAATGATAAAATCCAGGCCGGCGTCAATCGCCGCGTCCGCGATCTCTTTATGCCACGCCTCGCCGTCCGAGTAAGGCGTGTGCATGTGCATATTGCCCGTGAGTTCAAACAATTCAGTCACTCGCTTATTGTTTACTGCAAATACATGGCAGCAGCGGCAAAAGCATCTTCAGGCGTGCCGGTGAAACTGCCATCGGGAAAAACAGACAGTTCATACTTCTCGCTGCTGTAGGCGTAGAAGGCAAAGCCCCAGTGGAGAGGGTAACGGCCGTTTCCCCTCTCCCACATAGTCATCTATAATGTTAGTGTGAAAATAATCCACTGGCAAACCAAACGCTGCCATTCCTGACAAGTTTGCCGGCCGGATTATGGTTCTTCTGTCGGGGTCTGGGATGATTCGGTGATAATTTCCACGGCCGTAACCCCACCCCCTGCAATCTCCACCGGTGTACGATACTCTACCCCCGCAATTTTGGTAAACAACGTGTAATTCCCCGGCGGCATATCGGCAAAGACAAAATTTTCCGCCAGCGCCTCATCTGGGTGAACCAGGTTCTGCGGGTCGCCCAGGTAGCTGAACGTGCTGGTAAATTCAGCCTCTTCTCTGGACGTATCAATGAGCGTGAGACGGACGCCTTGCCACGGCCGTCCCGCCGCATCCACCACTCGCCCGGCCAACACTCCCGTTTTCGGGAACGGTTCCAGCCAAAGTAAGGGGTTGCGCGTGCTGCCAAACGCATTCGTCCCCACGCGCACTTCCAGATGCAAGTGGGGCACTTGCGAAACCCCCTCCACGCCAATTTCTGCCACCACATCCCCCGGTTCTACGCGCTGCCCCGGTTCTACCTGGATATTCTGGATGTGGCCGTAAAGGATGTATACCGGTTGCCCTTGCCACGTCTCATCCAGCTCAATGACTACCAGCAATCCGTACCAGTTGCAGCGCCAGCCGTACAATTCTTCCGTATCTGGCTGGGCCACAACAACTGTGCCAGGGGCAACGACCAAAAGGGGCGTGCCCAGCGCCTGGGGCATATCGGCTCCATTGTGCAGCAGAAAACGGCCGCCGCTGTCCCAACCGTAGGGGTAGTAGCTTTGCTCGAATGGTTTACGGCCGCCGGTAATCGGGTCGTGCAGCCAGAAGTGGGGGGAGGGCACGGCCGTATCCGGCGTGGGCCAGGGGTCGGGCGCTGTTATGCCGCGGCTGTAAGTTGGTTTTTCTGGGGAAGGGTCAGGACAGGTGCGGTCT
>JALUPA010000087.1 GCA_027054335.1 Ardenticatenaceae bacterium
AGATAACGCTGCCGGCTGTCAGGCTGGTCATCGTCAGGCAGTTGCCCTGGACAATGGCATCGGCAGAAATACCGGCGCGAATGGAGAGGGAGTAGAGAGTATCGCCGGGCTGCACCACGTAGGGCTGCCAACCGGCCGGAATGGGGCAGTTGGGCACGACGGCTACGGCCGTACTTTGCGGCGGCGTTGGCGTGGTTGAAGTTGTAGTATCCGGGGCGGAAACGGCCGTACTGCTGGGCAGGATAATGATGGGCATGGGGGTCAGCGTGATCGCTTGTAACGTTGTTTGGGCTACCGGTTGGGGCGACGGCCGCACTGCGATACTCAGGCTGTCTAATTGAGCCAGCAGCAAAGCAATAACGACTGTGAACATGACAATCACAGCGATGATTAAATTAGTGAGAGAGCGGTTTTCGGTAGCGTCGTTCATTGTTTTTAGGAGATTGGAGATTGGGGATTGGAGATTGCGGCGTTTTCCCATCTGCGATCTCCAATTTCCAATTTTCCATTATCATGCCCATTTTCGTGTGCTTTCGTTGTGACGGGGAACAAGACGGAGAAAGTGCTGCCCTCGCCGATCTCGCTCTTTACCCAGAGGCGGCCCCCGTTGGCCGTAGCCAGAGATTGGGCCACTGACAGGCCGGCTCCGGTATCGCCTAAGCCGGCAATCAGAGGATGTTCTGCTTTATATTGGGCGTCAAAAACATAACTCAAATCTTCCTGGCGGATGCCATTACCGCTGTCCTTGATGTCCACCTGCAAAAATTCGATGTGGTCATTGATGCTGGCGGGGCTGTCGGGGATGGTGTGGGCGTGGGCCGTGATGGTGACCCGGCCGTTGTTGTGGGAAGCCTGGCAGGCGTTGCTTAGCAGATGGGTCATAATCTGGTACAGAGCCGTCTGGTCTACGGCCAGCGGCGGCAAGTTCGGGCCTATTTCCAGATCGAGATGCAGATCTTTTTCCCGTACCTGGGTGATGACGCCGTTGACGGCCGTTTCAATCACCCCCCGCACATCTACCAGCTCCTCTGCCAAATGTGGCGGTTGGGAATCGCCGGTAGCTACTTGCAGCAATTGGTCTAACAAACCGTTCATGCGTTCCGTATTGGCCTTGACCCGTTGCAGCAAATCCCGCTGCTTACTGCCCAACAGGCCCATCGTCTCGCTCAAGAGTAAATCAGTAAACCCGGCAATCGAAGTCAGCGGCGTGCGCAGTTCTTGAATGAGAGAAATCAGCAAATCGTTTGGCTGGTTAGCTTCCCGCAGGGCCAGTTCTTTTTCCAGTTCCATAATGCGGGCCTGGGCTTCTTCCAGTTGGCCGGAGTACCGGGTAATAGTCATCATCACCCACTCGGTGGTCAGGCCGCCTTCTCCGGCCGAGGCCATAGCCATCGCTTCTTCCGCTTCAATGAGAGATTCCTGCAAAGATTCGATTTGGGCTTCCAGAGCGGTAATGCGTTCGTCCTGGTCTTCCAAATTTTTTGCTTCCATCATTTGCAGGGATTCGGCCAGAACTGCGGCTCGTTTGGCGGCAGCGGCGGCCCGTTGTTCCGCTTGCTGGCTGCGAGCGTGGGCAGTTTCCAGTTTGGCTTGCAGCCTATCTCGTTCTTCTTCCAGAGCGATGAGACGGCCGCTGATGTTGGCCTGGCTGGATACGGCCGTCGTCGCGGCATTCCGTAAATCAATCTGACGTTGGCGGCTGTTGCCCAGGGCCTGCGCCAGATAATCGGCCAAAATCGGGGCCACTGCCTCATCCCGCTCAGACCAGCGGTTTTGCCCCATGCGCCGGGCCAGAAACAGGACGCCAATAGTCCGGTTGTGCATCACCAAAGGGTGGGCCATCAGCGTCCCCATGAGGCCAATACCCAGTTTTTCATACAGGGCGTAACGCTGCCGGGCCTGGGTTTCTTTGGGCCGAAAAATCATACTTTTGCGATACGCTATGATTTCAGCCAGCGGTTCCCAATCGGCCACGCTTAACTGCCAGGCGCGGGGCGTGCGGGCGCCGCGTTGGGGTAGATTGCTGCTGATATAAATTTGCTGCCTATCGTCTGAGAGCAGCCCGACGCCGACAAAAGCCGCGTCAATCATTTGTTCGCTCATAGCAACGGCTTCCGGGACACGGCCGTTGGGTGGGACGGGGGTAATCACCTGGGTGGCTAATTGCAAGGTGTTAATGAGCTGCTGTACGACGGGCGCGTTGGCCTGCCGGGCGGCAAGCAGGGGGCTGATGGTTTGCCGGTAAACCTGTACGGCCCACAAGGGAAAAATGATGAGATAGCCCAGACGTATCCAGGCGGCGGTGGTATAAGCGGCCTCGCTGTTCAGGGAGGCGCTGGCAAATTGGGCGATGACGGCGATAAGCATGAGGCCCAGCATGAGAGGGTAGAGGGTGAGACGGGTACGGCCGTTGCGCCAGGCCAAACTTGCGCCGTAAGCGTAGGTGATGATTTGCAGTAAGCTCCACACCGTCCACTGCAAGGTGCTGCTGTAATTGGTGGCCGGCAGGGCCATCCCCCGCCACTGCACGGCGTAGAAGACGTACATGACGCCGATTATCAGCAGACTGAGAGTCAGAATGACGTTGTTGAGATGGGGATGGCGGCGGGCGGGTGGCACAAAAGCCCATACCAGGAGAACGGCCGTGACCGTATTGGAAGCCATTTCCAGCGGGGGCAGGATGAGGCGGGCGTTGGTCGGATTATTAAGCAAGGCCAGCCCGGCCAAGAGCAGAATAACTCGGAGCAATACCAGCCCGCCGGAGGCCATAGCAGCCCGCAGCGCGGCATCATTGTTGCGTTCCCGCCACCACTGGCTGATAGAAATACCAAAAACTGCCTGTAAGGCCAGCAGGGTCACCAGGTAATAGATAATGTTGCCGGGTGGTTCACTGAGTAGCTGGCCGATTTGTTGTAGTAAGCCCATACTGCCTGGCTCTCCATCTTTATGGATAGATTGAATGTGTCAACCATAGGATAGCAGATACGGCCGTCCTTCGCAGTAAAATTTGGGTTAAACTATAAAAGGGAGATTAGAGATTGGAGATTAACAATCTCCAATCTCCAATCTCTAATCTCTAATCCCCAATCTCCTTTGGTACACCGACCAGGCGTAGACGAACATACTGGCGCTCCAGGTAAGGGGGGCTTCGGATTCGTACCAGAAGGTTTTGAGGGGACGGCCGTCTGTGTCATACACCTCATGTACCACACCGTCTCGAATGATGACCGCCTGCATCCGTTCCAGAAGCGTGCGGGCTTCGTCCAGGCGGCCGGTGCGGGTAAGGGCGATAACGTGCCAGCTCCCCAGCCACAGCCAGGCAGCGGATGTGTGATAATGACCGATGCCGCCCAGCCAGTTTTCCCAGGCAATATTGGCCCGGCCGTAGCTTCGGTTGGCCGGTTTGGTGGGGACGGGATCGGCCATGCCAAATAAGGCCATTCTGTCCAGAATGGAGTTGGCTTGTTCCGGAGTGGTCAGGCCCCAGGCAATTGCCAGTAAATTGCCGTCACTGCTCAAAATATCGTAAAATTTGTGGCTGGTGCTGAAAAAGCCCAGGTCATCCCGCCAGAAATAGGTGGTAATCATGCGGCGCAAATGGTCGGCTTTGGCAGAAAAGTAGGCGGCGCCCTCGGCACGGCCGTACCGTTTGGCCGCGCGAGCCAATTTATCCGCTGCCCGCCAATACAGTACATTCGTATAGTGAATATGACCTTTGCGAATGACCGAATCCGCCCAATCCGTGTAGGCGCTCTGAAAAAGCAGGCCGGTATCATCTTTTGCTTTGTTTTCCAGCCAGTAAAAGGCTTGTTTGATTTGCTCCCAGTGTTGGGCGGCAAATGTCTCGTCTTCATAATGGCAGATATAGTTTAGGGCGGCAATTACCAGCAGGGCGTTGCCGTCGTAGGAAACGGTGTGATGGGCGGTCTTGTATTTGGGGTGCAGGGGGGCGGTAATGGGCTGCTGCCGGTCGAGCAAGGAGTAAAAGTAGCGGGTGAGGACGCTGGTGGAATGGATCTTGACGGGGAATTGACCGTCCGGTTTCTGGTAATGGAAGAATAATCCCAACGTTTCTTTAAGGGCGCGGATTTCGTCCAGTTCAATCAGGCCGTAGCTGGCAAAGCCAAAATCGCGCGCCCACGGTTCCCGGAAGTTGCGCCACCCGGCGCACAACACTTGGACGCGGCGGCCGTTAGGCAGATGGCGTTCTTCAATACCGGCCCGCACGTTGGCTGAAGCGATGCGCAGGGCCATATCCGTTTGGGACAGATCGGTGTCCAGGAGTGGTGTGGGCTGGCGCTGGCTCAAACCGGGCTGTACCCACAGACGGCGGGCAGAAGTGAACAACTGCCAGGCCACAGCGCCTAATCCAAAAGCCAAAATGGTCTTTGGCCGGGGCAGATAGGAGAAAAACTTAGTGACAGGTTTTTTGTTGGTAGACATTGTTTTGCATTTGATACATGATCCGCATTACCTTGGCGCATCACGCACCATAAATAGGGCCACAAAACGACTGGCTTGCCGTTCGGCCCAACCACTAAAATGGCCGGGACGGCCTTCGATATAACCCAAATGACCGCCACGGCGGGTGATACCGGCGTACAGGGAGGGGTTGGCCTGAATCACGTCAAAAGGAATATCTTGCGGGGCAAACATGGGATCGTCTATGGAGCGCAGGATGAGGGTGGGGACGCGAATACCGTCCAGATAGCTGCCGGAACTGCATTGGGCGTAATAATCGTCTGCATCCCGGAAGCCGTGTCTGGGGGCGGTCCATAGATCGTCAAATTCGTAGATATTTTGAGCGGCCATGATTTGCTCCAGGTCGGCTACCGGCTGCCCTAAAGCGGCTTTGGTTTTTATTTTATCGCGGATGGAGTTGAGGAACATACGGCCGTACACCCTTTTTATCCCTTTCTGCATTTCCACCGCGCTTTGCCCCAGGTCGAAGGGCGGGGAGATAGCGGCGGCGGCTTGAAGAGACGGCCGTATTCCTTCTCCTCGTTCCCCCAGATACTTCAGTGTCAAATTAGCCCCCAGGGAAAAGCCAATCATCCCTTTGGGCACGTCGGGATACCAGGCTTCCAGCGCGTCAAAAGCCAGGGCTACATCCTCCGTCGCCCCGGCGTGGTAAGACCAGGGCTGCCGGTTCATCTCCCCGCTGCATGAGCGGAAATTCATCCCCGCGCTGCGAATGCCCTGCCGGGCCAGCAGCCGGTACGTCTGGCACATATACCCCCTACGCGAATGGCCTTCCAGCCCATGCAATAGCAGGATAATGGGTGATGTTTCGTCCAGGGGCAAACCGGCGATCTCCGGCAAATCCAGGTCAAAGAAATCCCCGTCCGGCGTGTCAATCCGCCGTCGGTGAAAGACAATGCCTTTCGTCGCGCCCCGCGCATATTTGCCCAGAATCGTTTGGATGTGGCTGCTGCCCATTCCCCAGCCGGGGTTAAAAGGTTCGAGCTTGAACTGGTTCGGCATTGGTTGCTGTTCCTGTATCTATGGATAATTCATAATTATAGCCTGATTTAGTAATTGGGTAATTTATCATCTTATCATCTTACTACCTTGTCACGTATACCGGGCGTGATATGATTCTTGTGAAGATAGCGACAGGAGAAGTTTATGGCGAATGATGATGAATTGCCCCGGCATTTTGTAGACGCGCTGGGGATCAAAACGGCTTATTATACAGCGGGGGAACCAAACGGCCGTCCTCTGCTCTGTCTGCACGGGATGACCGCTTCGGGGGACGCTTTTCGGGAGTTGATGCAGGGGCTGTCCGATGAGCATTGGCTGATTGCCCCGGACATCCCCGGATTTGGTGAAAGTGAGGAAACTCACCCCTACGTTCTGTCCCATCTGGTGGAGTGGCTGGCGGCGTTCCATGACGCCCTGGATTTGCCGCCGATGGTGCTGGCGGGGCATTCTTTTGGCGGGGCGCTGGCGGCAGCTTATACGCTGGCTTACCCGGAGGATGTGATCAGTCTGCTCTTGTTTGCTCCGGCCCTGCTGACGGCGCAATATTACCCGGATTTTGTCAAGAAGGTTAGTTTGTCGCTGGGATTGGCGGATTTAAGCACGGCCGTATCCCAATCTCCCAGAGTGGTGCGGCGGGCGGCCAAAGCCTCTTTTTACGCGCCGGAAAATATAGACGAAGCTGTGCTGGAACGCCGCGTCCGCGCCTACGAGCAGGCGCGGGCTTCGGCGGCCGTTTTGAAGGCGTTGAGTTTTTACGATTTCCAACCGGAACTGGCCCGGTTAGCCAAACCGGTTTGCCTCGTTTGGGGTGAGCAGGACAAAGTTGTGCGGCCCGACGATGGTGAGACGCTGTTAACTTTGCTGCCCCAGGCAAAACTGCACTTCATCCCTGAATGCGGCCATATCCCCTTGCAGGAAAAACCGGAGGCGTGTGGGGCAATTACCCGGCAGTGGTTGGCGGACGAAAAGGTGAGGGAGTGAGGTGTGAGGGGATACTGCATCACGTCTCGCGTTTTCAGGAATCACGCAGCACACATCACGTGAGGTATTGTTATGAAAGGCATCATTTCTGTTTTTGGTAGTTCAGCACCCCGGCCAGGCAGCGTGGCTTATGAGGAAGCGTATACGGTAGGGCGTTTGCTGGCTGAGGCGGGGTACGCGGTGGCAACTGGTGGATACAGCGGCACGATGACGGCCGTATCCCAGGGCGCGGCAGAAGCGGGCGGCCACGTTATCGGCGTGACCTGCGTGCAGATTGAGCAGTTCCGGCCCTTGGGGCCAAACGGCTGGGTACAGGAGGAGATTAAATACGAGACGCTGACAGACCGGCTGCTCCATCTGGTGAAAAACAACGAGGGCATGATCGTCCTGCCCGGTGGCATTGGTACGTTGTCGGAAATGGCTCTGGCCTGGAGTTTTTTGCAGGTGGGCGAAATTGAACCACGGCCGTTAGCTCTCCTGGGCGACTTGTGGCGGCAAACCATCCGGCAGTTTTTCGACCCGGCCTATATAAAGGAAGAACACCTGGGCATGCTCTATTTTGCGGAAAGCCCGGAAACGGCCGTAAGGCACGTTATCCGGTAGTCGGTAAGCGGTAGCCGGTAATCGGTAACTGCCAATTACCAATTACCAATTACCGTTCACCACTTACCCATGATCCCTATTTTCCTGAAACTTGGCGGCTCACTCATTACCGACAAGACCGGTGTGGAAGCGGTGCGGGCGGACGTGTTGGCCCGGCTGGCTGGCGAGATTCAGCAGGCGCGGCAGGCTAATCCCGATTTACGGCTGGTGGTGGGGCATGGCAGCGGTTCCTTTGGGCATGTGGCCGGGGCCAAATACGGTACGCGCCAGGGGGTGCAGACCGCGCAGGAGTGGCGTGGCTTTGCCGAGGTATCGGCGGCGGCGCTGCGGCTGAACCGGCTGGTGACAGAGGCGCTGCTGGCGGCGGGGGTTCCGGCGGTCAGTTTGCAGCCCTGCGCTTCGGTATCGTGTGAAGACGGCCGTATCACTACCATCGCCGCTCATCCCCTCCGGGCTGCTTTGGCGGCCGATTTGCTGCCCGTCATTCATGGGGACGTGGCCTTTGATACCGTGCGCGGCGGCACGATTGTCTCTACGGAAGAGGTGATGATGGCGTTGGTGGGGGCGTTACGGCCGTCCTGGCTGCTGCTGGCAGGGGAGACGGAAGGCGTCCTGGATTTGGCTGGTCAGGTCATCCCCCGCATCACACCGGCGACTTTGCCCCAAGTGGAAGCGGCGCTGGGCGGCTCCCGCGGCACAGACGTGACCGGCGGTATGGCGGCCAAAGTACGAGACATGCTGGCTCTGGTCAGGCAACATCCGGCCATGCACATCCGCATCTTCAGCGGGCTGCGCCCCGGTACGTTGCCCCGCGTATTGGCTGCCCCGGATACGGCCGTGGGTACCCAAATTTGCGTAATGCGTGATGAGTAATCACGCTTTCACGTATCACGTCTTCACGCTCCAATCTAACATTGTTCTTATTTGACGCGCCTAAAATGGCATGTTAAGATATTAAATGATCTGCATTAGCACTCAAAATACGAGAGTGCTAAATAGAGCAGAGGGTTCGTTATTTGTCGGACTAGAGACCTGGGTTTGTCTTCTGGCAGACGCTTGTCTCTAGTCTGTTTTGTGCAAGGGACTATGTTTCATCCGCTGACAGAACGTCAACAGAAATTTTTAGGTCTGGTCGTTCGGGGCTACATTGAATCCGGGCAGCCGGTTGGTTCCAAAAGGTTGGTAGAGCAATATGACCTGGAAGTGAGTCCGGCAACTGTGCGCCATGAGCTGGCCGTTCTGAGTGAAATGGGCTATCTGGCCCAAATGCACACGTCGGGCGGCCGTATGCCCACGGAACAGGGTTATCGTTACTTTGTACAAAGGTTGCTGGGCGATTTTCACTTGCCGGCTCACGAACGGAAAATGATCCGGCACCAATTCCACCAGGCCCGGTTGGATTTGAATCAATGGATGCGGTTGGCGGCAGCCATTTTAGCCCAGACATCACTGGGAGCCAGTTTTGTCACGCCGCCGCGTTACCGGCGCAATCGTTATAAACATTTACAATTGATTTCTACGCAGGGGCGTTTGGTTCTTTTGGTCCTGGTTTTGCATGGCGGGGCTGTCAAACAACAATTGCTGACTTTGGCAGAACCGGTGCAGCAAGGAAGATTAAGCGCAACGGCTGACAGGTTGAACCGTCTTTTTTTGGACGCGACTTATGACGATATATTGTCCCGTCTCAATCAGTTGCACGATGAATTGGAACGGGACGTGGCTAAATTGGTGCAGGATATATTGCGCCGGGCAGATAACCAGGCGTTAACCGATATTTATCGGGATGGCCTGGTGAACATTGTGGAAGATGAAGGTACCCGTCAGGCCGTACGTGTTTTGGAAGAACGCACCCTGCTGGCTAATGTACTTTCGGAAACGCAAATAGAATCCGAGGGCGTCCAGGTGGTTATTGGCGGCGAGGGCCGGTGGGAGGAATTGAAGGATTGTTCCATTATTCTCTCTCGCTATGGCGTGCCGGATGAATTTAGCGGCACGGTGGCGGTGATTGGCCCAACGCGGATGCCTTACGGCCGTAACGTTGCTGCTGTACGTTATGTAGCTGACCTGATGAGCGGCCTGGTATATGAATATTACGCGGATGAAACCGTACAAACTGAAATCAAAGAGGTGGAAGAATCGTGAGTGATGAAACTGTAAAAGAAGAACTGGTAGAAGAAATCAGTGATGACCTGCCCACTGAGGAAACTGGGGCAGAACAGGAAATAACTGAAGAAACGGCCGAGTCAGAAGATGAAGCGGCTGAAGAACTGTCATTAGAAGAACAACTGGCTCAAGCCCGGGCTGAAGCAGCCGACTACAAAGATCGCTGGATGCGCAGTCAGGCCGAATTTGCCAATGCCCGCAAACGCATGGAAAAACAGCGGGCCGATGCTTACACTAATGCCAAAGCTGACATCGTTTTGAAATTGCTGCCGGTGTTGGATGATTTTGAACGGGCTTTAGAAAATGCCCCGGAAGCCATCCGGGAAGATAGTTGGTATGAAGGGATTGAATTGGTGGAACGGAAGTTGCAAACGGTGCTGGAAGGGTTAAATGTTTCCCCTGTGGCCGCCGTGGGTGAGCCGTTTGATCCCAACTGGCATGAGGCTATCTCTCAGGAACCCAGTGAAGAACATGAGAGCGGCACTGTCAGCCGTGAATTGCAGAAAGGCTACAAGATTGGCGACCGGGTGATACGGCCGTCACTCGTCGTCGTATCGGAATAATGAATCCACAGATGACGCAAATTTCGCAAATGAACTATTAAAAATCTGCGTCAATCTGCGAAATCTGCGGATAAAAGGAACCAACATGGGCAAAATAATCGGTATTGATCTAGGCACAACGAACTCAGTAGCGGCCGTTATGGAAGGGGGCGAACCAACCGTCATTCCCAGCGCGGAAGGCAACCGGACATTTCCCTCCATCGTGGCCGTTAATCCCAAAACCAACGAGCGGATGGTGGGGCAAATAGCCAAACGGCAGGCAGTGGTCAACGCTACCAACACTATTTCTTCCGTCAAACGCTTTATGGGGCGCAAATATGAAGACTCCGAAGTGCGCCGGGCGCGGGACTACGTGGCGTACTCTGTGCGCGAAGCGCCCAACGGTGACGTGCGCGTGGCCATGGGCGGCCAGGAATATTCCCCGCCGGAAGTTTCCGCCATGATCTTGCAAAAAATCAGGAAGGATGCGGAGGCGTTCCTCGGTTCTCCGGTTACCCAAGCCGTCATTACCGTACCGGCCTATTTTAACGACAGCCAGCGTCAAGCCACCAAAGATGCGGGCAAGATTGCCGGATTGGAAGTGCTGCGTATCGTTAATGAACCAACCGCTTCGGCTTTGGCCTATGGTTTGGGCAGCGACAAGGATGAAATCATCGCTGTGTATGATTTGGGCGGCGGCACGTTTGACATTTCTATATTAGAGGTGGGCGAGGGTGTGTTTGAAGTGCGTTCCACCAATGGTAACACGTTTCTCGGTGGTGATGATTTTGATCGCAAAATTGTGGATTGGGCCGCCGCGGAGTTCCGGTTGGAGCATGGTATTGATTTACGCAATGATCCCCAGTCGCTGCAACGCCTGCGGGAAGCAGCCGAGAAAGCCAAGATCGAATTGTCCACCACGTTGCAGTCGGAGTTGAATCTACCCTACATTACGGCCGACACTTCCGGCCCCAAGCATTTGAATATGACGTTGAGCCGGGCCAAATTTGAACAGTTGACGGAAGACCTGGTGCAGCGCTCTATGGAACCGTGCCAGCAGGCGCTGCGGGATGCCGGTGTGTCCAAAGCGGAGATTGCCGAGGTGGTGTTGGTGGGTGGCATGACCCGGATGCCGGCCATCCAGGAAGCGGTGCGGGAATTTTTTGGCCGTGAACCACATAAGGGTGTTAATCCAGATGAAGTCGTGGGGGTTGGCGCGGCGATCCAGGCGGGTATTTTGGGCGGCGACGTAAAAGATATTGTGCTGCTGGATGTGACGCCGCTGACGTTGAGTATTGAAACGCTGGGTGGGGTGGCTACGCCGCTGATTGAGCGGAATACGACAATTCCCACGCGCAAGAGTCAGGTCTTTTCTACGGCGTCGGACAACCAGCATCAGGTGGAAATTCACGTGACGCAGGGGGAACGGCCCATGGCAGCGGATAACAAGAGCCTGGGTCAGTTTGTCCTGGATGGGATTCCGCCAGCGCCGCGCGGCGTACCGCAGATTGAGGTGTCATTTGACATTGACGCCAATGGGATTTTGAAGGTGCTGGCCAAGGACAAGGCGACGGGCCGGGAACAGCATATGGAGATTATTCCTTCCGGCGGCCTGAATGACGAAGAAATTGAAGAGATGGTTCAGGAAGCGGAGCGGAATGCGGCCGAAGATGCGGCGCGTAAAGAGGCTGTAGAGGTAAATAATGAGGCAGATACGGCCGTGTACCGGGCGGAAAAGCTGCTGGCTGATTATGGCGATAAAATACCGGAGGAAATGAGTACGGCCGTGCAAACCCAGATAGACGCCATCAAATCTGCCAGAGAAAGTGAAGACATTGCCGTGCTTAAAGAGGCGTTGGCGCAGTTAAAACAAGCTGTTAGTGTGGCGGGTGCAGCCATGTATCAGGAACCTGGCCCGGCTGATGATATTACGCCTTCCGAAAATGGTAACGCAGCCGCAGACAAGACGTCTGCTGAAGAAGAAGGCGTGACAGAAGGCGAAAGTAGCGCAGAATAATTGGGGTTAAACCGTGGCACAACGAGATTACTACGAAGTCCTGGAGGTCAGCCGCAGCGCTTCCCGGGAAGAGATCAAAAAAGCATACCGCCGCATGGCGCGTAAATATCACCCTGACGTCAGCACTGAACCGGATGCGGAAGAGCGCTTTAAGGAAGTGCAGCGGGCTTACGATGTGCTTTCGGACAACCAGCAGCGAGCTGCTTATGATAAATATGGTTTTGCCGGCGTTGAAGGCCTGGGCGGGGCTGGTTTTTCCGGCTTTGAAGGGTTTGGCGGTTTTGCGGACATCTTTGAAGATTTATTCAGCGGTTTTGGCGGTGGCCGTCGTTCCCGGCGCGGCCCCAAACGAGGCGCTGATTTGCGTTATGATTTGACGCTGGAATTTGAAGAAGCCGTGTTTGGTGTGGAAACGGAAATTGAAGTGCGCCGGCCGGAAATATGCCCGATGTGCCATGGTTCCGGGGCAGAACCGGGAACCAGCCCCAAAATATGCCATACCTGTAACGGCAGCGGCGAGGTGCGGCGGGTGCAGCAATCCATTTTGGGTCAGTTTGTCAATGTGGCTGCCTGTCCCACCTGCAATGGCACGGGTGAGGAAATCCCGGTACCTTGTTCTACCTGTCACGGGCAGCGGCAGGTCATACAAGCTCGTTCCCTCAAAGTAAAAGTACCGCCGGGGGTGGACAGTGAGACGCAAATTCGCCTGACCGGCGAGGGGGCGCCTGGGGCCAATGGCGGGCCGCCAGGAAATTTGTTTGTCGTTATTCACGTGAAGAAGCACAAGTATTTCCAGCGGCGGGGCGATGATATTTTCCTGGATTTGCAGATTAACGTGGCTCAGGCTGCTTTGGGAGATAAGGTGGTAGTGCCGACCCTCGATGGCGAGGAAGAGTTGGTGATTGAAGCGGGCACTCAGCCGGGCCAGATGGTGAAGTTGAAGGGCAAAGGCGTACCCCGTCTGGACAGAAGCGGCCGTGGTTCGGATCGAGGCCGGGGTGATATGCACATTATTTTCCAGGTAGCCATCCCTAAAAAGCTTACGGAAGAGCAGCAGAAGTTGTTTACCCAGCTGGGTGAAACGATGGGCAAGGAAGTGGTGCCCCATAGCCGGGGCTTCTGGTCGCAGGTTAAGGACACGTTGGGGGACGTGTTTGGCGTGTAATGTACTGGCTGGAAGTCTCAGTAGTAACGGATGGGGAAGGGGCTGAGGCAGTGGCGGAGGCGCTACGGCCGTTTGCCCATAACGATGGCGTGGTTTTGGAACAGCGGGGAGATGAGTCGAATCCCAACCCGGATGCCCTGGAAACGGCCGTTTCCGTCAAAATATATATACCCGAAGAGGAAGACAGCCCGGCAGTGCGCCGCCGTATCAGAGAAATTATTTACCACCTGGGGCGGTTGTACCCCTTGCCGGAGCCGCAATTCTGCCAGCTTAAAGAAGAAGATTGGGCCAACGCCTGGAAAGAGAACTACCATCCCTTTCGCGTAGGTAACAGAATATGGATTCAGCCAAGCTGGATTGAACTGGGCGTGCCGGATACGGCCGTTGCCAATGGCTGGCAACCGGATGACATCGTGCTGGTGCTTGATCCCGGTATGGCTTTTGGTACGGGATCCCATCCCACGACGCAAATGTGTTTACTGGCTCTGGAAGAATTGGTGCAGCCGGGTATGCGGCTGCTGGATGTGGGCACAGGTTCCGGCATTCTGGCCATTGCGGCCGCCAAATTGGGGGCGGGGAAGCTGTTGGGGGTGGATACAGATGCGCAGGCGGTGAAAACGGCCGTAGTCAATGCTGCCCAAAACAACGTTTCCCAAATTCAAATTCGGCAGGGCGCGTTGGACAGTGTAACGAAACAGGGGTGGGATATCGTCGTCGTCAACATTCTGGCGCGGGTTATTATTCCCTTGCTGGAAACGGGCCATTTGCTGGAGTATGTGGCCGCAGACGGTTATCTCATTTTGAGCGGGATTATTGCAGAACAAGCGGGGGCTGTGGAAACGGCCGTAACATCCGCTGGCGGCCAAATTGTAAAAAACTTGACAATGGGCGACTGGATTGCTTTTGTCGCTGTTCCCGTATCAGCTAACCAATTTGGAGATGCCCAATAAAAAACGCAAGGGTATCCCTTGCGTTTTGCTTAGCCAAGAAGTTTGACTTTTCTGAGAAGTTGAATTATCAGGTTTTAGGTCTGCTGGCCCGGTTGCGGTGGTAGCGATAGGTAATCCGCCCGCGGGTTAAATCATAAGGGGTCATCTCTACCCGTACTCGATCTCCTAGCAGGATACGGATGTAATATTTACGCATTTTGCCCGACAGGTATGCCAATACCTTGTGCCCATTATCCAACTCAACTTCAAATTGGGTATTGGGCAAAAGTTTTACGACGGTACCTTCGACTTCCAGTTTATCTTTTTTTGCCATACGGTTTACCCGGCTTCCTCTTCTGTTTCAATCTCTGTTATGGCGGCGTCTGCCTCTTCGATGATTTCATCCTCTGCGGCGGTGGACACTTCTTCTACGGCCGTCATTTCTTCGTTGGCTTCTTCGAGGATGGCTTCTGCCACGGCTGTGGCTGCGGCGTCAACTTCTGCCGTTTCTGTGGTCGCTTCCCCGGCTATTTCTGCTGCTACTTCGGCCGCAGCCTCTGCCACGGCGGCTACTTCCGCAGCGGTATTCTTCAGGATGGTATCTTCGGCCGTTTCCAATTCTGCAATTTCCTCAGCAGCTTCGGCGATGATCACTTCTTCCACGATTTCGGCCGCTTCAGCCATTTCGGTAATCTCCGCAGCCGCTTCTTCGGCATTTTCATCTTCAGTAGCTTCGGCAGCGGTTTCCACTTCAACTATCTCGGCCACGGCATCTTCGACGCTATCTGCTTCCGGGGTTACGGCCGTTTCTTCCACCTCGGCAATCTCAGCCGTCGCTTCCTCAACAATATCTTCTTCCCTGGTTTCGGCTGCCGCTTCCACCTCAGTGGTTTCTTCCACCATTTCCTCAACCACAGCCTTTTCTTCTGCGGCCGCCATTTCTTCTTCCAGGCTGTGTTGGGCCATCCATTCGATTTGTTCCTGCGGGCTGACAGCCCGCAAGCTTAAGCCAATACGCTGTCGTTCCGGATCAATGCTGACCACGCGCAGCAAATGTGTTTCCCCGACGTTGAGGACTTCATGGGGGTCATTTACAGGCACACGGGCCAGTTGGGACACGTGCAGCAACCCTTCAATACCCGGTTCCAATTCGGCAAAGGCGCCATAATCTACAATGCGCGTAATCTTGCCTTCAACCAGTTCGTTTTGCGTGTATTTTTCTTCCACCCGGCTCCAGGGATTTTCCAAAAGGCGTTTACGGCTCAGACTGATCCGCTGTTCCTTTTTGTCAATACTCAGAACGTAGACCTCAATCTCCTCACCTACTTTTACCACTTCACGAGGATGGTCAATGCGATGCCAGGCCAGTTCGGAAATATGGACCAAGCCGTCAGCCCCACCCAAATCCACGAAAATACCAAAATCTCGCAGCCCGCTGATACGTCCGGTGAGGATGTCCCCTTCATGAAGACTTTCCAGCAGTTCTCGTTTGCGAATTTCTTCCCACTCTTTCTGGGCGTCCCGCTGCGAAAAGACTAGACGGCGGCGACGGCGATCTACTTCGATGACTTTGAGCGGTAATTTTTTGCCGCGCAGTTTAGCCAGTTTTTGCTGGCGCTGACGGTCACTCAGGCCGCGCGTCAGTTCAGACAGGTGAGAGGCGGGGATAAAGCCGCGCAAACGGCCGAAAGGTACAATTGCGCCCCCTTTGTTGTAGCCGATAACTTCACCTTCTACGATCTCGCCGCTTTCCATCAACGCTTCGGCGTCAATCCAATCCTGGTTCAACTGGGCCAGATGGATGGAAACGACTAAGCTGTCCGGAGCATCGGCTTCAGTAATGTAAACGGGAATTTCATCGTTTATCTGCAAAGCGTCCCGTTCTTCCGGGGACAGTTTGTTGAGGTCCGTCGTGGGTACGATACCGTCCCGTTTTGTCCCCAAATCTACAATAACACCCTGGGGCGTCTTGGCAACGATGATACCTTTGCGAATGTCACCGACACGGGGCTGCTCATAATCGTGCTCTAATAGCTCGTCTAAAAAACTGGATTCTTCATTGGACATACGTATAAATCTCTTCTGATATTGGATTTGCAAACAAAAACTCGACCTTTGTACGAGTTTTTGACGGTACAAGGCCGAGCAAATAATTAGCGCTTATTTTTGTCGTTTACCTTCGAGAATTTTGGGGAGTTACCCCTAAATTACGTATTTTTGAGCCGCTCTCATAGGAATCCTTTTGACTCTATACGCCCTCTACAGTTTGTAATTGTAAAGCGACCTGTTTAACTAATCACTCAGCCATTATACCCAGCGGTGAGATTATATCGGTTCGGTATAGGCTTGTCAATTTTTATGACGACTTTTGAAGGTGCAGAGGAGCAGGGGGCGGGGGCAATCGTAAATTGTCAATTGGCTATTCATACGCCAGGGTTTCGCGGACGGAGAGGCGGGAGGCGTTCCAGGCGGGCCAAAAGCTGGCCAGGGCGCCGATGATGATAACGGCAATCAGCCAGATGAATGCGCCTGTGAAAGAAAAGGTGTAGCTGAGGGAGCTGCGCAACAGTTCATTCCCTACCACGTCGCTCAGGTAACGGCTGATGGGGATAGCTAACAGGACGGCAAAAAACCAGCTAATCACGCCGACGAGCGCCCCTTCTACCATAACGATGCGCTGCACGGCCGTATCTGAAGCCCCTACCGCCCGCATCACCCCG
>JALUPA010000088.1 GCA_027054335.1 Ardenticatenaceae bacterium
AGTATGTGCCGGGGGACGTGGCGCGGGTGGTGCTGGGCCGGGAAGCGGGGGAGGAGGCGCTGGAAGCGTTCCGGGAGGAGTTTGGCTTGAATGACCCGCTGCCGGTGCAATATCTGCGCTGGCTGGGCGACTTTATGACGGGGGATTGGGGCGTTTCGCTGAGTACGAAGACGGAGATACGGCCGTTGGTCATGGAACGGTTGGGCAGTTCGCTGCGGCTGGCGGCGTTGACCCTGCTTATTGCCGTGCCCCTCTCTATTTTCCTGGGGGTGATTGCCGGGCTGAACGAGAACAAGCCGGTGGATAACGTGATTAGCGTCGGCTCGCTCTCGGTGGTAGGGCTGCCGGAGTTTGTGACGGGGCTGGTCTTGATTTACGTTTTTGCCCGTAAGCTGGACTGGCTGCCAGCCAACTCCTCCGTGCCGCCGGGGGCGACGTTTAGGGAAGCGCTGCCCATGCTCATCCTGCCGGCCCTGACAGCAACTTTGGTTTTGCTGGCGTATATTGCTCGTTTGACGCGGGCGGGGGTGGTGGCGGAATTGAAACGGCCGTATGTGCGCACGGCCGTTCTCAAAGGGATGCCCCGCCGCGTCGTCATCGGCAAACACGTCCTGCGCAACGCCCTGCTACCTACCATCACCGTCATCGCCATCAGCGCCGGCTGGCTCATCAGCGGCCTCATCGTCATCGAAAACGTCTTCAACTATCCGGGGCTGGGGCGGCTCCTCATCTTCGCCATAGACCGGCGCGACCTGCCCCTGATTCAAGCGATCACCATGGTCACTGTCGTCGTCTTCGTCCTGGCTAACCTCGCCGCCGACCTGCTCTACGCCTACCTCAATCCCCGCATCCGTTTGGAGTAATTCTGTTCGAGTCTATACTTGATACTTCTTTATGAGTATTCTATACTTTACCAAAATGGCTATAATTGCTGTGGGTCATATTGAGCCATGACGCTGCTTGGTATTGTTAGAATAATGAAAACTGTCTCGTTCAAATGCCATAAACCCAAAGTCGCCACAAACAGAAATTTACTACTCGTTTGTTGTCAACTCATTCTGTTTCTGGCCGGCTGTAACAGAACCTCACCCAACGTTCCCACTAAATCTCAACCAACACAACCGACGGTCAAAATAGAATCTCCTACACCCTCAAGAGAAACGCAAAATTCTAAACCTGCCATTACCATTGAACCTGCCAGCACGCTTTTTGATACGCCCGTAAATATCCAGCTATCTGGTTTTGCACCCGGGCAGAATGTTACAGTGCGTATGCAGGTGCGGGCGAAGCAATCAGCCTATTTTGAATCATGGGCAACATTTACAACTGACAATAACGGCCGTGTGGACTTAGACGTTCAACAACCGATCACTGGAACGTATACGACTGTTGATGGGATGGGCTTGTTCTGGTCTATGGTGGAACATAGAGATATTGACCTTGAATTCACACGAGACAGGCTAGATCCAATGATATACGATGTCACGGTTGAAAGTAATGAAGAGATCGTAGCGTCTACACAGATTGAACGGTTAATAATCGATCCCGAAGTTGTAGAAATACCAATACAAGACAGCAAGTTAGTGGGAACATTGTATCTCCCGCCAGGTGATGGACCCCATCCAGTTTTGATCGTCTTGGGTGGCTCTGAAGGAGGTACAAATGATTCCAGAGCAATGCTGCTTGCTTCACATGGATATGCAGCTTTGGCTCTAGCTTATTTTGGGATTACCCCCTTACCTGGTTCGCTCAGTAAAATTCCCCTGGAATATTTTGAAGAAGCTATTGCCTGGCTGCGTTTACAAAGCAAAGTAAACGTTGATAAGCTGGGAATCGTAGGCAGCTCAAGAGGGGGCGAACTGGCCCTGCTTTTGGGATCGATCTTTCCTGAAATCAAGGCCATAATTGCTTATTCGCCTAGTGGGATAGTTTTTTTTGATGACGCTGTGGAGGGGGGAGCTAGCTGGTTATACAAAGGCCAGCCAGTTCCCTATGTACCACCAGTTTGGACAGATGAATTTCAGAGATACCGAAATGAACAAACAGCTTATGGAAAACCTTTCGCCTACACACCTTTCTATTTAGACGCCATGAAGGATACAAGCGCTGTCGAACAAGCGACTATTGCTGTAGAAAATATTAAGGGGCCCATATTGCTTATATCAGGGGAAGATGATCAAGTCTGGCCGGCAACATTATTATCGAATATGGTTATTGAGAGACTTGAACAATGTCACCACCCTTATCCTTACGAACATATTAGTTATCCGGGTACAGGACATATTATTTTCGCACCCTATGCACCCACAACATACTCCTGGTTTATTCATCCTGTCTCTGGTGAAAAGCTGTTATCTGGTGGAAATGCGGAAGATACAGCTTTTGCCTCAGTTGATTCCTGGACGCACACCCTGAATTTCCTGGACACCAGTCTGAAATAACTGTTTGTATAGTATCCGACGAGCGTGTGAGCAATGAAAACGAAAATAAAAGAATTTCTGGTTTCTATTTTGTGGCTGTTCAAAATTGCCAGCCTAATCACTGTTGGGTTAACCCTATTAGCCGGAATTGTATGCTTGATAGTCGGTTGGCGTTCTATCGATGAGTACGCAACTGTTTTGCAATATGTGGGCATAGGAGCCTTCTTCCTCGGGGGGATAGGCTTTCTGGCTGAATTTGGGAGACCGGTGGTAGTTACTCATCGGCCAAGCGACGTATCTGCCCAATACAAACACCGGATGAACATATTTGATGACAATATCCATCAGTTTATTGTCGGCGTAATGGTATCTGCATTACTTTATCTTGTGTCCAAATGGCTTTATTACGTTACCGGATGAAAGATATTCTTAACGAGTTAGAACCAACGGCCGTACACCTTACCGCAAAAAATACGCCAACGTCATAGCAGGGCGGCTAACAATTTAAAAGGTACCCAACCCGTTTGATCTTGCCATTCCTCAGCTTCGCTGGCAGCCCAAATCAAATGAAGAGAAGCAGCCAGTTGCCCCATCGTCGTATCAGGCCGCACCCAAAGAATACCCCAATGGGAGGTTCCTCCGGCAGCATAATAATCTGTCAGGTGTTCCGGGATCGTACTGCGATTCTCAGTGACCAGTAATCGGCGCGAAACGGCTAAAAATTGCAGGATTTCCGGGTCTGGCGTCCCCAAAACCGGCGCACCTTCGTCACCAACACGCAAAACATCCATCTCCATAGCCAGTCGCTTAAGCGCAATTTTCAACCGGGGAGATATGTTCTCATCCAGCAAAAACCGGATTTTCATTTATATTTGGCCTGTTCTTCACGGATTACCTGCAAACGCTGCACAAGGGGAGAGGGATTCCCGACCCACCTCTGCCAGGCTTGTTCATCCCGATCATGCACCTGCTGGAGATAGGCGTCCAGTTCTTCCCGATTTCTTAAATAATAAGTAATCGTCGCGTACACTTTTTCCAGACTCAAGCCGGGATATTCCTGAGCAATTTCTTCGGGACTGTACCCTTCAAGATAGTAACCAAGAACGTGCTCAATCCCCAAGCGGTGCCCCCTGATCCGAATAACGTCAGGCGCAACAAAATCAAAGTATTCTGAAAGTTCGATTTCTTTTGTTTCGCTCATAAGAATCATTATAACACAAGGACGATACCAATTCGTATCCCGCACAATGCCAAAGTCAATCAATTCCAGGCCAACCGACTGCGTTTTTGCCAATACAATTCGGCCGGTTCCTGGAATTGGACAATCTGCTGCGCCAGAGAATCATTCCAGGAAACGGCCAACGCTTTCAGATTGGATTGGAGATGATCCACACGCGCCGCACCGCTGAGGGTGACGTCTACAAAGGGTTGGTGGATCACGGCCGTTAACGCCAACGCATCCAACGTCACACCATAAGCCTGAGCCAATGCCAGAACAGCCTGCATCTCCGGGTCTTGATTGCGGGGAGTGAGACGGCCGTTCGCCAACGCCTCCTTAATAATCACCCCCAGCCCCGCATCATGGGCCGCTTGCAAGGCAGACGTGGCCGACTGCTCCAAAACATTCCAGGTAGCCTGCACCGAAGCAAAAAGCAGTTCCCCCGCCATCTCTATCTTCAACGCCCGCCAGATCATCTCCGCCTGCTGCGGCCCGCTCACCGAAAAACCCACCGCCAACCCGGAATCCCGCAGCCGGGCCAGTTCCGCCAGCACCGCCTGATTCTCGAACACGCCGCTGTCCGGCGTCGCCGAATGAATCTGGTACAGGTCGAGGGCGTCACCCAAAAGCGCCCGGCTTTCGGCTAACTGGCGCTGCAACACGGGCAAGGTATGTTCCTTGACTTCGTGCTTGACCCCCTGCGGCAGTTGCACCTGCCAATCGGCCGTGTACGTATAGCCCCATTTGGAACCGATGGTCACGGCCGTAGCCAAAATACCGCGTGATTTCAGCCAGGAACCGAGAAATGCTTCGGCACGGCCGTAAGATCGAGCCGCATCAAAATAACGAATACCCGCCGCCCAGGCCGCATCCAACACTGCGTGAGCCTGAGCTTCCATCGCCGCCACATCATAATTCCCCTGCAAATCTTCTTCATGCCCCAAATTGATGTAACCCGGCCGGCCCAAAGCGGCCAATCCCAGACCCATTGGCGTCACCACCAGATCGCTTTGCCCCAAATGTCTCATTTCCATACTTTCCCTTCCTTGTCGAATAACCCTATTCATCAAGATGTGTCCCTCGAATTATAACACGGCCGTCAGACCAGCCATTCCAATTTTGGTAGGGGCGGGACGGCGCGGTACGAACCTGGGTAAACAAAACGACATTACTCCGCGCCGTCTCGCCCCGTCTACGGCCGTCAGTCCGGGTTGATAGACAAAAATCAGGGATGGAGTATCCTTAAAAACTGCTATGCAAAAACCAAACAAACCAATCTGGGGCTTATACCTGCTCATCGGCCTGAGTCTGCTGGCCTATTTGGGATTGGTGCGGCAGGATTGGCTGGTCGGCACGCTGCGCGACGGCCGTACCCCCCAAACAATCGTCTGGTACCTGCTCGCCTTCTTCGCCTTCCTGGGCGCCATCCTCTGGACAGAAAAACGGGGCATTTCCCGGCGCTGGCTGTGGGGCGCGGCCGTCCTCTTTCGCCTGCTCCTCCTCTTCACCACCCCCACCCTGTCCGACGACGTGTACCGCTACCTGTGGGATGGCTACGTAGCCCATCAAGGCGTCAGCCCCTACGCCTACGCCATCAACGCCCCGGAACTAGACTTCTTGGACAATCCGGTGCGGGCGCAGGCGAACAATGCCTGGATGGCCAGCCCGTACCTGCCGGCAGCGCAGTTGGTTTTTTGGGGTGTGACGGCCGTAGCCCCCCTGCGCCCCCTCTTCCTGCAAATCGCCATGACCCTCTTCGACCTGGGCAGCGGATTCCTCATCGCCCGCCTCCTGACCCTGGCCGCCCTGCCGCCCCGCCGCCTTATCCTCCACCTGTGGAACCCCCTCGTCATCGTCGAAGTAGCCCACGCCGCCCACCTCGACGCCTGGATGATCTTCCTTACCCTCCTCGCTATTTATCTCGCGTTACAGCCGTCCGCAAAAAATCACAATTCACAATTCACAATTCACAATTCACAATTCTTATCTCCACTCACCCTCTCCCTCGCCACCCTCACCAAAATCATCCCCGGCCTCCTTTCCCCCATCCTTTTCTGGCATTGGAACTGGCCCCAGCGTCTCCTCTACGGACTCCTCACCGTCATCCTGCTTATCCCCTTTGGCCTGCAAGCCGGTTGGGGCCTGAGCGGCGAACTGGCTGGAACCGGTCTTTTTGGCGCGCTGCGAATTTACGGCCGTAAATGGAACTTCAACTCCGGCATCTTTCACTGGCTGGAACTCTGGTTGGGGCAGCAAGGCGTCAGCAATGCCACCGATACGGGAAAACTGATTGTCTTTGGCCTTTTTGGGGTAATAATGACGGCCGTATTCCTCCTGGCCCGCACCCGCCTCGCCCCCCGCGACGCCTTACGCTTGATGGCCGTCCCCCTCATGGGCTACGTCCTGCTT
>JALUPA010000089.1 GCA_027054335.1 Ardenticatenaceae bacterium
CAATGGTAACCGGATTGCTTTTGTGGGCTGCAATGATTTTGGCCCGACATTTGCCTGGGCGACGGAGGTAGGGCCGGGATCACGGCCGTGCGACGGAACCATGCTGCCTCAAATCAGCCAACTGCGGGACGAGGGCTACCTGGTTATCGCCACTTTGCAGTACGAGGAGTATTACCAATACCCGCCCCTGCCGCAGCAAGAGGTGGATTTTAAGGCGTTGGCGCAAGCGGGGGCGACGGCCGTATCCGGCAGCCAGGGGCATCACGCACAGGGATTTGCCTTTGCGGATGGGGCGTTTATCCATTATGGGCCGGGCAATCTCTTTTTTGACCAGATGGATATGCCGGGTACGCGGCAGACGTTTGTGGATACGTATCTGATTTATGACGGCCGTCTCCTGAACGTAGAACTGTGGACGGGCCTCATCGAAAATTACGCCCGACCCCGCGTGATGACGGCCGCCGAGCGGGAGCAGGCGTTAAGGACTTTGTTTCAAGCCAGCGGGTGGTAAAACGGCTGCCAATTTTATGATACAATGGAATACGACAGAATCAGAGTAACTGGTCAGGTGTACTCAACTACTCACCGCAAAGGACGCGAAGAACGCAAAGGAAATCAGGAAAAATTTTTGTCTTTGCGCTCTTTGCGCGCTTTGCAGTTCAATTTCTGAGCGAGACCTGTATAATTACGAACCAAAAACACGGAACGAGGTAAAATCATGTCCGCAATCACAATACAAATGACTCCCCAGGAATTACAGCAGATGATTGAATCCGTTGTTGCCAGCACGTTGGACCGCAAATTTGCCGAATGGTTTGCTGATTTGGATGAGGATGGCGAGTTGCGTCCTGAAATTGAGGCGCAATTACGCCAATTGAGACAGGAGCGGCTGGCAGGCAATGATCCAGGCATTCCCTTGTCGGTAGTTATTGAGGAATTAGGGCTGGATTTGTCAAGTGAACATTAAACTATCCAAAGTAGCCCGGCGAGATATGGCGCGTCTGGACAAAACGATTGCCAGACGTGTGGCCACTCGGTTGGCATGGTTGGGCGAAAATGGGGAACATATTCCTCATTTGCCATTGAAAGGAAGAATGGCTGGCTTATACAAATTCAGGGTGGGAGACTATCGTATTGTGTACGATCTGGTCGAAGAAGAATCGCTGATTTATGTTTTGCGAATTGGACACCGGCGGGAAATATATTGTTGAGTTGTTCTGAAACGCTCATTCATTTCACTCAATTCCACAACTGATTGCCCGCGCTATAGGTAAATACCAGATTAACAAGGCAATGAGAATCATCATTACGATTGCGGGCAGCCAGCACAACGGCCGTCTCTGCTGCCAGATTGCGCTAAATCGGATTGCCATCCCGGCCGATAACAGAAGCCAGATTGGAGCCAGATTGCTGAAAATGTAAATCAAGTCACCGCCAAATCCTTGCTGGTGGTAATAATCATTGATTTCTCTTGCCGTAAAATAATCATAGCAGGTTGGTGTGGTGGAAAATTGGGCATTAACTGCTTCAATGAGCGGATAACCTTTTATGAGAACATGCAAGAGTATACTGTTGGCGATGAGTAATAGCATAAAAAGAAAACCTGCCAAATATACTCTATTTATTGTCTTTACCTCCTCCCGGATTTTATTCTCCCACAAGGTTACTGTCTCGTCACAGCTAATTTGATAAAAACTGCCATTCCGAATCCCATAGGGTGAGGAATCTTCCCAGTTAGGCAGAAAGATTTCTCGCTGCGCTCGAAATGACAATATCCATCATTTCACGAGTGACAGGACAATAGCACTGAGTAACTTAAAGTCCATGCAACTTGGCCTAATCAAAATGATTTGGAAGAATCTGATTTCGATAAATGATGAAGTGAATAAATGCCGCCTAACAGGGCTTGCGTGCCGACGCGAAGCGCGGCTGAAGTGGGCGTTTACAACATCACACAGGTCTGCCCAGCCGAAACCGCGCCGTATACCTTCATAAATTTGGCCGTGATATTGGGCCAGGCGTATTGGCGAGCATGTTCGCGGGCATTGCGGCCCATGTAGTCCCGGCATTCGGGATTGGAGAGCAGTTCAAAGATACGGCCGGCCAGCGCTTCCGGGTTGCGGGAGGGGACGTGGTAGCCGGTGACGCCGTGCTGCACCAGATGCGCCAGCCCGCCCACTTCCGAAGCGATGACCGGCGTGCTCATAGCCATTGCTTCCAGGGCTACCATGCCAAAACTCTCATAGTGCGAAGGCATGACCACCATTTCGGCCGCCGCGTAATAGTTGGGTAAAATTTCCTGGTCTTTCGCGCCTAAAAACATCACCAAATCATGAATGTCCAAATCGTGACGCAGCTCTTGGAGGCGGGCCATTTCTTCGTCCAGGTCATCCGCCCAGGGGTCACCGCCGATGATAGCCATACAGCAGTTTTCTACGGCGTCGGGACGGCGTTTCTGGATGAGGGCCATAGCTCGCAGCATCGTATCAATCCCTTTGAGCGGTTCGATGCGCCCGGCAAAGAGAATATTGGTGTCGCCGCAGGGGATACCCACCCGCTTTTTGGCCGTCTTCTTGTCAATGGGGTGGAAGCGATTCAGGTCTACGCCGGGGGGGATAATGCTGATTTTGCCCGGATTGGCATTGTAGAGGGAGACTAGCTGTTCTTCCTCGGCCAGGGTAGCGGCAATAAGGCGGTCGGCCGTTTGGATAACGCGGCATTCACCGTCCAGCCGGATTTGCGGGGCGCGTTCACTGTCGCTCATGGCAATTTTGTTTTTCATGTGGCCCAGGGTGTGGAACATTTGCACGATGGGCGTACCCCACACGTCACGCAGTTGTTCGGCCACCAGCCCGGAGAGCCAGTAATGGCTGTGGATAACGTCGTATTGGATGTTTTCCGCAGCGGCAAAAGCCAACACACCCTGAGTAAATTCATCCAGATAGGGGGGAACTTCGGCCGTAGAGATGGGCTGTTGGGGACCGGCGGGGATGTTGATGACACGGCCGTTTACCCCCAACTCTTCAATAAATGGCGCTGACGCATCCTGAGACCGGGTAAACACGTCAACCCGGATGCCTTCGCGCCCCAGTTCGCGGCTAAAATCACGCACGTACACATTCATGCCGCCTGTTTTCTTGCCACCCAGCATAGCCAGAGGGCTGGTATGAACGCTGAGCATAGCAATGCGGCGGATGGGGGGGGGGGAGATTGAGTTCATTTTGTTAGTTTTCAGTTTTCAGTGTTCAGTTTTCAGTATGGATCACTGCACACTGCACACTGCACACTGCACACTGCTCACTGCTCACCGGTCACATCGAGTGACATTTAGCCGGTAAATATAGGTATTTTTAGCGCCGAAACGGTATTTGTAAGTCTCGTCACCGCGGAGGAAGTCGAAATATTTACGGCCGTTTTCAATAGCCAGTTCAATCGCTTTAGCGGTAAGGACAACGCCCAGGCTGAGATTACCAAACGCTTCCGGGTCCAGGCCGGAATTGTAGACCCAGATACGGCCGTCATAATCAAAGTTGAAGAGGGTAGCCGCTTTACGGCCGTTCACCTCCATAAACAACAATTGCAAAATCCCGGCCGCCATGGCTGCTTTGGCCGCATCGTGGAACATAGCGCAACGGCCGTCAGTCAGCCAATCCCGCTTCTCAAAAGTACTTTTTTGCAGCAGCGTCAAAAATTCATCCACCGCTTCATCAATATCATCCTCCGGCCCAATAATCACCAGTTCGGCCCCGGCGCCATTGGCCCGGCGCAGTTTTCGTTTAATTTCCCGGCGCTGCTTGCCGTCAATCTGGGCCAGATACTCGGCAAACGTAGCCGGTAAATCAATGATGGGACACACCTCGTTGACCGTTTCTGTAAAAGCAAAGTTTTGCTGCCCGGCCAATCGGGGCACAACGACGCGGCTGGGAGATTCAGCGGGAATATTACACAGTTCCAGCAGCTCCCAATCGGGATATTCCGGGCTGCATAAGGTGTTGAATACGGCCGTCCACACCCTTTCCGCATCCTCTTCCGCCGTAATAATATCCAGATAATCCGTCTCTTCCACACAGCCGTTAAAATGGATCAGATCACCCATCACGTACAAACAGGCAATACCTATCAATGCCCCATCGTCACGCACCACAACCGTGTTCAGTTCGCTGTCTTCCGGCTGCAAATGATCCCACCACGCTTTTTGGTAGGATAAATATTGAAATGGCGTGTGCGTCATACTTTTTTCGACTAATGGGTCCCACTCGTCAGCCAAAAGAGTAAATACGGCATCCCCCTTTATGATCTCCGTAGATAACGTTCGGGTTGACTTTTCCGCTAACATATTCCTCCAATCTTCTTACTTTTTGCATCCAGTTAGACAACTGTCTATCTCATTATACCGAATCCCGTAAATGCCACCATGAGAAGAACAATGGAATCACGAAATCTTCAGGTTGACGAGACGTGAGGGAAGAATCTTACTGGCGGATGCGCCAGGATGAATCTGGTTACAGGTTAATTCTCTGACTGGCCTGGTCAATGGGAAGGAGGATGTGGAAGGTGCTGCCGGGTAAACTATTGGGGTCGCGTTTGTCACTTTCCACCCAGATACGGCCGTTATGCGCTTCCACGATCCCTTTGGCAATAGCTAATCCCAGACCCAATCCCCCGCCCTGAAACGCTGATTTGCTGGTGGAATGATGTTCAACGCTGCCCAGCGCGTAAAATTGATCAAAAATCTTGGATTGCTCACTGCCGGGAATACCAATACCTGTATCCTGAATGATAAGGTCTACCGCATCCCCCATCGCGCGGCCTACGATGAAGATACTGCCGCCGTCAGGTGTATATTTCACGGCATTGCCCAGCACATTGTCAATGGCCGCTTTCAACTGAATACCATCTCCCTCAATGAGGGGTAATTTTGACAGGTCGCCTACGTGCAGGTTGATGCGGCGTTTATCTATGACTTGCTGATACTCATCCTGCAAATCCCGCACAATGTCTGAGAGGCGCACCGGGCCAATAGCCAGGTCGAGTGTACCGGAGGCAATGCGGGCTACTTTGATAATTTCATTGACCACGCCGCGCATCCGGTCTACACCCTGGTTCAGCCCTTCCGCCACGCCGGAAATCATTTCCGCCGTGAAGGTTTCGTTGTTCTGCTTGAGCTGCTCATCCAGCAAATGGGCGTACCCACTGATGAGAGTCAAAGGAGTACGCAGTTCGTGGGAGACCATGATGATGAAGTCACTTTTCAAACGGTCCAGTTCCCGCAGGCGGCGGTTGGCCGTTTCCAGTTCGTTGATGCGGTCTTCCAGTTGTTCTACCAGATTTTGGGCATGACGCTGTAAGTGAATGTTTTTTTCGGCAGCGGAGAGGGGTTCGACCCGGCCGTTCAAATAATCTTCCACCTGATTCGGAAAAACCGAGACGTCAATCGGTTTGGTAAGAAACCCTGTGCAACCAGCCGCCAGGGCCAGTTCCCGGCTGCCGGGGCTGTTATTGGCCGTTAAAGCCACGATAGGAATGTTAATAAAATGGGGCAGACTCCGCAGCCGGGTGGTAATTTCCCGGCCACCCATGCCCGGCAGGTTAATATCCATCAGGATAAGCTGCGGCCGTTTTTCTCGCGCCAGCGAAATACCCTTTAAGCCATCGTCGGCGACGTAAACATCGTACCCCTTATTATCTAACACACGCTGCACCAGACGGCGGCTGGCGGGGTCATCTTCTATATAAAGGATGGTGGCTTTGCCCTGTTCCATAGAATTATTCAATACCTTGTGTCATATCTGTCCGGGATTCACCCAAAGGGTATTCTGCCACACATTGCCGTTTTGGGGCAATATGACTTTTGTGTCGCCTTTATTTTACTGGCTAAACGCTCTCTTTCAATAGCTATCAGGAACCCTTTTATCAAAGTTGATTGACTGGCACATTCATCTGGACAGTTTGCGGCCCGTTTGCCGTCACCTTATCTGCCGCCAAATCTTGCCGGATGGGCAAGAACAGGTGGAAAGTAGTGCCTTTGTCAAGCTCACTCTCGAAGTAGATACGGCCGTTGTGCATTTCCACCAACCACTTTGTAATCGGTAACCCCAGGCCGGTACCGCCCGTTGTGCGCGTACTGGAACTGTCCACCTGTTCAAAAGGCGCAAACACCCGGTCAAAATCCTCCGGCGCAATACCAATTCCCGTATCCCGAACCAAAATATGAATCTGCACTTCCTCCGGCTGGATGCTGAACTGGATTTGGCCGGTTTCGGTATACTTGACAGCATTGGAGAGAAGATTAAGCAAAATCTGCCGCAAGCGCACCGCGTCCGCTTCAATAGTCGGCAAATTGGCCGGCACCTGCCAGACAAGCTCAGTTTTTTCCGGATCAAGCAAACCTTCAACCGTTTTATGGACGTTCTGGCAAAGTTCTGTCAAATTGACCTGATCAAAAACGAGGTTCATTTTACCCGCTTCAATTTTAGCCATATCCAGAATTTCATTGATCAGGTTGAGCAGATGGTGGCCGTTGCTAAAAATAGAGTTGAGGTCTTCTGCCTGGGCCGGCGTTACCGGGCCGTCAATCCCTTTGAGAATAACGCGGGAAAAGCCAATAATGGAATTGAGCGGCGTGCGCAGTTCATGGGACATACTGGCCAGGAACTGCGTTTTCAGCTTGTCCAGTTCGCGCAACTCTTCATTTTGCTGCTGGATTTGCTCAAACAGAGCTATGTTAGCCATAGCCAGGCTGGTTTGAATGGCAATACTGCGCAGCAATTGCACATCATTTTCATTATAAGCGCGGGCATTGTAGGATTGAATAGTGATAAGGCCGGTGGGCGTGTCTTCTTGCCACATTGGTACCCATAAGCCGGACTGCGACGGCCGTTCCGATACCTTTTCCGCCTGCATAAGGGGAGCAGCGCTGTTTAGGCTGAGATGTTGTTCCTGATGCAAAAACTGGTAAACAGGCTCGTCCGTAGCCAACACTCGTTCCGACAAATCCACTTTTTGTCCTTCAATAATTGTAAGGACCGGCTGATAGGTATTAGTTGAGGCATCGTAACGAGCCAGGAGGAAAATGGTGTTGTCCAGCAAACGGCCGATTTGCTCATAGACGACGTAGGCCAGTTTTTCCATCGTAAGGATACGGGCAATGTTGGACTGAATCTGGTTCAGGGTAATGAGTTCCTGGGCGCGCTGTAAGGCTTCATCGAACAGTTTGATATTTTCCAGTTGGGTGGTGAGCATGTCTACCACCGTCTGAGCAAAAATGATGTTGGCCTGGGTAAACGGCCGTTCCCCCCGATGCGAATCAATCGCCAAAAAACCCAGCAATTCCTGCTGGCTGGCCGAGGGCAGCAAAAGAGACGCCTTCGCCCCAAACTGAAGAACGTGACGGCGGATTGTTTCCGCCGGGACGTTGCGGCTGTACTCCGTCAACAGGAGAGGCTGATGCTCCTCGTGTAACCGGGTAAAGACATAATCACCCAAAATAGGCAATTCAATCGTGCGAGAAACACTGGTGCTGACCGCTTCTGCGGCAATGATCCCTTTACCGGCAGGCATATCGTAGAGAACAAAACGACATTGGTGCGCCCCGGTATAGCGGGCCACTTCCCGCACGGCAATATCCAGCGCATCGTCGCGGGTGATGGTTTGGGTAAGCGCCCGGCCAAGCTGGTACAGCGTTTCTGTCTGGCGCAGCAGCCGGTGGTTTGCCAGGATGGCGTTGGCTTGGTTGGTGAGAGTCTGAAACGGCCGTAACGCCTCATCTGTAAAAGGTTTGGCCTCCCGGCGGATCAAGGCCAGCGTCCCTAGCCATTCACCCTCCACCGCAATAGGCAGCAAAGCCGCCGCCCGGTGATCAAAACGGGTAAACAACTGCCGCGTCGCTTCATCCAACCGGGCATCTTCCTGCCCATTTTCCAGCAGGATGAGTTCATTATGGGTTAATTGGTTACTAAAACTGTACTTGTCGCGGGAAAAACGGTTATCCGCGTCTCGCAGCCCTGCAACCCGATCCCAGACAACAGGACTGATCAGAAAATCCGGGTCGGTGACGTCGGCCGTGAGAATCAGAGCCATGTCAGCCAATTCAGACTCCTGGGCAAAGGCAATCAGGGCGCGGTAGACAGCGACTTCATCCCGCGCCTGGCTGATACGCCGGCCGGTTTCAAAGAGGCGGCTGGTCTGGCGGGAATAGGCGTGGGCCGTCTGCAAGGCGCGGGCATTGTTCAGAGCATTGCCCATCTCTCGCACAATAGCCCGGACAAAATCCTGCTCGTCGTCAACCAGATTTTCCAGGCCGGGCAGGTTGATCTGCCCAAAAACCTGATCGCCGATTTTCAAAGGCAGGACTGTTTCTTCATCAGAATTCGGGGGGGCGGCAGACGGCCGTTCCAGGTGCAGTTCGTTGTTTTGCAGGCGGGCCACCAGGGTAGATTGGTCAGTGCGCCACAGTTGATCTATGTAACGGCCGTACAAAATTTCCAGTTCATGCGCCCGGCTTTCCGTCTCCTGACGTAGAAAGAGATTGTGCCACAGAGCAGCCAGATTTTGGCTGAAAGTGCGCAGCAAAATAATGTACGCTTCCCGGTCCACGTCGGCCACGTTGCTGCTGTCCGCCACCAAAGCCCCCAGCAGACGGCCGCTCCCTCGCAGCAAAATAGCGACTGCCAAACCATCGTCACCCTCTTCCGTCTGGTAAAAACGAACCACTTCACCATTTTGCTGCAAAGCGGTCTGTAACTGGGCCAGGGTGTCCGGTGCGATTTCTTCACCGGGGTGGGGATGGTCAGCCGTCGTCGTATGAATTGTCCAGCTTTGGGAAGTCTCACTGATAGTGTAAAGAGTAACGCTGCTCAAATCCAGCGCCTGGCAAATGCCGCTGACGGCAGCATCAATTAAACTTTTTTCATTATCGGCCTGGCTGAGGCGGGTATTGAGGAGCAGGATACTGTTTAAGGTGTGGTTATACCGTTCCTGCGCTTCGTGTTGGCTGATTTGCTGTTCCAGTTGGGTGTGCAGGGCGCGCTGTAAGGCAGTTTGGGATTTTTCCTGAATGCGCTGCTGTTCCAGTTCACGGGCTGCGGCCAGTTTTTCCAGGAAGATAAGTTGGAAGGCGTTCAGGCGCTGGGCTACGGCCGTATCCCTCCCCAGCCCCATCTCGCCCAAAACGCGCATTAACGCCGCTCCGGTGAGGACACTCAACCCCCGCTGGCCTAAATCTATGGCTACGGCCGTGACCTCCGTTTCCGCCGCCTCATGCCGCAAAAAGTACAAAGCTGCGTCCGCTATCTGCGCCGCCACAGTATCCGCCTGGCGGGTAGAGGCCAACGCCCCGCGATTATCAATGGCGTGGTAAATGAATGCCTGATGCAGAGCCGCTTCCAAGTCTACTTTATTTAATTGGGTCACAGGCTGCTTATCCGCCTTCATAGCATCTTTCGTTAGCATGAACGCGGCAGGGATACCGCGGTTACAAATTTCATATCATCACATCGCAGGTTTTTCCAGGATGGCTGCGTAAAAAGCCATGCCAAAGCCTTCCTGATCGGCTTCCGTAATAAAATCATCTGGCAGACCTAAAAACTTAGTGATGGATTCTACGATCAAGGGCTGCCAGGCGCCGGTAAAGGCCAGATTTTCGGCCAATGTGTGCAGTTGAATCGGCAAATAAGCCTGCTGCGTCAGGCTGATGAATTGCCGGTATTGCTCCGGGTTTTCCATCTCGCCTCTGGTCTGAAAGACCAAAAACAGGCGGGAACCCGGTGCGGCCCAATCGTAAAGAGCCTGCGTCAGCGCCTTAGATTCGGCTTCGCTGAGAAAAAGGAAGAGGGCATTCAAACCAATGGCTGTTTTTTCCCGTCGGTCAATCAGACGGCGCACTTCTCTGGCGGTGAGTAGTTGGTCCAGCTCGTTAGCGTTACCCCGAATGTACGCCACATTGACCAGATCGGCAAAGAGGCTGTCGCCGTAGCTGACGGCCACGGGGTTGATGTCGCTGTAGATAACGCGGGCGTCAGGCGCAAAGGCGTGAATATGCTCGTCTGTAGGCATTCCGGAAGCCAGATCGAGGAATTGGCGGAAGCCGTCGCTATAAAGCCGCCGCGCCGCTTCCTGGATGAAGGCGCGCCGCAGCCGCACCCATTTCCGCAGGGAGGGAATGATTTTGAGCATCTCTTCGCCGGCCTGACGGTCTACCTCGAAGTTGGCTGTGCCGCCGTCCAGATAGTCGAAAATACGGGCGGTATTGGGAATGGAGGTGTCCAGAAATACGGCCGTACCGGGCGTTATATTCGTGGGGGCGGTAACTGTCATAAGATTCTCAATCCTGATCCGATTCGGGTGTTTGTGCAGTAGCCGCGGGATACGGCCGTCCCAAATGCAAACTCACCGCATCCCCTTCCACCACATCAGACAAAGCGCGCAACCCCAGACCGACAATATTTTCCACGTCGGCCGTCTGGTGCAACTGGGTGCTGATCCGATTCAGGTTCAACTGGCGTTGGGCGCGGGCTTCCGCCTGACCCAGCAGGCGGGCATTTTGGATGGCAATTGCCAGCGGACCGACAATCGTTTTCAGCAGGGAAATTTCCCGCTCGCTGAAATCCGTTTCATTTTCAATAGCCAGCACGCCGACAAGCCTGTTGGCTACAATCATAGGCAGCCCCAGCCAAACTTTTACTTCAGCGCCAACGGTAACTGAATGGTATTTTTCTACATCCTCAGTCGCCCGGTTGATGTAAAGCATCTCCCGGTTACGAGCCACATACCCGGCAAACCCTTCGCTGATGGGAAGGGGGGGAATGGCGGAAAGGTCCACTTCCTGACCAAGTTCGTAACCGTAAATCCAGTGCAATTTGGCGCCATCGGGGACAAGAAGAGAAATGGACATGCCGGTTGCCTCAACGAAGGAGAGGATTTCGCGGCGCGCCCCCTTAAAGATGTCGGTCAGGCCGGGCGCTTCGGAAAGGAAGAGACTGAAGCGGTACAGGGAACTGAGTTGGGCAACGCGGGCTTGGGCTTCGGCGGTGAGTTGAGCATTGGCCAGGGCTACGGCCGTTTCGTTAGCCATCGTTTGCGCCAACCGTATCTCCTCGCTGCTAAAAAGCGGGTCAGCCTCATTCTGGCGGCACAGGCGAATCAGCCCCAGCAGTTTATCGCCGCGCACCAAAGGAATATCCAGACAGCCAAACTGCCCCATCTCCGCCAACATACGGCGCGCGGGAGACGCCAGATCAGGGTCGTTCAGAGAATACAGTTCCGGCTGCCGCTCCTGGAAAATTCGGTCAGCCACAATGAACTCAGCCCGAGGCAAATCCTGAACTTCCAAAGCGCAAGTTTCCGTTTCGCTCTGGCAGGAGCAAGTCACCTGATGCACCACACTGTCTGCCAGGTTCTCCCAGGCAAAAACGGTAGAACTGGAAACCTGCAAATAAGCAGTAAACGTGCGGGCCGTGCGCTGGTAAATTTCACCGGCGTCCAGTGTCGTCGCCAAGAGATTGCTAAAATCATACAATTTTTGTGTTTCTTCGAGCCGGGCTTCAGTTTGAGAGAGGTGGCGGCGGATAAATCTCGTTTTTTCCTCAGATTCGCGGGCAAATTGGTTGGCCGTCCAGACCAGATAAACGTAAATCAAGGCAATAATCAGCCCGGACATAACCTGGACGGAAATGGATACAATTTCACCGGCTGTCATCCCGCCTTCCAGTTTGTCCGGCAGTTCCAGTAGAAAATGGGCTACCCCGATCAGCAACAAAAGCGCAATCAAAAAAAGGATTCGGCGTCCTTTGCGCCGAATCTCTGAATTTTCCGATTGAATTTGCAAGAGGTTTTGAATCTTTCCTATGGTTGCCATTTTCTCCAAAAAGTTCAACTTCTCAGAGAAGTTGAACTTCTGCCCTAAGTAAACGTCTAAAAATTACTCTCCGTTTTTGTTCGTAGTAACCGCTTTAGCGGTCTGGACGACTAAAGTCGTTACTACGAACTAATTTCTGGACAATTGCTAAGCATAACCCAAATCCCAGATTTCTTCGCCGGCCAATATCTGGCGGATTTGTTCCGGGAAGCGGTCTGCATCCAGCGGTTTGGACAAAAAGCCGTCAAAACCGGCCTGCCGCGCTTTTTGCATCTCTTCGCTGCTGCCGTGGGCGGTCACAACGACGACGAGGGTATCTTTGAGTTTTTCGTCTTCTCGAATCTGGCGCAGCGCATCATAACCGTCTTCATGGGGCAGACGCAAATCCATCAGGATCAGGTCCACGCGGTCCATGGTGTGGGCAAAATCTACCACGCCCCAGCCAGTTGTTTTCCATTCGCATTTCCTGACGCCCATAAAGGCCAGCAGGCGAGCCACCAAAACGAAATTGGACACGTTGTCCTCGACGACCAGGACGTTTGCGTCTGTGAGTTCCACGGGTGTTTTCCTAGATGTGTTTACCATATATTTCTCTCGCTATTATTGTATTGCCAAGCTGCAAGTTGCCAAGTTGCGGGTTGCTCAGTAAAAGACATTCTGCCGCCTTGCCCCCTTGCCACTTTAATCATAACGGTTATTGCTTTTTAATTCCGTTAAGGATACGAGAAAAGAATGCGAAATAAGTACTTCTTTCTCATTATATCAGGATGTTATGTCCTATTTTATCAATCAGCCCAGATGCGCCCGGAACGGCCGTGCAGCGTATACGTCTCATTCCTCCGGAAAAGTTGGCTGGTTTCGGTCAATCGTTCCGGGAGTTGGCCGGGGAAATCTGACGAACTGGAGAATGATTGGCTTTCAGTTGAGGTATTGAGGGCGACAACGGCCGTTTGCCCTTCATACCGCCGTTGGTACACAATCACATTTTCATCGGCGTAAAGAATAGTAAAATCGCCGCGGCGCAAAGTCGGAATCTCGTGTCGCAAACGAATTAGGGCTTGCACCTCTGCCAACAACTGGCGATTCCAACTGGCCTCATCCTGCCAGGGGAAAGCGCGGCGGCAGTCCGGATCGCGCCGGCCGGGCAGCCCGATTTCGTCACCGTAGTAGATGTTGGGGGCGCCGGGTACCGTCATCTGGCAAAAGAACATGAGGGATACGGCCGTAACGTCCTCATTAGCCACCGTTATGATGCGCGGCGTGTCATGGCTGCCCAGCATATTCATTTGGGCCAGGACAATTTCCGGGGCATATAACTGATTGAAAATGCGGTTAAGTTCATCAGCAAACTGGTGCCCGTTAAGCGGCTGAATATAACCCAATCCCGTATGGGCGCTGTCCGATTGATCCAAACCCTGACCGCCACAAAACCCCAAAGCGGCGCGGGAAAACATATAATTCATCTGCGCGTCAAACTGGTCGCCTTGCAGCCAGCGCCGGGCATCGCCCCACAGCTCACCCACAATATACGCTTCCGGGTTAACCGCCCGGCAGCGTCGCCGAAACTCGCGCCAGAATTCGTCGTCGTCAATCTCGCTGGGCACGTCCAGCCGCCAGCCGTCAATCCCTTTTTCCAACCAGTGCGTGCTCACAGACCAGAGAAATTCGCGCACGGCCGTGGTGTCCGTATTAAATTTGGGCAAAGAATGAATGCCCCACCAGGCATCATAGTTAGGTGGATGCTGGGTGTCATACGCATTGAGCGGCCAGCCGTGGACGTGAAACCAGTCCCGGAAAGGCGACTCCGCGCCACATTCCAACAAATGATTAAACTGAAAAAAGCCGCGGCTGGCATGATTAAACACCCCGTCCAGAATAACCCGGATACCCCGCTGGTGGGCTGCCTGGAGAAACACGTCAAACGCCCGGTTGCCACCCAAAATGGGGTCCACCATAAAATAATCATGGGTATGATACCGGTGATTAGAGGCTGATTGGAAGATGGGATTCAGGTAAATGGCATTGACGCCCAAATCCACCAGATAATCCAGCTTTTCTGCTGCCCCCAGCAAATCGCCACCCTGGAAACCATAAACAGTCGGCGGCGCGCCCCATTCTTGCAGATTGTTGGGTTTGGCCGGGTAACCATCCTGCCCAAACTGCCGGCTGAACGCAAATCGGTCGGGGAAAATCTGATAAAAAACGGCATCCTGCACCCATTCAGGTATGGAAATAGTCATGGAACAGTGTCTCCTATTTTGGGATTCAAAATTTTTACTGGCTAATTTTAGATAAGTTGGCCTAATTTTACGAACTTGTAGCCGCTTTTTTTACCGCGCGAGGGTAAACGCGGTCAGAAACAGCGGCTTAAAAATTGCGGGCATGACTTGCTTCTAAACCTCAGCTATGATACTATTTTGCCACGTTATGGCGGGTGTGGTGTAGGGGTTAACACGCCTGGTTGTGGCCCAGGAGATCGTGGGTTCAAATCCCACCACTCGCCCCAGACGCAAGAGCAACGAGATAACTCGTTGCTCTTTTTTTACCCGTCTCATCCCCTCAAATTCTGGATATTAAAAAGACCGGTGGATTTCCCTTTATTTTTGTTAATACGACGCATCATATTTTCCGTGCGGGTCTGCATAGCGGCATCGCCCAGCTTGGTGAAAAGCTGCAAGGCCAACTGAGCATGAGGCTCCGCTTTGCGCCATTTGTCCTGCTGGCACAAAACCAGGGCTAATTTATAACTGGTGGAAGCCACACAACTGCCCCGCTTGGACTTTTTAGCCACCTCTACGCTCTTCTCCAGATTGCTTAATGACGGCCGTTTTTTGCCCATATCCTGGTAAGCCACCCCAATTTGGGCCAACGTCTGAGCTTCCGCCACCAGGTTTTTGTGGCTGCGAGCCAAATCCAGGGCTTCTCTATAAAAATTCATGGCCTTATTGAAATCACGCATATGCCGGTAGACATCGCCCAGATTATTGAGTGTTTCTACCTGAATCGCTATATTCTCTGCCTCGCGAGCTATAGCCAACAAGCTGTTATACGCTTCCTCAGCCGTGCGATACAGTTTGGCCTTTACGTAAAGGGAGCCGATTTCATTCCAATGCCATTTTATCTTGACCAGATCGCCCGCTTCTTCGGAAATCTGGCGGCTGGTGATCAGATACTCTACAGCCCGGCCCGTATCTCCCCAGGCGGCATAGGCCTGGGCCAGGCTGATGAGAATTTGCTGCTTCCGCACAGACTTGTAGCCTAAATCTTCTACCAGACGCAAGGCAGATTTATACATTTTGGTAGCTTCGGTGACGTTCCCCAGGCGGCTGTTTACATCGCCCAGTTTTTCGTAGGCTTTCATTTCCTGGACACGGCCGTTAATCTCTTGCGCCGATAACAAAGCCCGCTCGAAATACTCCTGCGCCGTGTCCGGTTGATCCATCTCCAAATACAAATCGCCCAGGCGCATCAAATTGCGAATCATACGGCGGCGATCATTACTTTCCTGGGTGATATTGAGAGCATGGGCATAATACTCAGCCGCCCGATCCGTGAACCCCGATACGCGGTACAAGTCGCCCAGATTCCCCAGCGCCTCCCCTTCTCCCACACGATCCCCAATCTGGCGCGCCAAGTCCAGCGTTTGCTTAAACAAGGCTACCGACTCCCGTGTCTCGCCAGAGTCCAGAAAAAACTTACCCATGCTGTTCAGAATGCGCTCCACCCGAGCTTTGTCGCCAATGTCGCGGGCAATGCCCAACGATTGCCGGTAATAATAGATGGCCTCATCGGTCTGGCCCAACTGGCGGTAGGTTTCACCCAGGCTGTGCAAGGCGGTGGCTTCTTTGTAGCGATCTGCCTGCTGTTGGGCAATGGCTAATTCTCGTTCGTGCAGAGTGATGGCTTGTTCGGGACGGTCGTTCTCCCGATAAGCCCGCCCCAGATTACCCAGAGCCAGCCCCTCCTGCACCATATTGCCTATTTCACGGGCAATGCCCAGATGCTCCTCATGGAATTCAATAGCCCTGTCCAGATACCCCAAAGCGGTATAAGCCAACCCCAGATTACCCAAACCTACGCCTTCCAACTCCAGCGACCCCTCAGCCCGGGCGATATTTACTGTTTGCTCAAAATAAAGGACGGCCACATCCAATTTGCCAATGTCCAGGTAAGACAGCCCCATCGTATTGTAGGACTGGCCGGCAATCAGCCGGTCAACCGTCGTTTCGCGGGCGATTTCGCGCTCCGCCGGAGCTGGTTTTCCCGTTAACTTGGTATACGCTTCAATCAGGCCGGTTTCCATCTCAGCCCAATTGCGGTAGCGATGCTCCGGTTTAGCCATCAGGCAGTGGCGTAACACTTCCAGAACAGGCAGGGGGATGGTGGCGTCTGGGGGTTTAATACTGTTGGTCAGATGAATTTGGCGTAATTCTTCGCGGGTTTCTCCTGCGGCGGCAAAACGACCGTTAATCATCTCATACAATATACAGCCCAACGCATAAATATCAGCCCGTTCGTCCAGCGCCTCGTGTTCCCACTGCTCCGGCGCCATATAAAGCGGCGTCCCGGCCACGCCCTGGGTTAATTGGGTGCGGCCAAAATTCTCCTTCTTGTTACTCAACGTGCCGGTCTGGCCCGGTTTTAATTCCGACAGCGTACTGGCCAGACCAAAATCCGTCACCCGCGCCGCCTCATCATAACCAATAAGAATATTTTCCGGCTTCAGGTCCCGGT
>JALUPA010000090.1 GCA_027054335.1 Ardenticatenaceae bacterium
GTCCCGAAGGCTTCGCACCGAGCCATTGCTGGCAACGCACGCTCCAGTAGGGTACTGATGGTAGAACATCAGGTTATGTCCTTTTTGTTAAAGTCGTAACAGCTACTCATGCAACTTCGTGTCGCACCCTAACGCCTGCTTCAGCGCGTGCAAGAAAAACCCAGCTTTTTCTGTTGCCAAGACATCTTCAATCACCATGTCCTCAAAAGGCGAGTCGGCCCATGCCTCACGCTCCGATGAAAGCTTTATTAGATGGTATTCCTTGTATTTCACCTTTAAGATTTTAACCTAAAGATCGCCATTTTTGGGTTTTAGAAATACGTCTAGAGATAGTATCCTCATCTATCTGTAAGCTTTTCAAAAGTAAAATTATTAGAAAAATGCGCAAACTACGAGTTGCAAAAAGAATAGCCTTGAAATCAAGTTTTTGATTTATTGTATCGATATCATAATGTGTTAAGTCATTACGCCAATCAACTATTTGATTTGAAAAGGTTTTCTTATCGTCAGTAACAAATTGGGTGAGTTCATCACTCAAATCGTTGAATAGCTCTTTTACTCGTTTTCGTAAAGAATATTCATTGCCATATTTGAATTTTGTTTTGAGAGATTGCCTCAAATCATTATCCAAATCATTCGGGATGCTGGCAATTAACTGTTGTCGAATGACATCGTATTCTTCATTGGGTAGATATTTACCTTGCTTCATTGATCTATGAAAGCTTTCCAATGCTCGCATAAGAGTAAGAAATCTGGTCTCAAGGTATACATCTGGTCTATAAAAGCTTGCGAAAAACAAATCATATGTTGAACGAAGTCGATCAGCGTTATTAAGCCATGTTTCAACAATTGATTGAAGGTTTGAATTAATTTCAGACATTGGCATTAATATTTCATGATCGAATAACTTGGATACTTTTGTGCGACTATAAAGTGTTTGGTAAATCTCGATCCGTTTCTTCCGTTTTTCATTAGGATTTTTCTTCAAGTAACCTTCAATTCGTCTTGGTCGGGTAATCCCTCCCATCAATAGAATTAATAGTCGTTCAATATCAAAAAACAATTTCCGATACCAATCCAAACTTTGATCTGAATTTGCCTGAAACACGATAAATGCTTCATTCGTAACTTTAAATGATTGAAACCGATCTTGTTCATTGTTAAACGCAAATGCAATACGTAATATGCCATTTTTACAGTTAATTGGAACTTCAATTGGGTCAGGAATAACAAAATTAATGTTGTATCCTTTTATTAAATTTTGATTTTCACCCTTTACCACTTCAACTTTAAAGGGATTTTTTTTCAACCATTCTTCTAAATTTTCATAACTAATCGCATAGGAGGAGAAAAACAAATCATCTTTAGTAGAAAAATGATGCCCAAACAATGCGACTTGACTTCGTATGCGTTGATTGTAAATTCCAGGGGGTGGGTGACTCCAGCTCACCCTGGTATTATCAACCAGCGTGCAAAATTCACCCCCAATTGTTACTCCATGAATAATGGTTTGCTCATAGGGGTTACTATTCCAAGTATCTTCTTCAGTTTCAAAAGAACCAGTCAACTTGAGGTAAATTGCGTCATCCGGATCAAAAATAAATTTCCCATGAATTTGTTTTTCTGGGTGTTCTGGCAGCCACCAAAGGCCATCATATTCAAATTTGTCTGTGAGATAAAATTTGTTAGCCAAAATAAAAATATCCTGATGTTAGTTGATTTCCTGACAATTGCCTATCTGAAAAAGTATAAGGGCTGCCTCGTGAAATATCAAGCGTTATCCAAACCGGGATCACCCCGTATTACGCAGCCCCGCTGCAATGCCGTTAATCGTCGCCACCATCACCTCGCGTAGGGCAGCGGCCTCTTCCACTTCAGTATCGGGCAGGGCGCGCAGGCGGCGCAGCGTCTCCACCTGGATGTAGTTTAGCGGGTCAATGTACGGGTTGCGCAGCCGCACCGCCCGCTGAATGACCGGATCGCCGTCCAGCAGTGCCGCCTCCCCGGTAATCGCCAGAATCGCCTGCCGCGTCCGCTCATACTCCGCCCGGATAATGGCAAAGACGCTTTCGGCCAATTCCCGGTCGGGCACGAGCGTGGCGTATAGCGCAGTAATGCCCATATCCGCCTGCACCAGGGACATGGCCGCGTTGTCAATCACCGAGCGAAAGAAAAGCCATTCCCGGTACATGCGGCCCAGTTCTTCCGCATCGCCCCAACTGTCCAGCCCGGTTCCCAGGCCATACCAGCCGGGCAAATTACAGCGGCTCTGCATCCAGGAAAAGACCCAGGGGATAGCCCGCAAGCTGGCGACCGCGTCCGTCTGGCCGCCGCGGGCAGCCGGCCGGGAACCGATGTGCAACCGTTTAATCTCGTCCAGCGGCGTGGCCGCCTGCCAGTAAGCGAGAAAGTCGGGGTTCCCGAAGACCAGTTGGCGGTAAGCGGCCAGGCTGGCGGCCGCCATCTCATCCATGGCCGGCCGCCATTGCTCCGCCACCGGCGTATCTGCTGCGGCCGGCAGAGAGGCCAGCAGGACGGCGTTGACCACCTGTTCCAGGTGGCGGTGGGCCAGTTCGGGGTTGAGGTAGCGGGCGGCGATCACTTCCCCCTGTTCGGTGAGGCGGAAACGGCCGTTCACCGTGCCCGGCGGTTGGGCGCGGATGGCGCGGTTGGCCGGGCCACCGCCGCGGGCTACCGTGCCGCCCCGCCCGTGGAATAACGTCAGCCGCACGCCATGTTCCCGGCAGACCTGCGCCAGATTTTCCTGCGCCTGGTACAAAGCCCAGTTCGCCGCCAGATAGCCGCCGTCCTTGTTGCTGTCGGAATAGCCGATCATAATCGTCTGGGCGCGCCGGCAGCTTGCCAGATGTTCCCGGTAAGCCTTCCGGGCAAACAGTTCGGCCATGACGCCGGGCGCGGCCGCCAGATCGGCCATCGTCTCGAACAAGGGTACAATGTCCAGCCCCTGATCGCAGCCAGCCCAGCGGGCCAGACACAACACGGCCAGCACGTCGGCCGCGCTTTGGGTCATGGAGATGATGAAGGGGCCAAGCAGTTCCCGGCCGTACACCTCCCGGACGCGCGTAAGCAGCTTAAACAAAGCCCACGTTTCCGCCGTCTCCGGCGTAATGCCCGCCTGCGGCGCCAACTGCGGCGCAGGCTGGTCGAGCAGGCGGACGAGCAAAGCGGCGCGCGCCGCTGCATCCATCCGGCTAAAATTGCTTCCTTCCGGCAAATTCAAACCGCGCAGCAGCTCCCCCAAACCGGCGTTAATACGCCCGGCATCCTGACGTATGTCCAGGCGGGCGGCGTGCAGGCCAAAAATCTCCAACTGGCGCATGAGGGGGCGCATCTGCCGCGTCCGCACCGGTTCGGGCGCGGCTTGGGCCACCCATTCCAGCGGTTTTTGCAGCGCCGCCACGCGGGCTAACGCCGCGTGCGGTTTGCGGGCCAACAGGCGCGCCGTCATGTCATCCTGCGACGCCTGGGCCAAATCTGCATTCAGCAAGGCCAGGGCCAGGCGGTACGTTTCGTCCGGGTAGCGGCTTTCCAGATAAGCCACGTGGGGAGGAAACGGCCGTCGCCCATCCAGCCATTCCCCCAATTCCGGCGTAGGCGGCCGGCGGTGGGCGCTCAGGCTCAGGCGGCGGGCCAGCGCGTGAAAAGCAGCCCGGTGCTTCTCCACAGCCAGCCCGCGATGCAGGCGCAGCGTTTCGGCCGTTACCGCCGCCGTCACGTTAGGGTTGCCGTCCCGGTCGCCACCCACCCAGGAAGCCAGCCGCAGCCAGGAACGTCTGGCTTGCAGGCCGGGATAATGGCGTTCCAGCGCGCTGTCCAGTTCGTCATAAATACGGGGCAGCACGTCCCAAAAAGTCTCATCCACGTAAAAGAGAACGGTGCGCGCCTCGTCCGTAACTGTAGGCCGGGTGGCGCGGGCGCGGGCGGTCAGCCAGAAATTGGTAATCTCGGCGTAGAGATCGGCCTGCAAAGCGTCCGCTTCGGCCGGCAGCAGGCGCATATTCTCCAGGATGTGCAACGTCTGGCTGATCCAGCGGACTTTGGAGAGGATGGTGCGGCGTTTGGCTTCAGTGGGATGAGCGGTCAGCACCAGTTCGATCTCTAGTCTGTCCAGCAGTTCGGCCAATTCCCGGCGCGGCACACCGGCGGCCTTCGCCCGGCTGATGGCGTCGCCAATAGATTCACGGATTGGTTCGGGATGGCTTTGCGTTTCCCTTTCCCGCAGGACGTTTACCCGCTGGTGTTCTTCGGCCAGGTTTACCAGGTCAAAGTACATGGCAAAGGCGGCGGCCACAACCCGCGTTTCGTCGGTGGAAAGAGCGGCAATGGCCTCGGTAAGCTGCTGCGCGGCGGCCGTATCTCCGGCGCGGCGCGCTTTGGCTGCCAGCCGCACCCGCTCTTCAATCTCAAAGAGTTCGACTGACTCCTGCTCCCGCAGCGTCTGCCCCAACAAGTTGCCCAATAAACGAATAGTTGCCGAGATGTCCATAGAAAAAATACGGCCGTTTCTATTCCTGAATAATTTCGCTCAGACCTTCAATAATAAGCCTGAGTTCCTGAGATGAAATGTGCCCAATCTTGTCTCCGAGTCTTTTTATAGACAGAGTTCTTATCTGGCTGTTTTTTACCCAGGATTTTTTAGGCAGTTGCTCATCATCCAGTGCAAAAGTAAAGGGAAAACCAGCTTTTTGGGGGCGGCTTGTCAGCGCCATAACAATAACAGTTCCCGAATAGTTGTTGAACGTATTATTGCTGAGAATCAACACAGGCCGCCGCCTCGCCTGTTTGTGCCCCACAACAGGATTCAAATTGGCCCAAAAAATGTCGCCTCTCAATATTCCGGCCATTCGTTCAACTCCGAGGCAATTCCTTCATCAGCCAATGCCTGTTCAAAATCAGGGTCTAACTTGGCGCATTCCGTTTCAAAGCGATTTTCTTCAATTTCTTGCAGCTTTGCCCTGACAGCCTCCTGAATGGCTTTGCTGCGACTGGGATACTGTCGGGATTTCACCAGCAAATCAAGACGATTTAACAAATCCTGTTCAATAGTAATCGCAATTTTTGCCGTTGCCATAATACCCAACCTCCAAAGTATGACTATATATCATACCAGAGGAGTTTGCAAGGGTATCGCAAGCCAACACAGCATAAATCTGTGGTCTCTGGAAAAAGTGTAAAGACGGCTCTGTATAATAATGCCTTACTCAGAACGGGACACTTCTTGTAACAACGCCTGGATGCCGGCCAGATTTTTCTGCCATTCGGTCTGGTTAGGGGTTTCCAATTCCACGGTAAAGGAGGGGACGCCTTGTTCGGCCAGCCAGTCGCTGGCGTCGCCGGTGATGGGGTAAGCGGTAAATTTTGCGTAGCTGGGGTAGCCGGCGGCACGGCCGTAAACCTCTCCCAGCGTCAAAGAAGCCTCATCCGGCGTGCCGCACCCCCCGGCAAACACCCCATTCGCCTTACTGTGCCAAAACCCTACCACTGCCGGCCTTTGCCGCAGGAAAAAACGGCGCAGCGCCTGCGTTTCCGGTTCGGAAAACGGCGCCGACCCGCCACTCACGGTACGGCCGTTCCACTCTGCCCGCGCCTGCCATTCACAATCCCAATTCCGGTTCAGGTCCACCCCGCGGGCATTAAACCGGCCGGGAACCGTCATCAAAGCCACGTCCTGAAGGGCAAAACGGCCGTCCTGCCCCGTAATCAAAAACTGCCCGTCCACATTCACCGCCGGAATAATGATCAGCGTCACGTCCGCCGGAATTTCCTGGGGGTTTTCCCTAAAATAATCAATCAACCGGTACGCCAGCAAAATCGTAACCCACTCATACCCGCCGTGCATCCCGCCGACAAACACAATTTTGCGCGTGCCGTAGCCAAACGAATAACTGTCAAGGGAACGGCCGTCCACCGAGCGGCCGATAGATTGCTGCACGCCATAAGCAGCGGTGAAGTTGTCGGGTAGTCTGGTAGTCGGGTAGACTTGTCGTCGGGGGGGCGGGGTGTTGGTTAGCAAAGGGGT
>JALUPA010000091.1 GCA_027054335.1 Ardenticatenaceae bacterium
CCTACCACACATTATTCAGAATTGGAACTGCTGCCTTTTTCCACATTTCCCAGCGAGAAGGTTGGGATGGTTCAAATCACCCTTGACACTTTGTAGGGCGATTTACAAAATCGCCCTACAAAGTGTCAAATTAATTTTCCGGATTGCTGAACCATCCCCACTTTTTGCACAAACGGCGGCGTCCAACGGCCGTCAAGCGCTTCCTGTTTCGGCCAGTACAAACGAAGGGTCAGGTAGAACTTTCCTTCCGGAGCGGGAAGCCAGTTTGCCCGCTGCACGGGGTCTTCCGGTTTGTCCCGCCGAATCGTGATGGTTAACCCGCCATTTGCATCCCGCACCAACCCTTTTGTTGTGGAATTGATCAGGTAGCGATTGATTTCGTTCTCGACGAGATAACCGGCATTGCCGTCGTATGATTTGTCATACATCGTCACCGACCAGAACGCATTCACAGGCGGATCAACGTCCCAATGCAATGTATATGTATGTGCGCCGTCCAGCGGATCGCCGTTTGCGTCCGTGTGCGTTTGCGGATAAAACGCCTCGATTTGGTCGTTACCACCCCATCCAATCAACGCCCCCACAGCGCGTAACAGAAAGCCTCTCTCTTTATAAAACTGACGATCCCCGAACGGCGAAACAACCAGCCAACCATTGCTCATCTTCCCAATTGTTGCTGGTGCTTCCGCCAACACAGCCCGCGCTGAAGCCACGCCCTGCGCCAGCGCCTCCCGCCACGTCTCATCCAGCGTTTCAGGATCAAAGGGCAGCCCTGGGCCAACGCCAATTTGGGCAAAGCGGGCAAACATCGCCGCCTCGTCCGGGTGGATGGGTTGGCACAGCGGCAGCAACGCATTTACATAACTAATGAAACGCTCGTCGCGGGAGGCTTCATCGTTCCATACCGGCCAATCAACGGCAGGCAGAGTGGGCGCATCGCCGCCCTGATAGACGGCGTATGGTTCCAGCTTGTATTGGCGCATCACCTCCGCGAGCGCTGGCTGATCATCGGGGCCAAGCAGCTGGGTACGGCCGATCATGAACACCCATTCTGTCTCAAACTGGAATGACCCGGCGAACCCATCGGGAACATCACCCTCCCAACTCGGCCCTGTGAGGAAATAACTGCCAGCGGCATTCCCTGTGGCACGGCTGCCGATGAAAAGTTCGTTACAGCCGAACAAATCTTCAAACTGCATGACGTAATAGCGGCCTTTCACTTCTGGCACTGTCAACACGACCGGCCCGCCGCGCAAATCCAGCATCCCAAATGAATACGGCGTATCCGCATTGGGGGTAATGACATCTTTGAAGGTGTGATCCAGTGTGACCGCCTCCCCATACGGCCCTGAATTGGCCGGGCCGCGATAGGCCGGCGAGGCGGGCTGCAGGAAAGTTGCATAGGCAAAACGATACCCCATCAACATGGGAAATGCGTAGATGTACGCCTCTTCTGCAATTTGTTTGATTTTTTCTACGGTAAGTTCCGTCATGATTTTCTCCTGTTGTAGGGCGATTTTGTAAATCGCCCAGAGAACGATTTACAAAATCGCCCTACAAAATACAAGTTGGTTTAATGCCCCTTCCTTATGCCTTGCGTATTGGGGGCGGAGCCTACAGCGGGTCCAAGGCATCCGGTTCAGGCCAATAGAGACGCGCTTGTAATGAGAATGGGCCATTGGGCGCCGGCAGCCAGTTGGATTCGGCGTCTGCGCTGGGCGATTCATGTTGCATGAAGATGGTCAGAGAACCATCATCGCCGTATTTTAATCCTTTGGTAGC
>JALUPA010000092.1 GCA_027054335.1 Ardenticatenaceae bacterium
TAGCAGGGATCATGGTAGGTGGCCCGGTAATGGGCCAGTTTGTTCTTGACAGTCAGTTGGCCGGATTCAAACAATTGCAAAAGAATATTAGAGTAATGATGCACCGGCCAACGGCCGCCATACTGCGGGTATTCATTCCGCAAAGCATTCAAAGAGTGGGGATCGGTGGTCATAATTTGCTGGAACTGGCCTTTGCCCAGGGCGTCCATATTATTTTCCACTAATTGTTCAAACAAGCCCTCCTCCCCTACCCGGCGCACATCGTTGCCGGAATTTTGCTCCAGGCGGCCTAATGTGCCGTAATCTACGCCAGCTTGCCGCAAAACAGCCGCTACTTTCTGCGTCAGCGGTACAACACGGGCATCAAATGCGGCCGTATCCCCCACAAACCAGAGATATTCCGTCTCTTCCTTCGTCACATCCTTAATCTTAAAATCCAGCCCTTTAACCCAACGCGCCCGGCCACGCGATCCTTTGCCAAACCAGTTGCCATTCTTGGCTAACGATTCCAACGAGGTCTGGATGCCGCTGTCAATTTCCGCTCCCTCAATAATCAGGCGCCGCCGGATGTCAATAATGTCGGCCATCGGTTCGTTGCCCACGGGGCAGACGCGCACACAGGCGTAACAGGTGGTACATGACCAGACCGCTTCCGGGCTGATGACACTTTCGATTAACTTGCTGGGAGAGGGCGTGCCGCGGGCCAGCAACTTAAACTCGTCATTGCAAAGATACCGTTTATTCACTTCCAACGCCGCCGGGGAAAGGACTGATCCCTGGGAATGGGCCGGGCAAACGTCATTGCAGCGGTTGCACATGATGCAGGAATAGCCGTCCAGCAAACGAGGCCAGGAAAGGTCTTCCAGAATAGCCGCACCCGGTTCTACATCATCACCGGCCCCTTCCGGTACGGCCGGGTCCAGTTGGCCGCGCGGGGTTTGCTTGCCCAAGCCAATGTTGAGCGGGGCAATCATCAAATGGACGTGCTTGCTGCGGATAAAATAAGGCAGGAAGACGACGACCAGACCGATGGCTAACCACCAGGTAACGTGCAGCAGGGTGTTGGTGGCGCTTGCGGGCAAACCGGTAAACAAACCGGCGTACAGGCTGGCAAAGGGCATAAAGGAATCAGGTTGACCGTTTTCCGCCAACCGTACCGCCTGCCCCGTAAAGCGGGACCCCACGTGAATAAGAATAAAGACGCCGACAATGAGCGAATCTATCTTGATCCAGCCCTTCTTTACTTTAGGATTGAGGAGAACGCCTTCATTAAAGTCCAGCCGTTTGTCGTGCGCCAGAAAACGACGCACCAGGAAGGCAATCATACCCAGCAACGTCAGGACGCTGAGAACGTCGGCTGTTAAGTTAAACAGGTTAATTGCCGGATTGGCCGTTCCCAGCCATTCCTCCCCGCCATACAGTAGGGAAAAACCGGGGATGAACCCTTCCAGCACATCCACCACATTGACCAGGAAGTAAAAGCTGAAGCCGAAGAAAATGAAGGCGTGAAAAACACTCAAAATGCGGCGGGAGCGGAACATGGGGATTTGCAGCCCCACTTCGATGAACGCCTTGAGCAAGTGGCCGACAATACCTTTACGGGGCGGGGCGGCACGGCCGTTACGCACAATGTTGTAAATGCCGTAAAAACCAACGGCCGCCAATCCCCCAAACACCACAACCAAAATAAAAAATAGAATACGCTCGATTGGGGTCAGCACAATGAATTTCCTCCTGTTTGTAGCGGCTGGGTGCTGGTGGCTGGCAATCGGCTACCAG
>JALUPA010000093.1 GCA_027054335.1 Ardenticatenaceae bacterium
AGTTTGCTGCATCCCCCATGTAAAATCACTGAAAATGCAGAGAGTATGGGGATTTTTACTTTTTGCCGCCACACTCTCCGCACTCCCCAATTTCTACGAGACCCAATCCTTAATGCGATAATACTGCGCCGCCAGCGGGATAAACCACGGCCGTTTCCGGTAAAAAAACTTAATATCCTCCGGGATTTCCATAAAGGGCGAACTCTCAATCTGCCCGGCAAGGAGCTTGCCCGCCTCCGTGCCCAGGTAGGTGGCAATGGACAGGCCGTGCCCGCCGTAACCGAAGGCGTAATGGATGCCGTCCACCCGGCCCATGTGGGGCATGAGGTCAAAGGTGATGCCTAGCTGCCCTGTCCAGGAATGAGTAATGGCGTAAGGTTCCAATTGGGGGAAGACGCGCAGCATCCCGACGCGCAGTTGGGCGGCGCTGTCGCCCAAATCCAGGCCGGTGCTGAGATTATTCCGGCCGCCCCACAGCATACGGCCGTCCGGCGTCAACCGAAAATAGTTCAGAAAAATCTTGGAATCGTAAAACATGCGCCCTTTGGGGCTGATTTCCCGCTGCATCTCCGGCGGCAGCGGCTCTGTGACAATGCTGTAACTACCTACGGGGAACAACTTCCGTTTCAGTTGCGGTACCAACTCATCTGTGTAGCCGTTGGTGGCAATCAGCACATCCTTCGCCTTGACGCTGCCCCGGCTGGTATGCACCAAAAAGACAGTGGGCAGCTTTTCAATGCGGGTCACGGTCGCCCGCTCGCACAGGTGGACGCCGTAACGGCCGGCAATGGCCCGCGCCAACCCGAAAACGTACTTGGCCGGCTGGATGCCACCGGAGTAGTTGTCTGCCAGCCCGCCGTAGTAGGCGTCCGTGCCGATTTCACCGCGCAGTTCCTCCTTTGTCACCCAGGTTGTCTCGTGGTGGAACTCCTCGCGCAGCCAGTCGGCGTACTGCCGGTAATAAGCAGCGTGGGATTCCTTGAAGAAGAGGGCCACGTGGCCGGGACGCCGCCAGTCGCAGGCGATCTCTTCTTCGCGCACGATTTGATCGATCAGGTTAATGGCGTCGAGGGAGGCTTGCCAGAATTTGTGGGCGTACTCACGGCCGTATTTCTGCCAAATCGTCTTGAGCGATTGCTTCAGCCCCGGCGTGGCCATCCCCCCATTGCGGGAACTGGCCCCCCAGCCAATTGTCTCCCGCTCCAGCACGGCCACGCTGGCCCCGCTCTTCGCCAACACACGGGCTGCATTCAGCCCAGTATACCCGCTGCCCACAATCGCCACGTCTACGGATTCGGGTACGGCCGTAGCTGCCGGCAAATTAACAGGGCGGGGAAATTTATCAGTCCAGAAAGGTTCGGTTTTCATGGTAATTGGGGATTGGAGATCGGAGATTGGAGATTAGCAGCTTCCAATCTCCAATCTCAAATCTCTATTTGCCCAACGCCGCCTTCACGCCATCCTCAAACGCCTGCAACGTTTCCGCAGCGTCCTCCAGAGTGTGATCGGAGCAGAGGAAATACGGTTCAAAGCCATCCGCTTCCGGCATGACGCCATGCTCAATCATGTAGCCGTGAATCTTTTCCAGCATTTCCCAATCGCACAGCGCGTGGAGGTCGCGCCAATCTTTGGGCTGCTGCTCGGCAAGGCAGACGCCAAACATAGCCGGGACGCCGTTGATGAAGTGAGGCAGGCTGTACCGGTTCAAAATATCGCCAATACCTGTCATCAACGTTGTGCCCACTTTGTCAATCTGGGGGAATACTTTACCAGACTGCATAAATTCGAGGGTGGCATCGGCGGCGGCCGTAGAGACCACATTGCCCGTGTACGTGCCGCCCTGGAACACCTTACCAGGGCCAAGGCTCATCATAATATCCTTCTTACCTGCCAGGGCAGCCACCGGGTAGCCATTGCCCATTGCTTTAGCGTAAGTAGAAATATCGGGGATAACGCCGAAATATTCCTGCGCGCCACCGGCTGCAATACGGAAACCGGTCTTCACTTCGTCAAAAATCAACACGATGCCGTACTGGTCGCACTGCTCCCGCAAAAATTCCAGGTAGCCGGGCTGAGGCATCAGGCCGTTGCCATTGCCTAAAATTGGCTCCACGATGATGGCAGCAATCGCCTCACCCCGTTCCTGCAACAGGTCCCCCAACACTTCCACGTCATTCCAGGGGGCTAACTGCACCAGGCTGCGCATCACTTCCGGGATGCCCATACTTTGTTTGTAAGCAGTGGGGTGGCTGCGGTCGCCCACCTGATTGATGTCGCCGCTGGCGGTTGACCAGAGGACGTAATCGTGCGCCCCGTGATAGGAACCTTCAAATTTGAGGATGACGTCCCGCCCGGTGTAGCCGCGGGCCAGACGCAGGGCGTGCATGGTGCATTCGGAGCCGGTATTGGCCAGACGTACCATCTCCGCGCCGGGAACCATCTCAATGATACGCTCCGCCACACGCACTTCGTACTCCTGCGTGGCGGCAAAGGTAACGCCCTGGTCAATCGCCAACTTAACGCGCTCGTTCACGTAAGGATCGGCGTGTCCTAAAATAATCGGCCCCCAGCCGAGCCGGTAATCAATGTACCGCTTGCCGTCAAAGTCGTAGACGTAACCGTCTTTGGCCGCCGCCACCACCAGCGTATCGTGATCGCCACCGTAGCGAAAGTTGGAGCTGACGCCGTAGGGGATGACTTTTTGGGCGCGTTTAAAAAATTCGTGTGATTTCTGGCCTTGTAAGGGCATGTTATCTTCTCCTGTTTAGCCGCGGATTTACGCGGATTTTGGGGATTGATTTTGTGACTTAACTGAAAAACCGCAAAGAACGCGGAGAGTACAAAGAATTGCCGGAGAAAAATCCAGATAATCCGCGCAATCTGCAGCTATTGCTTGCATTTTTACGAATTTCGTAATAAAATTATTTTTAATCATTGGTAATCGTAAAATTTGTGGAGATAATACCTGACTATCGCAAAAGTGACAAGCAGCCTTATGGATGAGCTGGACCTGGAAATTATTAAATCGTTGCAAGGTGACGGCCGTAAACGGTACACCGAGATTGCCAAAGATTTAGGCGTCACCGAAGGCACGGTGCGCAACCGGGTTTCCCGCCTGCTGGAAAACCAGGTCTTCCAAATCATCGGCATGGTGGACCCCCACCAGATGGGGTACGACGCCCCGGCCCTCATCGGCGTCACTGTCAGGCCGCCCCATTTGGAAGAAGCTGCTGCCCAAATTGCCGCTTTGCCCGAAGTAAGTTACCTCATCCTGGTTTCCGGCGAATATGATTTAATGGTGGAGGTTTTCTGCCGGGATCGGGAACATCTCGCTACCTTGCTGCGGGAAAAACTGCAAAATGTCGTTGGCGTGGAACGCACCCAGACGTTCTTTATTTTGCATACATATAAGATGGCGCATGGGGCGCGGCCGGTATTGCGGGGGGATGGGAATTAGTGTGCAGTGTGCAGTTTTCAGTTTTCAGTGTGCAGTTTTCAGTCTCACTGAAAACTGAAAACTGAAACGGAGGCAACATTGGACAACACGCAGACACGGGGCGCTGTTGAACTGGTGAATGTGACGAAGAAGTTTGGGGAGTTTACGGCCGTAAACGACGTCACCCTCAACATCCGGGACGGTGAATTTTTCTCCCTGCTGGGGCCGAGCGGCTGCGGCAAAACCACCACCCTGCGTCTGATTGCCGGTTTTGAACAGCCCACTCTGGGCGAGATTTTCATTCACGGCCAACCGGTAGCCGGGATTCCGCCCTACAAACGGCCGGTGAACACCGTGTTTCAGAATTACGCCCTGTTCCCGCATATGACCGTGGCCCAAAACGTAGCCTTTGGCCTGGAAATGAAAAAAGTACCCAACGTGGAGATCGAAGAACGGGTCAACAATGCCCTGGAACTGGTGCAACTGCCCCAAATGCGCGACCGAAAACCAAAGCAGCTATCCGGCGGGCAGCGGCAGCGGGTGGCCCTGGCCCGCGCCCTCATCAACCGGCCGGAAGTGCTGCTGCTGGACGAGCCGCTGGGCGCGCTGGACCTGAAGCTACGTAAAGCGATGCAGTTTGAGTTAAAGCAGATTCAGTCGGAAGTGGGCATCACCTTTGTTTACGTAACGCACGATCAGGAAGAAGCGATCACTATGTCGGATCGGATTGCGGTGATGAATGACGGCATCATTCAGCAAGTTGGCGCCCCCCGCGATATTTACGACCATCCCGCCAACCGCTTCGTGGCTGATTTTATCGGCGAAACGAATTTTGTAACTGGCAAGGTGGCGGAATTGGGGGATTACGTGACGGTGGATATTGGCGAACCGGTGTTGGGCACGGCCGACGGCCGTACTCTCGCCGTCGGTCAGGAAGTCTCGTTAGCCATCCGCCCGGAAAAAATCAACCTGTACCCGCAAGGCAAGGTGGATGCACGCCGTTCCGGTATGGATTTGGAAGAGCTGGCCGCGCTGCCCGACCTGCCGGACGGCAAGGTGGATATGCAAAAATGGCTGGCAGATGAACCAAATAGCGTAGTGTTGCACGGCCGTATTCTGGACGTCATCTACATCGGCACAGACACCCGCTACCAGATAGCCATTGCCGACAACGTAAAACTGTTCGTGCGGATGCAAAATTTCGGCTCTCGCTACGATCATCAATTTACCGCCGGTAGCCCCGTTTACGTTCATTGGGCCGCCGAAAATGTGCAAATTTTGACGGAATGAGTATATCAACGACAGAAACCAGTTCACGACAAACGGTCAAGCATGTCCGCATGGAAAGCGGGCTTGATCCCCGCCTGCAACTGGCCGGATTCATTTTATTGGTGGAAGCGGCCTTGTGGGGTTTTCTGCTCTTTCGTTGGGTTACTTTTGCCACGTTTTCCTGGAATCCGCTGGCGGCAGAACTGGCGTTAGCCCAATTCCCGGCTATTTTTCCCTACCTTTTATATGGTGGGCTGCTGCTGCTGAACGGGGCGGCTGGGTTGGGATTGCTGCGCGGTTTTTCCCGGGCACGGCCGTTGGGCATGGCCCTTTCCGCCCTGATTTTGGTTCTGGCCCTCGGTTATTTTGTTCTGACGCGAGAGTTTTGGGGGACGGCCGTATTCCTGGGCCTGAGCGGCATGGTTCTCATCCTGCTTTTGCGCCATACCGCCTGGTCGCTGGCTTTTCCCTCCGCCTTCTTCCTGCTCCTTTTCTTCATCTTTCCCATCATCATCGTCTTCCTCGTCAGCCTGGGCGAACGCTCCCGCCTGGGCACAGTCACCTACCTGCCCCTGACGCTGGAAAACATCCCGCTTTACTTCAACGATTACGCCCGCTTCTTCAGCAAGATTGGCGGCGACTACATCTACTTGCGCATTTTCTGGCGCTCCGTCTGGATAGCGGTGGTCAACACTGTTTTATGTTTGCTGGTTGGCTATCCCTTTGCTTACTGGATTGCCCGGCGGCCGGCCAAATACCGCAACATCCTCATCTTCCTGGTGATGATACCCTTCTGGACCAACTTCCTGGTGCGCACCTACGCCTGGATGCTTATTTTGCGCGACTCCGGCGTCATCAACAACTTCTGGGCCATCACCCTGCACCAGCAAGCCCTCCTGCTGGCCGACAAATCCCAATTATTTACCTGGCTGGCTACTATGACCGAAAACAAACTGCCCTTATTGTTCAACCAACCGGCCGTCATGCTGGGATTATTTTACGGCTACCTGCCCTTTATGATCCTGCCCCTCTACGCCAACCTGGAACGGCTGGATTGGTCGCTGCTGGAGGCGGCGTCCGATTTGGGGGCCAACACCTGGAAGAGCAGTACCCGCGTTTTGCTGCCGCTCTCCATGCCCGGCATTGTGGCCGGTTCCATCATTGTGTTCATCCCCTCGCTGGGGGCCTACGTCACGCCCGATCTGATGGGCGGGGCGCGGGTAGCCTTGCTGGGCAATTTGTTGCAGCAACAATTTATGACGGTGCGGGACTGGCCTTTTGGTGCGGCTATCGGTTTCATTATGTTAGCCATCATGCTGGCGGCCACCATTATCTATTTCCGCACAACTGCCAAAGAGGAGGCGTTCTAATATGACAACGGCCGTATTACCGGCAGCAAAACCAGCCTCTCCCCTGGCCCGCATCCCCCGGCGGCAGCGTTGGCGGGACAAGGTGAACAAGAACATTCTCACCTGGCTGGCGGTGGGCATCTTCCTATTTCTGTACGCCCCCATCTTTATCCTTATCATTTACTCGTTTAACGCCAATAAAGTTGTCGGCGTCTGGACGGGATTCAGCACGGAATGGTACAGCGCCTTGTTCAACGACCGGCAAATGTTGAACGCCTTCAAGGTCAGCATATGGGTAGCGTTCTGGTCTACGCTGGTCAGCACCATTTTGGGCACGCTGGCTGCCCTGTCGCTGGAACGGTTCCGTTTTCGGGGCAAGATGACGTATGATGCCGTGGTGTACATGCCCATTATCATCCCGGACATCGTTATCGCTCTTTCCACGCTGCTCTTTTTTGTGATTGTCGCTATTCCTTTAAGTCGGTACACGGTTCTTATTGCTCACATTGCTTTTAATATCTCTTTTGTGGCTATCATCGTGCGGGCGCGCCTGGCTAATATGGACGACAATCTGGAAGAAGCGGCCGCCGATTTGGGGGCGAATGAGTGGCAAATGTTCCGGCAGGTCACCCTGCCGCTGCTGACGCCGGGCATTGTGGCTGGGGCATTGATGGCTTTTACGCTGTCGCTGGATGATTTTGTCATTACGTTTTTTGTGGCTGGCCCTGGCGCAACGACTTTGCCTGTGCGGGTCTATTCCATGATTAAATTTGGCGTCACGCCGGAAGTGAACGCCGTTTCTACGTTGATGTTTGTCGGCTCGACCTTGTTGGTTGTTATTTCCCTGCTTTTGCAGCGGAAGTGATTAAATTATTTTACACGGAGGAAAAATATGAACAGAAAATTGTGGTTGTTTTTGGTAATAGCGGCGCTGCTTTTGGCGGCTTGCGGCGGCGGCCCTGGCGGTGGCCCGGCGGATTCGGGCGGCGGAGAAACTGAGCCGCCGGCCGATACGGGAACGGATAGTTCGGCCGGAGAAACAGATAGCGGTGGGGAGGATACGGCCGTAGCCGAAGAACCCGCCCCCGCCGCAGAAGGCCCGCAGCTGGCCGAGGAACTCAGCGTTTACAACTGGAGCGATTACATCGACGAAGAACTGTTGACCCAATACGAAGAAGAGTACGGCGTCAAGATCATCTACGACACCTTTGCTTCCAACGAAGACCTGCTGGCTAAGCTGCAAGCCGGGGCCACCGGGTACGACGTCATCTTCCCGTCTGATTACATGGTAGCGCAGATGATCGAACTGGGTTTACTGGCGGAAATTGACGCCAACGCCATTCCCAACTTTGCCAATATCAGCGAGGAATTCAAAGATGCACCGTTTGATCCGGGCAATAAGCACTGCGTCCCCTACCAGTGGGGCACAACGGGCATTGCTTACCGCGCCGGCTATCCCTACTTTGAAGAAAACGAACCGACCAGTTGGGCTTATTTGTTCGACCCGGCCACGCTGGAAAATTACGCGGACGATGGCGTCAACGTCCTGAACGACCAACGGGAATTGATCGGCGCGGCCCTGTTCTACCTGGGCTACTCACCCAACAGCACAGACCGGGCACAGTTGGAAGAAGCCCGCGACCTGATTTTGGCCGCCAAACCGTACTGGAAGACGTTTAACAGCGAAGACTATGAAGATTCGTTGCTGGTTCCCGACGAGGTGGTGCTTTCGCACGCCTGGAGCGGTGACGCGGCCGGGGCATATGACAATACGTATGATGAAGAAACGGAAGATGGCAACTGGTATTACGCCATTCCCGAAGAGGGTGCGGTAAAATGGGTGGATAATATCTGTATCTCCGCTTCTTCGGAACGGTATGAAACGGCGCTGCACTTTATGAATTACCTGCTGGACGCGGAAGTGGGTGCGGCCATTACCAATTATACCTTCTACGCCAGTCCCAATGAGGCAGCCAAAGAGTTCATAGACCCGGAAATTCTGGAAGACCCCGGTATTTATCCGCCTGACGATGTGTTGGCCAAACTGGTTTGGTTGGAAGAGCTGGGTGACGGCGTTTTTGTCTGGGATGAGATGTGGACGGCGATCAAGGGGCAGTGATTAAAGTGACCCCCATTGTCAAAACCACAGATCAGTGTTGAATTAACACACATTTGCACATTAACATAAATCGAAATAGCTTGCAGGGACTAAAGCACAATGGAAGCCAGGTGACAATTTTTTCATGTCTCCCAGTGGATCGGCCTGCGAAGGAACAAAGGCACTTAAATGGTGGGAAACCGTCTCCATGCCCGGCAAAGTGACCAATCCCTATGATGACCCCATATTATTAGGCACTCCGTTGCTTACACTGAAACCGGAAGCAGCTGCCGCTGGCTATGCGGCCCGTTGGCCGGTTGAAGGATTGCCGCAAACCGGGAAATCTATTTTATCCGGTGGCATGGATACCCACTATGTGCATCATTTGACAGCGATGCAGCGTTTGCCGGTTTTATCGCTTGTCTTTGGGTCATTGCTAAAATACGTGGCGGCAACCTTGCCCCTTTTCGGACAGGCTTTTGGGATCGCCAGTGGAAGCCAACTTACGGACGACTCTTACGGCACTTAAAAAAGTTGGTATCACTTTATCCAGTCAACTTTTCCAAAAAGACTCGGCGCCAGCTCATTTGCCAGTTGGTTATGAGGCCATAAGGGGCATAAGGGGCTGATTTTGGAAAACACCGCGCTATTTCGGGTGTTTTTCGAGGCTGATTTAGGGAAAACTAACGAATTACTTGCTACGGAAACTCCACTTCCGTCCATTGTAAGCCATTTACCGGTACATCCATAACCCGCAAGTCCCAGTGCAGGTGCGGGCCGGTAGACAGGCCGGTAGAGCCACCGAGACCGACCGGCTGCCCCTGCGTCACTGTATCCCCCTCGTTTACCAAGATTTCCGACAGATGGAAATAAGCGGACATCACCCCCAGGCCGTGATCAATGATGACGGCGTTGCCCCGTAATTCCAGCGGGCCACTGTAGACCACCGTGCCGTTGGCCGAGGCCAGAATCGGTGTGCCGATGCCGCCGCCTACGTCCAGGCCGGTGTGGTAAATTTCTACCGGGCCGCCGTTGTAGGAACGGGCGTCGCCGTAGGGTGCGGTGACGATGGTGTTGGTGACGGGCAGGGTAAACAGACCGTCCCACGCTTTGGTTTCGCTGAATTGGGTGTAGATGGTAGAGAGGAAGGTGTCTTCGTTTTGGCGCACTTCCGGTTCCAGCAGCGGGACCATTTCTTCGGATAGAAAAATTTCCTGCAAACCGTAGTTGGCGTTTTCGATTTTGACCGGCTGGGTAAACGGCCGCCACGGCCGTGAACCCGATCCCGACAGCGACAGTTCATACGTGCCCGGTTCGGTGAAGGCGTCAATGCCTACTAAAGCGGCAAAACCGTCTTCGTAGGGGAAGAAGCGCAAAGGCAACCCGGCAAGCTGGCCGGATGGCGTGCCGTCGAGCATGTTTTTGACAAATATAGAGACGGTATTGCCTTGCAAAATAGGCAACGGCCGTATCCGCACGTCCAGCCATTCGCCCGGCAGTGCCCGGTACGGCTCCTCGTCGGGGATGACCAGCCGTTGGCCGGGGAACAGGTAGTAGGGGTAGGTGAGGTTGTTGGTCTGGGCAAGTACGGCCGTAGACATCCCATGCCGCGCTGCAATCATCGGTAACGTTTCACCTAAAGAGACTAGGTACGGCCGTCCCGCCACCTCTTGCGGCAGCGCCGACCCCGTTTTGCTAATCAGCGGCAGCGTTTGCCCCACTACCGGCTGGTAATACGGGTTAATCAGCCGGTTTGTGGCGACAATCTCCTCCGGCGTCGTGTTAAACAGCGCCGCAATGCCTGCCAGCGTATCCCCCGCCTGCGCCGTGTACGCCGTGGCTACCGCCTCCCCCTCGCCGCCGGGGATGGTCAACAGCTGCCCCACCGCCAAAACATCCGAATCCGCCAGATTGTTGACTGCCTGGATTTCTTCAATCGTCACGCTGTACTGTTCAGCAATGTACGTCAGCGTTTCCCCTTCCTGCACCGTATGCACCAGGGGGATGGCCGGCTGTACGGTGGAGGTTGGGGGCGTTGGCGTCGGAGTTTCTGTTTGTGCCCATACCGTCAGCGGTAGCAGGAAAACGAGGAGAAGGGGCAAAATAAGAGTGTGTCGCTTCATAAATAATCTAACCGGCCGTCTCCGATGCGGTAAACTGGATATGATCACCCACCTGCACCTTGTCCAGAATGGCGGGATGCCCTTCAATCACATAGCGGGCCGGTTTCGGTGGCACGTAAGAGAGCCGCCACGGCTTGGCCAGAACTGTCCCCACCACTTCCCCGGCGTCATTCACCCAAATCACCCCCAAATCAAAAAAGACAAAAAACATGTGGATAGACGTACTCATCTTGCTGTCCGACTTTTCCACCAGCACCAGCCCATCGTCCGCCGCCAACTGCCGCCGAAAGGTAAAGCCGCGCAGCTTAGAGCCAAACCCGTCGCACCACCGTGCCTGCGGAATGAGTGTCCCACCACTTTCTACGTGGATTATCTGTCTCGTCTCCATAACGGAGGAAAGTATAGTGACTAGGTGAGGGAGTGACAAGGCGAGGGCGTGAGCGGTAAGGGGTTTCTTATGTCAGTTGGGAGATGTCTGCTACGGTAGGCTATTGTGTTGTGAGTTCTTTATCATCTGGATCATACCCAATGTCGCCTACAAAGCAGAAGGAGCGAACCATGTTAAACGTTTCTATCCTTAATTGACCCAGCGTCAATGTGTCCGGTCTGTCAGCAAATTGGACACAATGGGCACATCTGTTTGAGGATTGCCAATGACGTGGCAATACTGGTTTTCTCCATTAACCCGTATGCCGCTATTGTCACTATACTGCCAGGAACTGCTGCCCAGTCCGGCCAGGTAAATCTCCGTCTTTTCCTGATGCCACAACTCGTTCTTTTTGGTCAACAGCCGGTAATTGGCTGCGGTCAACCAGGTGCGTTTCTTCCCGATTGATTTTTTAGGTTTTGAAAAGTACTCCAAGAAAAGATTTGTCAGTCAACCAGCTGCCAAGCTCTAATCTTCAATCTCCGATCTCCCGATAACTTCCCGCACATGATAAACCGGTTTGTTCTGCGCTTCATAATACACCCGGACAATTAACTCGGCAATCAGACCCATCACTAAAAACTGCACACCCAGGATAACCAGCAAAATGCCCAGCGAGAGCAAGGGGCGGCTGCCAATCTCCTCCGCCTGAAAGCCGGCCCAGCCACCGCTGATGCCGGCCCATATTTTGACCAGAAACAGGTAAAAAAGGGTGAGGCCGCCCAGTCCACCCATAAGTAGCCCCAACATACCAAACAGGTGCATGGGGCGGTCACCGTAATTGCGCAGGAAGACGATGGTCATCAAATCCACAATAACGCGAAAGGTGCGGGAAATGCCGTATTTGGATTCGCCGGCGACGCGGGGGCGGTGGTTAACGGGTACTTCGGCCATGGTAAAACCGGCGTTATTCACCATTTCCGGGATGAAGCGGTGCATTTCGCCGTAAAGGCGTAGTTCCCGCGTTACCGCGGCGCGGAAGAGGCGTAGGGAGCAGCCCCGGTCGTGCAGATGGACGTTGGAAGCGCGGGCGATGAGCCGGTTGGCGATGAAGGAGGGCACTTTACGCACCAGAAAGGCGTCTTGCCGGTTTTGCCGCCAGCCATTGACCACGTCGTATCCTTCCTCCAGTTTGGCAATCATGCGGGGGATGTCGGCGGGGTCGTTTTGCCGGTCGGCGTCTATGGTGACGATATATTTGCCCCGGGCATAATCGAATCCGGCAGCGAAGGCGGCCGTTTGCCCGTGATTGCGCCGAAATTTGATGACCACGACGTGGTCGTCTTCTGCGGCCAGTTGTTGCAGCAAGGCAAAACTGCCGTCGCTGCTGCCATCATCTACAAACAGCACTTCGTAATCCAGGTTTTCCGGGGTGAGGGCCTGGGTGATTTCGGCGAGCAACGGCCGTACATTGTCCACTTCGTTATAAACTGGCACGACGATGGTCAAATCTTTTTGGGTCATAGTTTTCTCAATCAAACATAATCTTGGTGTAACGACAACGAATTGTTGGGGTTAAATAGGGAGAAGCCGTTCCTTATAACTGTTCCGGCTGCGGCGCTTGAATCAGTCGCAGCAACGTTTTGAGCAAATAAGCCACGCCGCCAATCAGGCCGGAGCCAAAGCGCAGGAAGTAGTAGGCCAGGGACATGGCGATGGCATTGGCTACCGGCACACCAATGGGCGTGTACAGGAGCAGGTAAACAGCTTCCCGCGTGCCCAGCCCGTTGAAAGAAATGGGCAGCAGGTTAACAATGGCGATCAGCGGTGCGAATAAAGAGAAGATAGAAAGGGGCAGAGTAACGCCCAAAGCACGGGCAATGGCATATTGAATGAGTATCAGATTCAGGGTAAAGGGTAAGCTGATGGCTAACGCTTTGAGCAGGACTGGCAGGGGATATTGATTGACGGTTTCGACCACCTCTTTAATTTTGTCGTACAGAGGCAGTTTTTGGACGGAAGGAATATGTTTTTCCAGAAAGGCGACAGGATTTGTCCAGCGGATTAAGAGGAAGGCAGTAGGAATGGATAGGCTGATGAAGGCAATGAGGCTCCACAAAGCGCCGGGCAGGCTGGTATCGGTTTTGCTGACAGTGTTCCAGATAAGGGCGGTCAGGGCGATAAGAGACGTACCCAGCAGACCGGTCAGACGGTCCATCACTACGGAACTGAGGGCGTTGGCGCCACGGCCGTATTTCTGGCGGATGTTCAGTACTTTAACTACGTCCCCGCCGAAGCCGGTGGGGATGAAGTTGTTGGCAAAAAAGCCGAGGTAATACAGGTAAACCATGTGGCGAAAGGGCGGTCGGGTATTGAGCGAGTGCAGCAAGATGGCCCAGCGGTAGGCGCGGATGATGATGTTGGCCTGAAACAGTACAAAGGCCAGCAAATACCAGCGGAGATCAATCTCGGTAAAGACGCGGACGATCTCGTTCAGCCCAACCCGCGAAATAAGGAAGATGAGCAAACTCAGGCTGAGAATAATTTGCAAAATGCCGCGCAGTTTTTTGTTTTTGAGTAGTTTTTTGAGCATAACGGATGGATTATAACAAACGTATAAGGATAGGTACATGAATGTTTCAGTAATCTCCACTGTAAAAAATGAGGGTGAAGCGTTACGGCCGTTGCTCGATTCCCTCATCCAGCAAACTCGCCCGCCGGACGAAGTGGTGATTTGTGATGGCGGCTCCACCGATAATACCGTGGAAATTCTGACCGAATACAAACGCTGGCTTCCCCTGAAAATTATCGTCGCGCCGGGCACAAACATCAGCCAGGGGCGGAATCGAGCCATCGCCGTGGCCGCCGGCCCTATCATTGCCGCCACGGATGCCGGGGTGGTGCTGTCGCCTACCTGGATAGAAGATTTGGTGCGGCCTATCGAAGAGAATGAATCGGTTGTGGCCAGCGGCTGGTTTGAAGCGGACCCCTATACTGATTTTGAGGTGGTGATGGGGTCGACCGTCCTGCCTGATTGCAATGACGTGAATCCGGCTACATTCCTGCCGTCCAGCCGTTCGGTGGCTTTTCTTAAGAGCGCCTGGGAAGAGGTGGGGGGCTACCCGGAATGGCTGGATTATAGTGAGGATTTGGTGTTTGACATGGCTTTGCGGGAGCGTTACGGGCAGTTTCCTTTTGTGGATACGGCCGTAGCCTACTTCCGTCCTCGTGGCAGCCTGACCTCTTTCTTCAAACAATACTATTACTACGCTCGCGGCGACGGCAAAGCTAACTTGTGGGCCAGACGCCACCTGATTCGCTACATTACTTATTTGCTGGTGTTCCCTTTCATCTTTCGCCTTATCTGGCGCGAGAAATGGCAGGGTTGGCTGCTGTTGCTGGGGGGGACGGCGGCTTACTGCTGGCGGCCGGCGCAGCGTTTGTGGCACAACACCTGGGGCTGGCGGCCCCCCTCTCGTTTACGTGCTTTTGCTCTCATCCCCATCATTCGCTTTGTGGGCGATGTAGCCAAGATGCTGGGTTATCCGGTAGGGTTGGTCTGGCGGCTGCGGCAGCATTGAGATATTTTGTAGGCATTGTACGTTAAAGATTGCCTAGCACTCCTTGACGCCCTTCACACCTGTGGCTAACATTGCGCAGAAAGATCAAGCCGACGAATTCCGTCGGCTTTTTTTAAGCAGCGCATGAATCGATATGGTTATCAAGCGAAAAGAACCCAAACACCCGCGCCAGGGGCCATCCTGTTTGCTGGTTATCTTAGTTTTTGTGGGGATTGCTGTGGGCATCTTTGTCATCCAGAATGGTGAACAGGCCCGCGAAGTTATTTTCCCCACGGCCACGCCGGAACCGACCCGTTCGGCCACGGAATATGCGCTGCTGGCGCAAATTAGTCAGGATGACGGGGAACTGGATGAGGCGCTCAGTTACTATGAACAGGCCATTGGGCTGGATGCGACAAATCCGGAGATATTTATCCGCTACATCAATTTGCTGGTAAAAACAGGACACGCGGAGGATGCGGTAGCTCGTGGGGAAGAGGCGGTGGTTTTGGCCCCGGACAACGACGCAGTGTGGACGGCCGTAGCAGCCGCTCACCTGGCCAACGGGGATCGCTTGCTAGACGCCGGCGACCCCACTGGCGCCAACCTGGAATATGCCAAAGCTACCCAGTCTGCCCAACGGGCCATTGATCTGAATCCGGGCAACGCTACGGCCTATGCCTATGCTGCCGGGGGATTGGTCAACCAGAGTGAGCCGGAATTATACCAGCAGGCCCAGCTTTTGGCGGAAGACGGCGTGGCGATTGACCCGGATGATCCCTGGCCGCATTATTATCTGGCGGAAGTGTTGACGAACCAGGGATTTTACGCAGCCGCGCGGGAGCAGTATCAGTTGGGCATTCTGGCAAACGATTCTATTCCGGAGTTGTATATTGGCCTGGCCTACAATTTCTTTGGCGACGGCCGTGTCTCCGACGCTATTCTCGCTTTTCAGGATGCCATTGACGTAGACCCGACTAATGAAAAGGCATATGACGGTATTGCCTATATGTATTTGCAGTTGGGGCAGGACGTTCAGGCTGAAGAGAATGCTTTGCAGTCTGTTCAGTTAAATCCTAACGTAGCCCGAGCGCACGGCCGTTTGGGGGAAGCCTACATGCGCCTAAACAAATTCGATTTAGCCGTGCAGGAATTCAGCAAAGCGGTGGAACTATACGGTGAACCGACAGCTACCAATGCCCGCTTCTTCTTTCTGCTGGCCGACGCCTACATGCGCGCCGGCTTGGAAAACTGCCCTCAGGCCGTTCCTTTGCTCCAGTCAGTTATCGAAGTGAATGAATATTATGCGGAATCTGCCCAGAATGGGTTGGCCGACTGCCGCCGGGCTGGTTTGCAATCCAGCCCGTAATCTGCGGCCTTGCTACTCTGACTTTAGGCAAACGTAAGAAAAACATATGAATTTAGCACTCTGGCCCAAAGAGTGCTAAAAAATACTTGACATCCTCTTTTTCCATGTTACAATGCCAGATGTAATTTTAGCACTTGGACTTTGAGAGTGCTAATTCCCACGTTGAAAACAAAATCAAATCTACAGAAGGAGTGTAAACCTATGAACCTAAAACCGCTTGGTGATCGTTTGGTTGTGGAACCGAAAGAACGGGAAAATACAACGGCATCGGGCCTTGTTTTGCCGGAGACGGCCGCTGAAAAGCCGCAGGAAGGCGAAGTATTGGCTGTTGGCCCCGGCCGTCGTGATGAAAAGGGCGACCGCATCAGCATGGATGTGCATGTTGGCGACCGTGTATTGTACGCAAAGTATGGCGGTACGGAAGTGAAGGTGAACGGCAGCAAGTTGCTGATCCTTAAAGAATCTGACGTACTGGCAATTATTGAAGAATAAACGAAATAGGAGAATATTCACATGGCAAAACAAATTGCTTTTTCTGAAGACGCACGTCGTAAATTAAAGATTGGTATTGACACCCTGGCTACGGCCGTGTCCACTACATTAGGCCCCAAAGGCCGTAACGTAGCTCTGGACAAAAAATTCGGCGCGCCCACCATTACCCACGATGGCGTAACCGTAGCCAAAGAAATTGAACTGGAAGACCCCTTCGAGAATATGGGGGCGCAGTTGCTTAAAGAAGCCGCCACCAAAACCAACGACATTGCTGGTGACGGTACCACCACTGCCACCGTATTGGCGCAACAGATCGTTGATGAAGGTTTGAAGAATATTGCTGCCGGCGCTAACCCCATGCTCCTCAAGCGGGGTATCGAAGCCGGTACAAGCGCCTTAGCTGCCAAAATCCGCGAGATGGCGATTACCATTGACAGTGTAGCAGAAATCGCTTCCGTCGCTTCCATCTCTGCCCAGGACGAAGAAATCGG
>JALUPA010000094.1 GCA_027054335.1 Ardenticatenaceae bacterium
AAAGACACCCACCGCCCATCATTCCACCGGTAAAAGCCACGCCAGCTCCCTCCCGCCAATCACCACCTCAGATAATTGGAAATGCGCTGGAAACATCTCCCGGCGAAGATGTACCTTTGCCCATTGTTCACTTAGGCGAAAAAGATTCAACACAATCTTCTTCCTCAGCAGACACCATTGAGGAAGAAGAATAGTCAGGTAGTGGTAGATAAACCAATTGACGGTACAATTGTCTGGGCGTATATAAATGTGGGGCAATCACGAGGAACAACAGATATGGGCGATAAAGTCCTGGTCATTGGGGCCACACTGCTGGACACAAAAGGAAAACCGATTGAGGGCCTGGAGCCAAACACCTCCAACCCGGCCGAAATCCGGGTAACGCGGGGCGGCACGGCCCGCAACGTGGCCGAAAACCTGGGGCGGCTGGGTGCAGACGTCACGCTGATCTCCACCGTCGGCGATGACTTGATCGGCCGCCGCCTCATCGAACAAACGGCCGCATCCGGCGTCAACACCGAACACGTGCGCATCATCCCCGGCGAAGCCACCGGTACCTACATCGCCATCCTGGAAGATGACGGCTCGCTTTCCGTAGCTCTGGATGATGTGCAGGTCATCCGCCACATTTCGCCTCATTATCTTTACAGCCATCGCGCTTTGTTTAAGGATGTGGACTTTGTGATGATGGATGGCAGCCTGACTACTGAAGCGATGGGTATGGTGGTCAGCTTGTGCGGCGACTATGACGTGCCGTTGGTGGCGGATCCTTCTTCTAACCGGCTGGCGTTTAAGTTACGGCCGTATCTACCCCTCATCCATCTCATTGTCCCCAATGAAGCCGAAGCCGTAGAGCTATGCCACGTCGGCCTCATCAGCGACGATCCCGACCTGAGCCTGGAACTGGCCCGCTCCCTGGTACAGGGCGGTGTAGAAAACGTCGTCGTTACCCTCTCTGACTTTGGTCTGGCCTACGCCACCTCCCAGGAAACCGGTTACGTGCCGCCCAAATACATGGAAATGGTAGACAGCACCGGTACCGGCGACGCCGTAACGGCCGCCATTATCTTCGGCATGTTGAACGACCTGCCCCCCGTCGAAGCCATCCGCTTGGGAGCCGCTGCTGCCGGCCTTACCTTGCAAACCACGGAGACAGTTGTCCCGGATTTGAGTCTCGATTTGCTATACGAACATTTGATTATTTGACAAGGTGACAAGGTGAAAGGGTGAAAATCAAATCACCTTGTCACCTTGTCACCCCCTCACCTTGTCATTCCTGAAACACCCTTATGAATAACATTACCGGCCTCATCATCGCTTTCGTCTATATCTTTTCCCTGATTGGTATTGCTGAAGGGCTGCGCCGCTGGCGCGGGCTGACCAGTGCTTTTACCCGCAAAGTCGTCCACATCGGTGTGGGGATGATGATCTGGTTTGTGCCTTTTCTTTTCACATCGCCCTGGCCGTTTGTTTTTGCCAGCGCCTTCTTTGCCGTGCTGAATTTTCTGGATTGGAAGTATGGCTTTTTCGCGGCTATGTCCAGCAGCGACCGGGCCAATTTGGGCACGGTCTACTTTCCCATTGCTGCTGCGGCTGCCACCATTATTTTCTGGCATCAGCCGCCGCTCATGGTAGCCGCTCTGATGCCATTAACGTGGGGAGATGGATTGGCTCCGGTGATTGGCAAGGCTTACGGCCGTCACCCCTACACCATCGGCCGTACCACCCGCACTCTGGAAGGCTCCACCGGCTTTTTTCTGGCGGCGGTCATCGC
>JALUPA010000095.1 GCA_027054335.1 Ardenticatenaceae bacterium
AACGTGGCCCCCTTTTCTTGGCTCATCCAGCGGGAAGTGAACGAGGGACGTGAAGAACTGAACTTTTCCACCTGGGGGCAGAGCGGCGAAGGTGAAGAAGGTGGAGAATTGGCCGAATCCGTCTATGAAGGGGGGATGCCCCCGCCGCAATACCTCCTGCTGCACCCCACAGCCCGGCTGACTGATGCTGAAAAGCAAGCGTTGGCCCGTGGTCTGAGGGCCATTGGTGGCTCAGAGGGAGGAAAAGAGGGCACTGAAAGTGGTGAGAATTCTGAGGGACAGGAAAAGGATGAAGCCCATGAAGAAAATGAAAATGAAGTAGAAGATGATGATTAAAATTGTGCGTTACTTTTTCTTTTTGAATGTCACTTGATAGGTGAACAGGCTGTCAGATTGTGGAGAATGATAAATTTATTCATTTACAAGCCCGGCAGGAGAACTTTGGCACAATTCTCCTTATTTATTTTACTCTCTGCGATCTGGCAGTTTTGTTTGTGTGTAACTCTATAGCCACCAGAGGTGACAGTCACTTATAAACAGTGTGGTTCTGTCCAGCGTCTCTGGTGAAAGTGACTGTCGCCTGTATAGTTACGTTTGTGTATTGTTAGCCAGCAGTATCGGAAATCCCAAAACAAGGAGCGTAAAGTATGAGAAAGAAAACAATTGTTTTATTGCTGTTGCCTGTATTGTTAGCGGTGGTTTTGTCTCCGCTGATGCTGCGTGCTGATGATGACCCCGGTGATGATGACGGCGGTTTCAGTCATCGCGGCTTGGTGGAGAGCCGCCCGGCCGGGAATCTGGGTACGTGGGGGATTGGGGGGCAGACGTTTACGGCCGTAACCAGCACCACTATCCAGGAAGAACACGGCCCCTTGTCTGTAGGAGCCTGCGCCGAAGTTTATTATGTGAGCGCAACGGATCATACGGCCACCAAAATAGAAAGCAAAGAACCCATCGAATGTAACGATACCGGTGACGGTTACGTGCAGATTTACGGTGTCCTGCAAGCCTTCCCCGCCGGACTGGTAGGCGATTGGGTGGTGGATGGCGTCACCTATGCGGCTGACGGCAGCACCCAATTCCAGCAGGAACACGGCGCGTTTGCCGCCGGGCAATGTGTAGAAGTGAAATATCATCCGGGGACGATGACGGCCGTAGAAATCGAAACCGAAAACAGCTACAAATGTAATGGCGGCGATGCACCCTCCGCTTATACCGAAATCAAAGGCATTGTGGACAGCTTCCCGGCTACTTTGGTGGGGGATTGGGTAGTAGACGGCGTAACTTATACGGCCGACGCCAGCACCCAGTTTGAGCAGGAAAAAGGCCCCTATCTCGTCGGCGGCTGTGTTGAAGTTAAATTCATCGGCAGCACCAACGCGGCTGTCGAAATCGGTACCACCAGCCCCGGCGACTGTTCCGGCGGCTCGGCTGCCCCGGAAGTCAAATTCTACGGCCTGATTGAGACTGTGCCCCCCGGCAACGTGGGTGCGTGGGCTATTGGCGGCCAAACCTTCCTCAGCGACGCCAACACTCAGCTGGGCCAGGAAAATGACCTGTTTGCGGCCGGCGTTTGCGCCGAGGTGGAGTATTACGTCAGCGGCAGCGATAACATTGCTACGGAAATAAAAACAGAAGACCCGTATAACTGCAATGGCGGCTCTTACACCAATGAGGCGTATGGGCCGGTTGACAGCTTCCCCGCCACGCTGTTTGGTTCCTGGGTAATTGATGGCGTGACTTACGTCGCTTCTGTGGGGACGACCCAATTCAAGCAGGATGACGGCCCCTTTGCCCCCGGCGCTTGCGTCAAAGTGGCGTACGCCACTGTTGACGGCATCAATCACGCTTCCGAGATTGAAACGCAAAGCGGCGACGATTGCGGCAGCAGCCCTTCCCTACCCAGCGAGAGCAAGGTGTACGCCACGATTGACAGCTTCCCGGTTGATCCTTTCGTGGGCGCCTGGCAGATTGGCGGCGTGGCTTATGAAGCGACAGCCCAAACCCAGTTCAAGCAAGAGCACGGTTCGTTTGCCAATGGCGTTTGCGTGCAGGCAGAATATCAGGTGATTGGCGGCGTGAATACGCTCAGTGAAGTGGAAACGGAAGCGGCTTACAAATGTGAAGATGGCAGCGGCAGCCCGCAGTTCAGCAGCTACGGCACGGTGGAAGTGATGCCGGGTGCGGCCGATATGACCGGCGTGTGGCAGATCAGCGGCATTGATTACACGGCCAATATCTCCACGACATTCTCGCAGGAACACGGCTTTTTAGCGGTAGGAACCTATGTGGAGGTGTATTATACGGAGAGCGGCGGGGTGAATACGGCCGTAAAAATCGAAACGCACGTCGCCCCCGGCGCCGGCAAGGATTTTGTGGTGGGCGAACTGGAATCCTATGACAGCACGGATGACTGGAATGATTGGGTAGTCAACGGCCAGACGATCAAGGCCGACCCGGTTATCCAGGTGGGCAGCGGCAGCCAAGCGCCCCAGGTGGGGCAGACGGTGCTGCTCAGTACCTATCAGGTAAACGGGGTGCGTTACGCTACCACCGCTACCTTTGCCAATCAGGCCTTTTTGCCTTTCGTTTTAACCCCCTGATCCGGCCTTCTTAATTCGGGAGCTGCCAAATTAAAAGCCTCCCGCGACATTCCGTCGCGGGAGGCTTTTGTGTAGGACGATTTGCCAAATCGTCAATTAACCAAATTCTTGCTTGCGATGGCGCATGAGGACGGATTGGACGATGCCGATAGCCAGGAACAGGGTGACGAGGGAACTGCCGCCGTAACTGACGAAGGGGAGGGTGAGGCCGGTGACGGGCAGCATACGCACATTCATACCCACGTTGACGGCCGTTTGATAAAACAAAACGGCCGCAATGCCCACCGCTATCAATTTCCCCGCCGGATCAGGACTGATGTAAGCCACCCGGAGAATGCGCCACAGCACCACCCCCATCAAGCCCAACACCACCGCGGCGCCAAAAATCAGCCCCATCTCTTCCGTAATAACCGAAAAAATAAAGTCCGTATGTTGCACGCGCAAAAAACCAAGCTGGCTTTGCGTACCATTCATATAACCTTTGCCAAAAGGCCCGCCTGACCCGATACTGATCTCCGCCTGCTGAATGTTAAACAGCGCTTCCTCATCCGCATCTTCGGGATTGATGAATACAGCCAGCCGTTCCTTTTGATAATCAGCCAAAAAAGGAAAAGTCAGGGAAATAGTAAAAACACCCAGTACAGCCAGAATAGCAAAGTGAGATAAAGGCAGTCCGGCCAGCCAGATCATCACAAACCAGATAAAAACGTAGAGAACGGCCATACTCAAATCCGGTTCCAGGAAGATGAGAACGATGGGGATGCCGATGTAAATGAGGGTGGCAATGGTGTTGGAGAATTGGTGGATGCGGTGGTGGCGGTTGGCTAGAAATTGGGCAAAGGTGACGACGATGAAAACGCGGCCGAATTCCGAAGGCTGGATGCGGATGTTGCCGGGAAGCTGAATCCAGCGTTTGGTTTCATTGCCCAGCACGCCGGCCACCAACACAAAAATAAGGCCGCCGACGATGATTCCGTAAATGTACCATTGGGCCGAGGTCAGCACCCGGTAATCAATGGAAGCCACAATGATCATGACGATGAAACCGATGATGGCCCATTGCACTTGCCGGGCGGGTAAAACTTCAAAGGCGGGCGCGCCGGTTACGGCGCTGCGGATCATCAATACGCCATAAGCGGTTAAGAGCAAAATGGCGGCCACGAGCCAGATGTCGAAGTATCGCCATACAGATGTTCGGGATAACATGGGTGGATTGTACTAAAAAGACGGCCCTAATCCCAAAGGTGTTACTTTCTTTTAAGCTGATGCGTGATACGTGATGCGTGATTTGCCTGGTCACGAATTACGTATCACGCATCACGTCTTAACTTTGCACGGCCGTAGCCCGCCGGCGCGTCGTCTGCGCCAAAGGAACTTCGGCTACCAGATACCCCTCCCGTTCACTCTGATCCACTTTCACTTCCACAGAATCCGGATCAATCTCCAGTCGTTTGGCAATTACCTGGATAATATCATCCTGGATTAGCTGCAACATGCCCGGCGAAATTTCACTGCGATCATGAATCAGCACCATTTGCAGCCGCTTTTTGGCCGTCGCCCCGCTTTTTTCCTTACTGCCAAAAAATTTGTCCAACCAACTCATGGTCTTACTCCTTCTCAATTATTGCTGAACCAACGGCCGATGCGGTCGAGCAGACCATCTTTTTGCGTCAGATCAATGAATGGTACTTCTTCACCGGCAACGCGGCGGGCCGTATTTTGGAAGGCGTGGCTGGCGCTGGCCCCGTTGACGCCGCTCATAGCCACCGGCATACCCTGGTTGGTAGAAATGAGAATGGCTTCATCTTCGGGAATGACGCCGATCAGGTCAATGGCCAGGATGTCCAGAATGTCGTCAATGGAGAGCATCTCGCCGCGGGCCACCATCGCCGGCTTGACGCGGTTGACGATGAGGGTACCCGGCCCTTTTTCTTCTGCTTCAATGAGGCCAATAATGCGGTCGGCGTCGCGCACGGCGGATATTTCCGGGTTGGTGACGATGATGATTTGGTCGGCGGGGGCGATGGCGTTGCGGAAGCCGCGCTCAATACCGGCGGGGGAGTCTACGATGACGTAATCCATCTCTTCCCGCAGTTGGTCGCAGACCAGCACCATGTCCGAGGGGCTGACAGCCATTTTGTCGCGGGTTTGCGCGGCGGGGATAAGGTAGAGATCGGACTGGCGTTTGTCTCTGATCATGGCCTGACGCAGGCGGCAGCGGCCTTCTACCACGTCTACCAGGTCGTAAACGATGCGGTTTTCCAGCCCCATGACCACGTCCAGATTGCGCAGGCCGATGTCGGCGTCCAGGGCGACGACTTTGTAACCGTTCATCGCCAACGCCGCCGCCAGATTAGCAGTGACGGTGGTTTTGCCCACGCCCCCTTTGCCTGATGTAATGGTAATCACTTTTCCGCTCATGGTATTTTCCTTATTTATCCGCAGATTTCGCAGATTGACGCAGATTTTTGCGGCTTAATCTGCGTAATCTGCGGACGCTATTTTCGCCACTGTTCGGCTACGATTCGGCCGTCCCGGATAACGGCCGTTTCCGGCTTCGGGTTCTTTTCTTTTTCCGGGGGGGCGATGGCAATCTGGTCGGCAATGCGCAGTTGGGTGGGACTGAGGTCGAGGGCGCAAATGACGGCCGATTCATTGCCCAAAGCCCCGGCGTGTACCAGCCCGCGCAGCCGCCCCCAGACAATCACGTCGCCTCCGGCAATCAGTTCCGCTCCCGGATTCACGTCGCCGATAACGACGACGTCCCCTTCATGGAAAACGCGCCGCCCGGAGCGTAACGTTTCTTTGAGTACCAGACCGCCGGGCAGATTGTCGCCGTTGCTGTGGGGTACGGCCGTTTCCGGCGCTGCGCCTGCGATAAAATTACCATCCAGGTCGGTATGGCTGCCGGCCAGCCGGGTGGCAAAACCCATATCTCGCGCCGCGGCTCGCGTAGTCGCTTCGTCGCTGAGAATAGCGCGCAAGGCCAGATCGTGCCGGATGAATAGTTTTTGAATTTGCAGGAGTTGGCTGGTGCGTAACGGCCGTGAACCCACTTGCAATGTAATCTGGCTGCCGTGTAAAAAGGCCTCTTTCTCGGCTAGTTCCGCTTCCAGCAAATCGCGCATCTCATCGTAAGACAGCGCGTCGTCTACAATAATCAGCAACCCTTCCCGGATGCCTTTGATATTGATTTGTTTGCTCATTGAATCAATCATGCAGCTAAACCTGTACAACTATTGGCCGGGGTACGACGCCATGCGGGATATTACAACAATACTAACTGTTGTAATAATACAACAAAACCAATCTGATTGCAAGCGGCAAATGAGAGATAAGGGAATGGGGGGAAGGATGATGGGGGAGAGGTACGGCCGTTTGTTAAAAATTTAGGCTAACGT
>JALUPA010000096.1 GCA_027054335.1 Ardenticatenaceae bacterium
CATCATACTTCCGCCGCACTTCCTGAATGTCCCGCCACATGAGGGCTTTGGGGCCGTTGGGGGCGCGGGTGGGGTTGCGCAGAAGGTAGGCGGGGTGGAAGATGGGCATGACGTGACGGTCGTGCCAGTCAAACCATTGGCCGCGCAACTTTGTAATCCCCGTCTTACCTAAAATAGATTGGGTAGCGACATTACCGGCCAGCAGCATAATCACCGGGTCTACCAGGCGGATAATTTCCAGAATATACGGTTTGTACCCTTCGATTTCCTCCGTTGTGGGCTTGCGGAACGTTTTGCTCCCTTCGCCGGGCGGCATCCGAAAGACAGAATTGCTGATAAACACGTCCTTCTCCGGATCAAAACCAGCGGCCTGCAAAATCTGGTCCAATAACTGCCCGGAACGGCCCACAAACGGCTTGCCCAACTCATTTTCCCGTGGGCCGGGGGCTTCGCCTACAATCATCAACTTTGCTTCCGGGTTGCCGCGGCAAATGACCACGTTGGTCCCGGCCTTAGCCAACGGGTCATCGGTCATCTGCATCATATCCTGAATCAATTCGTCCAGGGATGTGTAATAATGGGGCCGTTCTTCAAACAAACCGTATTGCATAATTATCCTCCGTCGAAAATGTAGGGCGATTTTGTAAATCACCATCCGATTTACAAAATCAGACTACTGTATTTCGTTTTCAGGGACTTCATTTTACGTCAGAGGGGATAACTTTCCAAAAGTCAGCGTGCTGTGCGGGGGCGTTTGCCAGAACAGTACTTAAAGGCCGTTGGCCTGAAATGGATTTTTAATTATGCTTGCAATATGCCAACTATAGTGGAACATTGAGCCAAATAAAAGCCGCGTATTGTTAGTTGGCTCACTTTTTTTGTCTGACGGAACCGCTGATCGAAATAAGCAGAGAAACTTTATGATGAAGCAAAAACAGAGCAAAAAAGCGACAAAAAATGACCGCGTTACCTTGAACTTGACCGTGCAGGGTGAACGCAAACGCATCATGGATTTGTTGGAACAAATGAATTTGGTGGGCGGTTATTCTGTTCTCAAAGGATCATTTACGGCCAAGACAGAAAACGATTAGTTTTTTATTGGACATCATTTTATACATCTTTTCTGCCAGAAACCGGGCTTCACAGGAAGCCCGGTTTCGTTTTCCAGCCGTCGGGGAGTTATTGTTGGCGCTTTTCCAGCAGGGCAGCCAGAAATTTCAGTTTGCGCCATTCACTTCTAAAAACGTAGAGGACAGCCAGGGTGCGTAAATAGCGCCGGTTGCAGGTCGGGTTTCGGGCCAGTTCTTCCAATACGGCTACGGCCTGATCGTCTACGCGGCGGGCTTTGATGTATTCGTTGGCCTGCTGTTCCAGGCGTTGATAGCGCTGCCCTTGAGACGTTTGGGCTTGCCGCCGCCGCGCCATGAGTTCGGCCCGCACGTCGTTTACGGTTTGCGTCAACTGGTCTATGGTGATAGGTTTGAGCAGGAAGCCGCGGGCGCCGGCGTCAATGGCCCGCTGCCGGGTGGCTTTGTCCCGCTCGGCCGAGACGACGAAGCAGGCCATGTTGGGGTGGTGGGCCAGCATTTGTTCGATGGCTTGCAGGCCGTCCAGTTCGGGCATGTTGACGTCTACAAAGGCGATGTCCGGTTTTTCTTTTTCGGTCAGGGTGATGGCTTCACGGCCGTTATGAGCAATGGCCACCACGACCGTATCCGGTACCTGGGTCATCATCAAGCGCATACTGCGTCTCGTTTCTACAACGTCATCGGCAATGAGAACGCGCAAACGGCCGTTTTGTTTTGACTGTTGCTGGGCGTTCATAGAACCCTCGTGTTATTGCTGAGTCATTCTTTTGTCAGGCCATTATAACAAAACAAGGCCGGAAAACAGATGTTTACTTCCTGACATTCAACCAACACAAAGGTGACAGTCACTTAAAAAATGACTGTTACCTGAATGATTGCTTAGATGGAAACAATGCGCACATAAATAATTTCGCCGAATAAATTTCCCTCCGCATCCTGAAAACGCCAATCGCTGAACCAGGTTCCCCGGCGCTGTGGCGCTTTGCAGGGGATGGTGATTTCTACCTGTTGGCCGGGGGTGGCTGCCGGTAAGGGATAGGCTAACACATGCCCCATAGGATGTCCATCCACAAAGACAAGCTGGTAGCCAGGCCCCCAAGGCTGGTCGCCGCTGTTTTCTACCCGCCAGGTTTTGCTGAAGCGGGTTCCGGCGGCTACAGGGGCGTCATCGGGAATGGTGACGTCGGCCAGGTAACGGCCGTCATTCTTCCCGATGGTTTTAGGCGCCGTGACCCGGATGCGGGCAAACAAAATATCGCCAAAGGGACGGCCGTCTCCAGCTACCAGCCGCCAATCGCTAAAATGAATGCCCGATTTGGTTGGCGCCGTCAAATCTACCGAAATTTCTACCTGTTCGCCGGGTTTGGCCGAGGGAAGGGGTTGTTTTGTTTGCGTCGTCATCGGTTCGCCATCCCAATGCACCAGACGGTAGGACGCATCCCAGGGTACATTGCCGCTGTTTTGCACCCGCCAGGTTTTGCGGAAGGTCATTCCGGCCTCCATGGGGGAATCGTCAGGAATGGTGATGTCAGCCAGAAAGAAGACACCGGGTTCCGGGGAAATGGGAGGCGGCGGTGGCTGGGGTTTTGGTTGAGGTTGAGGTTCAGGTTCAGGCGGCGGCGAGGTAACCGGGTCTGGCGGACTGTCTTCGGCCTCCTGGCGCAGGATGGGGTCAATGGGTGGCGGCGCGTCGTCGGGCGCGTCGGGCACAGTGAAGCGTTTTTGCAGAGCGTAAGCCAGCAAAGGGGCCATCAGCCGCTGTGCTTTGTTGTGGATGTCGCCAAATTCCGCCCCTTTGCCCAGATTCCAGATGGCGGCCCCTTTGACATTGGGGAAACGGCCGTACAGCTCATTCGTCTTAGTAATATAATCCAGCGCATCCGGCCAGGCGGGTACGTGATTCAGCGACCAGCCCCATTCCGTGATGTGTACTGTGGGCCGGGCGATATTGTGCTTATCGCATACGTCAAAGAGTATTTGAAAGCGGCCCACATGGAAAGGGTACACCTTCTCAAAAGGCTCTATGCCAAAATTGTATTCGTGCAGGGCCACGGCCGCCTGTTCCGGCCGTTTGGCGCAGAGACGCAAATAAGCCAGCATCCCCGCCGTTTCCCAATGTTCCCGCTCCGGTTCACCGCTGGACCAGCCGAAAAGAGTCACTTTGTAGCCGTCTGCCCGGGCCAGTTTAGCCAGGAGGACGGCAAATTGTCCCAGCCAATCCGCCCGGTTCTTGTCTACTTCGTTGATTGGCTCGATCCAAACCCGCTCCCGGTCAAATTCCGGGGGCAGGTTGTCGCGGGTACGCTGCCAGTGCATTCGGGCTGCTTCTACCGGCGTTTTGTGATAGGGGGGCACGTCATAATCGTAGCCATCATTCTGGCCGCGGGTGCTTTGCCGGTAGATCAAAGTGTGGGGAACGTTGCTTTGGGCGGCGATATGGGCCGCTTCAAAGAGAACGCCGTAATGATCGGCTGATTTGAGGAAGAAGGGGATACCGGCGGCGTCTAGCTGGCGCATCCAGTTGCCAATGCCGGTCATATTTCCGCTGGGGCCGACGTGAAAACCAATTTTGTTGCGTGTTTGCATAATGCCTCCTGCCTTGATTGTCAGTATACCACAAGATGAGACGGGGCTTAACGGGGAAGGAGAGAGTGGGTGAATCTATTAGAATGGGCGCTGGAGATCATACATGAACCTTTACGGCCGTATCACCCTGACCCTCATCATCTTTCTGCTGGCGGCGTGCCGTCAAAAGCCGCCGGCAGCCACGCCGACGATTCTTCCCCCTCCGGTATTGGCGACGGCCGTACCGTACCCCGCGCCACCTCTCCCCCCGCCTGCGGCCAACGCGCCAACAATCCAACCGACCGGCTACCCGCCGCCGTTGCCGCCCGCCTCTCCGACTGCCCAACCACCTGACAACTCAACTACCCGGCTACCTGACTCCTCGACTAATTACTTGCCTTATGTCAAAAATGATCCTGGGACTGAAGCAGCAGCTTTGCCCGCAACGCCTACGGCCGTTTTCACCCTCACACCGCAGCCCACCCCCACGCCGACGCTTGATTTTACGGCCGTGCGCCAGCAGCTTCAGGCAAGCGGGCAGGATATGGCCTTTGTCAAGATGGGGTTTCATACCAGCGTTGGCGGCAACCAGGCGGGATTGACTGAGTGGATGCAACGACTGGATGCAGCCGGCGTACCTTTCTTTCTCAAGAGCGTGGACAATGCCGAACCACTCTACGCCGCGCAGCAGCTCATCCAGGCCAGCGGCGTACCCCACACCCTGGTCTACCGGCGCAGCGGCGGTGAATACGACGTACCCAACTATGATTTGCCCCCGGCTCAGGCCGCCCAAATCCATTGGCAAAAACACAAAGAAGCATTTCCGCCGGAACTGGACCCCAATTTGGTCTGGATTGAAACGATGAATGAGGTAGACGCCAATCGTTCGGAATGGCTGGCCCAATTTGCCCTGGAAACGGCCAAACTGACGCTGGCAGACGGCTACCGTTGGGCTGCTTTCGGTTGGGCGTCGGGCGAACCGGAACCAGAGGAATGGCAGTCCCCGGCCATGCTGGAATTTTTACGGCTGGCAGCGGCTAATCCGGACCGGTTAGCCATCGCCCTGCATGAGTACAGTTACACCCTGGATGATGTGGCCGATTGGTACCCTTATAAAATCGGCCGTTTTCAACAATTGTTCCAGGTGGCAGATGCGTATGGCATTCCCCGACCAACAGTTCTCATCACGGAATGGGGCTGGACGTACCAGGATATTCCCCCGGTGGAGCAAGCGATGGCCGACATTGCCTGGGCGGCGGAACTGTATGCGCTATTCCCCCAGGTGAAAGGTGCAGCTATCTGGCATTTGGGCTGTTGTTTTGCGGAGGTGGCGGATCAGACGCAAAAACTTATTGCCCCGCTGACAGAGTACAATTTGGGCACGTATTTTGCCGTGCCCCTGCCCCCGGCGCAGCAGGCAATTGATGCGGAATTTTTACGGCCGTAAACTTAATCCTGGCTGTTCACATAATTTGCCAGATCGGACAAAATTGGGTTGATGTCGTATTCAGCCCAATGGGCATTGGCTCCCGCCGTAAACACATTAAAGCCCAGCATATACTCATCCTTCTGCGCTTCCGAATCGTACCAGGCCAACTGCGGCAGCAGTTCATCTTGCTCGATGACGTCCCAGGTAGCAAAGGCCAATTCCGAGACAACCAGGGGAATGACCAGGCCGCGTGGTTCCAGTATTTCCCGGTAGTACCAGCGGTAACGAAAAGTCAGCGTGCCCCGATCCGGGTAGAATGGGTAGCCGGGTAATTTTGAGCCGTAACCAGAGCGCATATCGCCGGTGGACAAATCCCCTTCGTGCAAAGTCAAAATGCCGCCATATTGGATGGCCGTCTGGATAGCAGGGACAAACAGTTCAAATTCATCCATTTCCGGCACGCCGGGTGGAAAGCCGCCAATGGCGCTGCGGAAGCCGTGCTGGGCCATCAATTTGACCCGTTCTTGCTCAAAGCGGGCATACCAGCCCATCCGGCCCAGACTGGGGTCCGGTTCATTCCAGCCTTCCCAAAAGTCTACTCCGGGGTTAGCTCGATAGGTTTCAAGGTGTTTATTGACATAATCACGAGCCGCTTCTTCCGGTTCGCCGATGTAATTTTGCACCCAGATGTCGTCTACCCGGCCGATGGTAATAGTGCTGGGCGAGGCTTCTTTAACCTCGGTGAGAAAGCCCAGATCGCCTACCGCCTTCATCACAGGCGGCCGGGAACGGCGCACAAAATCCATGATGGCGGGGTCATTGTTGAGTACTACGTGCAGCCCCAGGCGGCTGCCGGGCTGGGCGACAATGTGGGGCCGGTTAGGGCCGGGATTGGTTACACTCGGCGGTAAGT
>JALUPA010000097.1 GCA_027054335.1 Ardenticatenaceae bacterium
GGAGGCAGGGGCGGGGTAGAATGCTCCGTGCGGGTCAGGACGATGGCTCGTTCTGCCGGGCGTACTTTGGAGCCGTAGGTATTGGCATACACGTAAGTAAATTCTGCCCCCAACAGCAAAATCTGCGTCGAATAATAAACCCAGTACAAAATAGCGATCAAAGAACCGGCTGCCCCATAAATGGAGGTGACGAAAAAATAGCGCAGGAAAATAGAGAGAACGTACTCGCCAATGATGAAAAAGAAGGCGGTCACGGCCGCGCCCAGCCACACGTCCCGCCAGGCGACGTGCGCGTCCGGCAGCATCTTGAGGACGATGGCAAACATGATCATGATGAGCAGGTAAAAAGCAATCGTTTGAAACCAGAAGCCGGAACTTTCCTGCACAACGCCCAACTCATCCAGCACGGCTAACACGGCCGTTTGCACCAGCAGAGAAACCACCAGCAGCAGCCCCAGCACACCAATAGTAAACACCAACAGCAGCGCCTGTCCCCGGCTTTTCAGCCATTCCACAATGCCGTTTTTCGGCGTCAGGTCAATGCGCCAGATGCGGTTGAGAACCATTTTTAACTGGTAAAAAACGTTGGTAGAAGCGTACAGCAGGATGATTACCCCGATAATCGTAGCCGTTGATCCCAGCCGCTGGGCCGTCACATTTTGCACCAGGTTGTAAATGTACGCGGTATTTTCCGGCCCCAGAAACTGCTCCAACTGGCCGAACAATGTACCCTGCGCCACCGCTTCACCCAATACGGCCGTGACAATCCCCAGGGCAATCACCAGCAGCGGAGCCATAGCAAACACCATGTAATACGTCAATGCCGCCGCCAGCAGATGCGCCTTATCCTGCCCCCAACGATCTACGGCGTCTTTCAATAATCCCCAAATGGCTCTAACGATTTTCATTTCATATTTCGTATTACGTATTGCGTAAAGTTTCCCAATATGTAATACGCAATACGCACTACGTTCTACGCATCACGCAGCGCTCGCCCCAAATCTACTATCAAATCCTGCGCATTTTCAATACCCACGGAAATACGCACCAGACCGGGGTCTACGGCCAATGGCGAATCGGCCACGGAGGCGTGGGTCATAGGCGCGGGCAGTTCGATGAGCGATTCCACGCCGCCCAGCGATTCGGCCAGGGTGAATAATTGGGTCTGGCGGGCGACGGTGTAAGCGGCCGTTTCGCCGCCATGCAAAATGAAGGAGATCATACCGCCCGGCCCAGCCATTTGCCGCTGCGCCAACTCGTATCGCGGGTGGCTTTCCAGGCCAGGATAGATGACCTGGGCCACGGCCGCATGATCGGCCAGGAATCGGGCGATTTGCGTGGCATTGCGGCAGTGCTGGGCCATGCGTAAAGCCAGCGTCTTGATGCCGCGCAGGGTGAGGAAGCAGTCCATCGGCCCCGGCACGGCGCCAATAGCGTTTTGCAGGAATTTGAGCCGTTCGTACAGCGCCGCGTCGTTCAGGACGACGGCCCCGCCCACTACGTCGGAATGGCCGCCAATGTATTTGGTAGTGCTGTGAATAACCAAATCTGCGCCCAGGGTTAACGGCCGTTGCAATATTGGTGAGGCAAAGGTGTTATCTACCGCCAGCCAGGCGTCGTGGGCGTGGGCCATCTCGGCCACAGCCGCAATGTCTGTCAGGCGCAGCATCGGGTTGGTGGGCGTTTCCAGCCAAACGAGTTGGGTGTTGGGTTGAATGGCGGCGGCTACGGCCGTCACGTCCGACGTATCTACAAAGCTAAATTCAATGCCGTACCCGGCCAGCACCTGCTGGAAGAGGCGGTACGTACCGCCATACACGTCATTGCCGCTCAACACATGCTGCCCCGGCTGCACCAGACGCAGCACATTGTCAATTGCCGCCAAGCCGGAGGCGTAGCTCAAGCCGTATTGCCCGCCTTCCAGCGCCGCCAATGCCTTTTGCAGCGCCGTCCGCGTGGGGTTGTCCGAACGGGAATATTCGTATCCCTTGTGTACGCCCACGTCATCCTGGGCAAAGGTGGAGGTCTGGTAGATGGGGGTCATTACCGCGCCGGTGGTGGGGTCCGGTTCCACCCCGGCGTGGACGGCGATGGTTTCTAAATGGTGGTTTGGGGTTGTGGTCATGGGTATGTCTCCGTTGGTAAATGGTAATTGGGTAATTTGTGATTGGGTGATTTAGGTAGGGTCACGAATTTTTTGCCGTTCCGGGAGATTACAACAGATTGTCGTTTCAGGGAAAAATCTGTTCTTTTCTCAATCTGCTGTAATCCCGGCAAAAAATTAAGGACATTACCGTAATTACGCCCTGATTGTATTCCCTATGGCATACTTCTCCAACTTCTCACGCATCACGTCTTCACGCATCACGCCAGTCGGGGTAAAATATCCCGCTTATGACTGCTGAACCGACATCTATCACGGCTAACGGCCGTTTTCGCTTTTACGCCGCAAATCTGACTGTCTTCCTTCTGGCCTTTGTTGGCGGATTAGCCACCAGTCGTATTTTGTACGAAGGATTCTTTCCCCAACTGCTCTGGCTGGGGCGGCCTGTTTTCGCTCTCACCTGCGCCGCCATCTTTGCCTTTATCCTGTGGATTGTTGCCGGCCGTGTGGGGGGCGAGACGGCGCGGCAGAACGACGTGGCAGCGGCCCAAGACCGTGCCGCGCCGTTTCAAGGGAGCGAGACGGCGCGGCAGGACGATGTGGCGGCGGCCCAAGGCCATACCGCGCCGTCCCGCCCCTACGGGTCACTTCCCTTTCTCCTCTCTCCTCTCACCCTCAACTTGCTCTGGCTGGGCAATCCCACCGTTAATCTGGTGGCAAGCCGCCTGGTTTTTGCCGCCGGTTGGTGGCTGGTTGTCTTACTGCTGGCGGCGGCCCGGGCACGGCCGCCCCGCTGGCGTTGGCTGGGAATTCCTTTTGTATGGACGGCCGTAGCGCCCCTCTACTGCCTCACCATGTCCCGCGCTGTAGGGCAGGCCGATACGTTTGAGTTTCAGGTGGTCATCCCCAAGCTGGGCATTGTCCATCCCACAGGCTACCCGTCGTATTTGCTGTTGGGCAAATTGTTTACCTTTTTGCCGTTTGGTTCAGTGGCCTGGCGCATCAATGCGGGCACGGCCGTATTGGCTCTGCTGGCTCTGGCCCTCCTCTACCTGCTTCTGTACCGGCTGACAGTGAATCCGGTGACGGCCGTGTTAGGCGCAGTCGTCACGGGTTTAACCGTTACCTTGTGGAGCCAGGCAATTGTGGCGGAAGTGTACGCCCTGCACGCGCTTATTGTGGCGGCGGTGTTGTTTTTGCTGGCGGAGATGGGCGATTGGCGATTGGGGATTAGAGATTGGCAGTTGGAGATTGGGGATGCGGGAGCGCGGCATATCAATTATTTGAGAAAACTCCCCTCCGCGCCCTCTGCGTCTCTGCGGTTTACCCAGGCCCAACTGGCAATCGGGCTGGCCTTTGTGCTGGGATTGGGGATGACCAATCACGTGACCACCGTTTTCCTCATCCCGGCAGCCCTGCTCACCCTCTTTTTTGCCTGGCGGCAGGCCAAAAAGATGCTGGTGGCAGATTATTACCTACAGTTTGGTGATTATTCCCTGCTGAACGGGGGTTGGCGCTTCTGCCTCAAGCTGGCAGCGGCGTTTGCCCTGCCGCTGCTCCTGTACGCTTACCTGCCCCTGCGCTGGCAGGCGGTGAATGGGGAAGCGATGGGGCTGGCTCGCTTTGTAGACTGGGTGATCGGTGGCCGTTTTCAGGGCGCGCTGCAATGGACAGCCTGGCTGCAAGATATGACCCGGTACGAAATCATCGGCCGTCTCCTGCTGGAAAACTGGGGCTGGTTTAATCTGGCGTTAATTATTTTGGGCTTCCTCTATCTGCTGGGGCGTAACTGGCGCGCGGCCGCATCCCTTGGCCTCGTCTGGCTGGGGTATATTTTCTACGCTCTCAACTATTACGTTCCCGATTTGGCCGTTTTCATCATTCCGGCGCATTTGGTGATGGGTATATGGTGGGCTGCGGGTGCGGTAGGGATATTGGAGATTGGATATTGGAGATTGGGGATTGAGCGGCAAAATCTCCAATCTCTAATCTCTAATCTCCTTATTCTGCCCGCGTTGCTGCTGGCAATTGGTCATTGGCCGGCTGTGGATCAATCGGGGGATGACGGGCTGCTGGGCTGGGGTACGGCCGTACTCAACCAACCGTTAGCCGCCAACGCCGCCATCCTGGCCGACAGCGAAAAAATCGCCCCGCTCTACTACTTACAGCAAGCAGAAGGCATACGCCCGGATTTAGACATCATGGTGCTGCCGGACGAGTCTGCTTACCGGGCCGAACTGGATACGCGGCTGGCCCAGGGGCAAACCGTCTACCTGGCCCGCTTCCTGCCCGGCCTGCAAGGCATTTACCACCTCCGCTCCCTCGGCCCCCTTACTGAAGTTTCCCATTACCCAATTACCCAGTTACCCAATTACCAATTACCAATCTCCAACATCACCTTCGGCCCCATCCAACTGGTGGGCTATACGCTAGAACCGGCAGCGGACGAGGGGAATACGGCGGTCACCCTCTACTGGCAGGCGGAAGAAGCGGTGAGTGAACCGCTGCACGTTTACCTACGTTGGGAAGGATACCAGGCAACGCCGGGGCAGCATCCGGCCAACGATTTTTACCCGACCAACGCCTGGCGGCCGGGTGAAATTGTATCCGATTACCACGAATGGCCTCGCCCGCTCCTGACCGAACCGCAGGAATTGGCCTGGCAAGTGGCATTGGCCCCCCCCTTCACCTCACCGCAAGAGTTGAATTGGCAAACAGTCACAACGGTTACGTTACCGGCGACAGAACAAATGGATTTATCACGGCCGTACCGCGCCCAGATCGGCAGTGCGGCCATCGGTACCGCCGATTTTCCCGGCCAAATCCGCCCCCAAACCCCGCTCCCCTTACGCCTTTCCGGCCTGGGCAGCCCCGCCAACCTGCAATTCCGGCTGCAAGAAAACAGCCCAATCCCCCAATACCCCAATCCTTCGCTAAGTTCAGGGCAAGTTCTCCAATCTCCCATCTCCCACCAATCGTTTACCCTCGCCGCCGAACTGGATACAAATCTGCCCCCCGGCCGTTACCATCTCATCATCAGCCAACCGGCGGCGGCGCAATGCGGCTGGATGCAGCCGGTGACGGATAGCTGCTCATTGGGAGAAGTGGACATCAGCGGCGTGCCTTTGCCGGCTACGGCCGTCAACTACGACGACAAAATCGCCCTCCTGGACGTAACCATTCCCGACAAAACCTTGCAGCCCGGCAGCCCGCTTAATCTTGACATCACGTGGCTGGCTCTGGGCAACATGGCCGAAGATTACACCGTCTTCCTGCAAGTGGTAGACGAAAATGACCGTATTGTGGGGCAGGTAGACAGTTGGCCCTTGCAGGGAACCTACCCTACCAGCCAGTGGACGCCGGGCGAGACGATCACCGATCCTTACACCATCCACCTGGACAGCGACCTACCGTCCGGCGCTTACCGCTTGCTCATCGGCTGGTACTTACTGGGCAACGGCCGTCGCCTGCCTGTCCTCCAGCCAAATGGTCTGCCGGTCAATAATAAACTCGTTATCCCAGACCTAAATGTTCCTTAGAAAACTAAATTTCAGGGCAACTTTTGGACGATGGCGGTTTTATGCCTTATGCGGTCAACGTGATTAACTTCCCAAAGCCAAACGGCCGTATGTTGTTATAATAAACAAATCGAGGACAGTCTTCATTTCACCCATTGTAGGGTGATTTGCCAAATCGCCCGGGCGATTTGGCAAATCGTCTTACAGCTTTTGGCCCAAACGAGGACTATCCCCAACAAATTAATGTAACCCGATTTTGTAAATCGGGGCGATGTATCTTCTCAATAAATCACGGTAGACAAAATTCAAATGAAACTCTATCGCAATGTTGAGGAAAATCTAACAAACGGCGACTATTCTCAGTAACATA
>JALUPA010000098.1 GCA_027054335.1 Ardenticatenaceae bacterium
GAAGTATTTGAATCTCTGTTTAAAAAACAGATGCCCATGCCCATTCTTACCGGATGAAACACATATTGACCTATCTGTCAAGCACTAAATTCACAACACTCGAGTTATTGTTTTATACCGTACTTCTTCCGTAGAGAAAACAGATTTGTAAATCCGGGCCGTTCACGGGACAATTCCCGCATGGCACAAACAAAACGCGCCCGCATCTTCACCCTGTTCTGGCTGGCAATTGTCGGATTGTCGCTGCTGTCCATCGGGGCGGTGTGGCAGCGGCAGGCATACCTGACGCGAGGCATCCCGGAAGGGCTGCCGCCGCTCATCGCCCACGCCGGGGCGGAGATAGGTCTCAACGTCGCCCTGAACCAGTACGATGACGCGGCGCTGGCGGAAAACCTGGCGCAAATTGCCAAGACAGGCGTCCGGTTCATCAAGCAGCCGTTTTACTTTACCCCGGATTTTGATTGGGCAAAGGCAGACCGGCTGATGCGAGCAGCGGCGGAACACGGCCTGACGCTGGTTCCCCTGCTGGACGGCAACCCGGCCGACAATTTTGCCCCGCCGGCCGACCCCAGCGAGTACGCGCAGTGGGCCGGAGAATTTGCCCGGCGTTACGGCGACCAAATCCAATATTACATCATCTGGGACGAGCCGAACCTGACGACGCATTGGGGCAACCAACCCGTCAATCCGGCCGAATACGCCGCCTTGCTCACGGCCGTAGCCCAGGCCATCCGCACCGTTGATCCCGACGCCGTTATCATAGCCGCACCGCTGGCCCCCACCATCGAAACCGGCCCTGACAACCTGGCCGATCCCCTCTATTTGCAGGAAATGTACGAAGCGGGTGCGGCCGGCGCTTTTGACGCGGCCGCCGCCAAACCTTACGGCTTCCACACCGGCCCGGATGACCGCGATGTGGACATCAACACGACCAATTTCAGCCGGGCGATCCTGCTGCGGGAGGTGATGGCGCGGAACGGGGACGAGGGCAAGGCATTGTGGGCCGGCAATTGGGGCTGGAATGCGCTGCCGGATGATTGGGCAGGACGGCCGTCCATCTGGGGAGACGTCAGCGCAGTCGAACAAGCCACTTATACCCACGCCGCCCTGGAACGCGCTCGAAAAGAATGGCCCTGGATGGGCCTCATGTTCCTGGAAAACTGGGAACCGGACGCGGCAAAGGATGATCCGGTTTGGGGGTTTAGTGTGAAGGAGAGACTGGAGACTGGAGACTGGAAATTGAGAAACAACCAATCTCCAATCTCCAATCTCCAATCTCCCAATATCGCCTACCCCGGCTTTCACCTCGCCGCGCCGGACGACCCGGCGCAGGTTTACGAAGGCGGCTGGCGTTTTTCGCCGGAGTTTGGCGCGGATATGAGTCCGCAGCCGGAAGAGGTGATTTTTGGGGATAAGGCGACGTTTACCTTTTGGGGAACGGATTTGGGACTGCGGGTACGCCGGGCCAATTACCGCGCCCGGCTGTACGTGACCATTGACGGCCGTCCTGCCAACGCTCTGCCCAGCGACGAATACGGCACGATGCTGGTTCTCACCTCCCCGCTCAAGGAAGATGATTACCTGGCTATCGAACCAGTCGCGCAAAACCTGGAGCCGGGGGTGCATACGGCTGAAATTATCGCCTCGCGCGGCTGGGATCAATGGGCGTTAAATGGCTTCAGCGTGGCTTATCATCCTTCAGATCGCTGGGCGGTTTGGGCGACGTGGGGACTGGTGGGTACGGCCGTCCTGTCTCTCATAC
>JALUPA010000099.1 GCA_027054335.1 Ardenticatenaceae bacterium
TGTTTTCAACCGATCTCCAATCTGCCAATCACCAATCTCAGCCCTATAAGCCCAACACTGTAATCACTGTAGCAATTGTAAACGGACTGAGCAAAGTAGCAATGACCACAATGCCGGTGACGACGGGCGGCTTCAATTCAAACTCCGTCGCCAAAATGATGGAAAAGACGGCGGGCGGCATACTGGCTTCAATAATGGAAGTGGAGCGGCCTAATCCGGTCAGCCCCAGGAGGGCAGCTACCAGGACGCCGACCAAGGGGCCGATGAGCAAACGCAGGGGGACGGCCGTCAACGTCAAACGCACATCCGTCACCCCCCGCAGGTCGGCCAACTGCGCCCCCAACACCAGCAGCATCACCGGGATGGCTCCCGCACCGGCAATCTCAATTCCCCGCAGCAGCGGTCCCGGCACAGTCAAGCCAAAATTGTAAATGACAATGGCTAAAACGGCCGCATACACTGCCGGAAAGCGCGCCAACCGGCGCAATGATTGTTGCCAGCTCATCTTTCCCATGGAAGCAATAAAAATCCCCAGCGTGTAAAGCAGCACCGTGCTGGTCGTGTAATAAGCGATTGCCCGCGCCAGGCCGTTATCCCCATAGCGCAGTTGGTTCAGCGTCAGGCCGTAATTACCCCCGTTGACAAACATGATGACAATGAGCAGCGCCACCGTATCCACGCGGGAAAGGCGCAGCAACCGGGCCGCAACCAGGCCAATCGTTCCCATGAGCAAGATGTTGAGCAGGGCAAAAAAAGCTAAACCGGCCAGCTCGCCGGTGGGAACTTGAGAATTGACGAGGGAAGTAAAAACAAGGGCGGGGCTTAAAATATTCATCACCGCGCTGGACAGAGATTTCTTGTCAATGCCAATCCAGCGCTGCAAGGCAAAGCCAAATGAGGCCACGATAAATATGGGGAGAATGTTTTGCGTAAGGACGAAGACGATGTTGTTCATGGCCGCGCCAGGGGTGCTGGGGAAACTGGTTCAATCGGTGAGATTGAACCAGTTTGAACGCCGCTAATTCAAAGAACTCCGCATTTCGTCTAACGTCTCGTCTTCAGCCAAATCTAAATCCAGCAGAGCCAATTCACCGCTTAAAATGGTTTGTTCTTCCAACGCTTCGTGGATAGCTTCGTGCAGTTCCTCCTGCTCTTCGTCACGGAGCAGTTCCAGCAGAATTTCCTGCGCTGTCTCACTGCCAATTTTCCCCAAAGCAATGACGGCCGCTAATCGTACTTCTGCATCTTCATCCACCGTCAGGTTGCCTAAAGGGGCGATGGCGTCGCTGCTGCCAATGAGTCCGGCCGCTCGCGCTGCTTCGGTGCGCATGTCCGGATCATGGCTCTCCATTTCGGCCAATAAAGTAGGAACCCAGCGCCGGTCAGCCGTATTGCCCATGGCAAAAACGGCGCTCATCTGCATGGCGGGGTCGCTGTCTTCGTACGCTTCTTCGATGATGTCGGCCACGCGGGGATGGCTGGCAGCCCCCAGTGCTTCCAGAGCGGCGCGGCGCACAGCTACGGCCGTAGCCGGATTATCATATTCAGCCAGCAGCGATTCCACAATACCGGGAATAATGCGGTCGGGTAACTGGCCCCACTCAGCCATCAATAAATAATGAGCCAATGCGGCCGCCGCTGCCGCCCGCACCAGCGTAGCCTCGTCCGACTGCATCAGGCGGGTGATAGGGCCAATCAGCCGGATGTCCGTCGAATCCCACAAACCATCCAGCGCGGCAATACGCACTTCCGGCAGGTCATCCTCCAGGGCAAATACAAAAACGGGGGCGAAATCAACGGCAAAATTTTCCTCCATCAAATCCGCCAGATGGCGTATAATCACCCGGCGGCGTTCATCCGCCACGTCCGGCCAACGCTGCTCAAATTCACCAGACTCATCCGCCGCCATATCCGACAGACGGAACAGCAAATGCACCGGCACTACTTCAGCGTTAAATATTTCATCCAGCACGCGGGAAAAAGGTATGGTTTGTTCTTCGTTTTCTTCCATAAGGTTTTTTAGATTGGTTCAATCTGCCAGATTGAACCAATTTCTTAAAATATCGGGTTGGCAATATCCTGGATAATCAGCAAAACCATCAAGCCCAGCAGCACCAGCATCCCTACAATGTGCACCATTCCTTCTCGTTCCGGCTCCACGCGACGGCCGCGCACTGCTTCCACCAAAACAAAGACAATACGGCCGCCATCCAACGCCGGGATAGGCAGCAAATTGGTAAAACCGAGGGCCACACTGATAAAAGCCATCATATTCAAAACAGGGAACAAAGTGTTGCGCTTGACTGACGTCTGGGCCGCTTCCCCGGCAATCTGGCTGATGCCTACCACGCTGACGGGGCGGGCTTCGCTGGGGGTGATGTCCCCGGACAGGAGCATGGCCGGGACGCGCACGGTAAGGGACACAATTTCTACAATCGACTCCACAGACTCTTGCGCTGCTTCCAGAGGATTGCGTTTCAATTCCAGGCCGCCGGGATCGGTCATTAAGGTTAAGCCAATGGGGCCTTCCACCGCAGGATCATATTCGCCCGGGGCGCGCGGTGTGACGATGACCTCCACTTCTTCTCCGTCACGCAGGACGATAACGCTGACCGGCTCGCCGCCGGACTGGCGCATCGTATTGGCTATGAGGCCGGAATTGTCGGCGCTGACGCCGTTGACGTACAGGAAAACGTCGCCCGATTGAAAGCCGGCTGCTTCCGCTGGAGAATTGGGATTCACTTCGTCAACGGCTACCGCTGGTGTGCCCAGCATAAAGGCAATCCAGAACAAAACGAGGGCCAGTAGAAAATTAGCCCCGGCCCCCGCCGAAAGGACAAACAAACGCGCCCGCTTGGACGCGCCAGCCAATCCGCCCGGCACGGTGGGGTCATCTTCACCGGCCGGCCGGACAAAGCCGCCCAACGGTATCCAATTCAATGAATAAATTGTGCCGCCGCGTTCGGCCAGCTTGACGGCGCGGGGCGGGAAGCCCAGACCAAATTCGTCTACTTTGATCTTGGATAAACGGGCGGCAAAAAAGTGCCCCAGTTCGTGAATTAAAATGATGGGGGTCAGGATGACGAAAAAGGCGGCCACGGCCCATATAAAGTTTGATGACATGAGAATTATTCCTGCATTTTGACCTGGTTGGCTGACAGATTCAAAAATTTACGGCGAAGGGCGCCAAGATCGCCAAGAAAAATCTTTGTCCCCTTCGCAGCCAGATACGTTTTGTCAGTTGCTAATGTGTGGATTATACGGCCGTATCCCCCCATTTTTCAACCGCTTCCCCTGGCTGTTCACCGCTTTCTAACAGTTGGATGGCCTGGGGATCGAGAGAGAGGCGGATGGCTGATTGGAGCGGAGGTAGAGAGACAGCCGTTTCCAGTTCAAATTTTAAGGTAATTGGCATCATCTTATTCCCCAAAGCCACGGTGATAATCTGGTATCGGCCGCGAAAGGAAACGTCCTGGAGACGGCCGTGTATCTCATTGACCTCATTCTCGTCAAACCGGGCCGCTTCCGGGCGGATCAAGATATTGAAAGATTGGCGATTGGCGATTGGCGAGGGGTGGCTGGCCTGACCTTCAATCTCTAATTCTCCAATCTCTGTGCGAACAAGGCAGGGTGATAAGGAAACAACTTCTCCGCTCAGGATATTTGCCATCCCCAGGAAGCGGGCGACGAAGGGGGTGCGGGGTTGGCGGTACAGGTCGTGCGGTGGGCCGATTTGCTCGGCACGGCCGTGCCGCATTACGACTACTTTATCGGCGATGGCAAAGGCTTCCGCCTGATCGTGCGTTACGTAGACGGCCGTCATCCCTTCCGGCCGGCCCAACAAGCCGCCGGCCTGCTTGAGAATGCCCCGCAGTTCCAGCATCAGCCGCTCCCGTAGCGCCCGATCCAGCGCCCCCAGCGGTTCATCCAGCAGCAGCAGGCGCGGTGCGGGGGCCAGAGAGCGGGCCAACGCTACCCGCTGCTGTTCCCCGCCGGACAGTTCGTGAATAGGACGCGACTCGTAACCGGTCAATCCCACCAGGGCCAACACTTCTGTGACTCGTTGGACAATTCGGGGTTTGTCCCAGTGGTGCATCCGCAGGCCAAAGGCGACGTTTTCGGCCACATTTTTATGGGGGAAGAGGGCGTAATCCTGAAAAACAAAACCAAAGTTACGCTTGTAGGGGGCCAGTTGGGTGATGTCCTGGTCGTTGTAGCGGATACGGCCGTTATCTGGCGTTTCCAGTCCGGCAATAATGCGTAACAGTGTCGTCTTGCCGCAGCCGCTCGGCCCCAGCAGTACCAGCACTTCTCCACCGGCTATCGTCAGAGAAATCCCCCGTAAAACCGGCTGCCCGTCAAATGATTTTCGGATATTTTCCAATGTCAACTGCATATTATCACAAGAGTACAACGTATCGAGCAAAACGACACATTTACAAATAGGTGGTAACCGTTTCTTCCCCTTCTCGCCCCTTCTCGTTCCCACGTTCTACGTGGGAATGCCTGCCCGGACGCTCTGCGTCCACGCGACGCGGAGCGTCCGGCAAGAGCATTCCACGCGGAGCGTGGAACGAGGGGGGTAAGCGAGGGGGTAAGCGAGGGGGGTAAATTTGGATCAAATATGTTATTGACTATGGTACTGAAGGGTGATATACTTTTTTTGGCTCCCCCCCCAGAGGTGGTCAGACTAACGCCCGTTAGTCTGCCACCTCCTTTTTTTACCCGCTGAGTAGTTTATGCTACAGTATCCCCATGAACAATAAACCTACGTTGGTTGATTGCGGCCCGGCGCTGCCCCAGGCTGGGCTGGTACACCGGGTATTGTCTCCGGCTGACCCTGGCCCGCACCCCACGGCCGTACTCCTGCATGGTTACTGGGGCAATGAAGATGTGATGTGGATTTTTGCCCGCGCGCTGCCCTCTGGCTGGCTCATCGTGGCTCCCAGGGGCATTGCCCAGGAAGGAGACGGCCGTTTTAGCTGGCAGCCGCGCGCCCCCCAGGAATGGCCCACGTTGGAGCAGTTTGATACGGCCGTTACCGCCATTACCCGCTTTATCCATGCCCTGCCTTCATTGTACAATGCCGATTTGCGCCGGATTCATCTGATGGGATTCAGCCAGGGAGCGGCAGCGGCTTGGGCGACGGCCGTACACCATCCCGGCTGGATTCAGGCTATCGCTAGTCTGGTCGGTTTCATGCCCTTGCCTGCCCAAAGACCCATCCCCCCAAACGCTTTGCGGGGTTTGCCTGTCTTTATGGCTGCCGGAACGCAGGATGAGCGCGTCCCTCTGCCCACCGCCCGCGCCAGCGCCGACGCCATACGCGCCCTCGGCGCATCTCTCGATTACCGGGAATACGACATTGGTCACAAACTCAACGCTCAGGGAATGCACGATCTGAAAGAATGGTGGCTGGCGCAGACCTGACAGACGGCAAAAATCTGTCCAGTCTCAAGTTGGCAACTACGGCCGTTTGCGTTATCGTTTTCCCCTTGTGAAATCACTCAAGAAAGGATTGACGAATTCTTCCGGCGATTGGCTGGCGTTGGCGGCATTGGGTCTGCTTATCTTCCTGTTTTTGGGACAGGCTCTTTTGCCGGGTAAAGTGCTGCTGCCGCTGGATGTGGTGGTGCAGGTTTGGCCGCCCTGGCAGCAGCCAGGCCAGCCGGTTGACGTGCATAATCCCCTCATCACGGACGTCATTGACTACATCTATCCGGTGAAGGCTTTTGCCGCAGAGCAGATCAAGCAAGGTGTTTTCCCCTTGTGGAACCCGTATGTCCTGTCCGGTTATCCCCTGACGTACAACACCCAGGCCGGTTTGTTTTATCCTCTTTCCCTTTTGTACTACGCGCTGCCCCCGGTGACGGCCGTAGACCTGGTCATCTTGCTGCAAATGGCGTTGGGTGGGCTGTTCATGTTTGCCTATTTGCGATTGATCCGGTTACGGTCGCTGTCTGCTTTGGCCGGCGCTATTCTCTTTCTGTTTAACGGCATGATGGTGGTCTGGCTGGAATGGCAGGTAGTTCAGGCGGCCGTCATCTGGCTGCCGCTGCAATTGTACTTTATTGAAAAAATGAGATTGGAGACTGGAGAATGGAGATTGAGAGAAAACGGCCAATTTTCAATCTCCAATCTCCGATCCTCTGTTTTTGGCGGTATCGCCTTTGCCATTCCCTGGCTGGGGGGGCATTGGAATTGGGCGTTGTATGGCAGTATGACCACGGCCGTTTACTGGTTGGGGCGTATGGGGCCGCTGCTGATCCAATCATACCGGCAGGGGGATAAACAGGCGGCAAAAATGATTTTGGGAACCGCCGCAACCTTCTTTGGTGTGGGAATCGGCTTGAGTTTAATTCAAGTATTGCCCGCCTTCAATTACTTGCGCCAGGGACACCGGCAGGCGTTCAGCTTCAGCCAGGCGCTCAGTTTGGGTCTGAAAGAATGGGCAGTCGTGGCTCTGGTTCCCGATTTTTTTGGCAATCCCAGCCACAAAAATTGGTGGGGGCGCACCAATTACAACGAAATTACTTTTTACCTGGGTATCTTGCCCCTCTTTTTGGTCGTATTGGCGGCGGCGCTGCGGCGCACGGCCGTTACCTGGTTCTACCTCAGTTGGGGTGGGTTGGGGCTGCTGTGGGCCTGGGGCACACCGGTGTACGGCCTGCTTTACGTCCTGCCTGTATTCAACGGCCTCTGGCCCAGCCGGGCGGTAACGGTAGTTGTGTTTGCGGCGTCCGTATTGGCTGCCATAGGGTTGGACGCCCTGTTGGATGAAGCGGCGCTTGACGGCCGTAAAGGAACGACCGCCTTTGGGGCCATCATCCTGACCGCCGTGTTTTTACTGGCGGTGCTGGCCGGTTATTTGTGGTTTTACCAGCCGGATTTGCCCACGCTGCCGGGTGATTTGCTTTGGTTTGGCGTCTCTTTTGCGGTGGCTTTGCTGCTGCTGTTGGGACGGTTGTATGGCTGGTTGGGAATACGGCCGTTTGCCCTGCTTGTCGTCTTGTGGCTGGCGGTTGATCTGTTCTGGGCAGGATACGATTACAACACGGTGGGGAACATAGCTGATTTGTACCCGGAAACGGAAACGGCCGTCTTCCTGCGCAGCGATCCCGAACCCTTCCGCATTGCCACTTTGCCGCAAGGCGTGGCTTACCCGCCCAACTCCTTCCTGCAAGACCGGCTGGAAGCGGTCAGCGGTTACGAACCGGCCATTTTGCAGCGTTGGGTGGCTTACATCGGCGCGGCCGAGGGGGCGGAGGCGATCTACTTTGAGCGGGAGCTGATGCCCCTGCGCGGCCTGGAGTCTCCTTTGCTGGATGCGGTGAATTTGAAGTATGTGGTGACGATTAGTGACTGGTATGCGGAGCAGCCAGTTCCCGGCCCGGCGCAGGAAGTAGGGGATGGCTGGTTATCGTTGGGGGAGACGGCCGTTTCCCAACCAATCACCATGCCGGACGCCGGGCTGCACCGGATTGACTTGCCCCTGCGCGTGGCAGATGGCGCGGCCGGCAAGGTAACTGTGCGCGTGTTCACCCCGGACGGTCGTCAGGAATTGGCTCGTGCAGATTGGGACGTCAGCCAGCCATTGAGTGATGGCTGGGCATCATTTTTCTTTGGCGCGTTCCCGTCGGATTGGGGGCGGGAATTTTTGTTGACGGCCGAATTTGCCGGAGAGGGTGTGGCAGAAGCGGGCGCATCCGGGGCGGGGCTGGCTTTCCGCTCCTACTATTTGCCCCGGCCAAAGCTGGTGTACGAGGCGGGTAAGACGAAGGTGTATCTGAATGAGGGGTATTTCCCTCGCGCTTACGTCGTGCCGCAGGCGATGACGGCCGTAGACGGCGCAGCAGCGTTGGCGCTGGTACAGCAAAATGCGGATCGGCTGGACGAACTGGTTATTCTGGAAGCAGACCCTGTGGCGCTGCCTGGGGTCGGTGGTCAGGGAAGCGCCGAAATTACGGAGTACGGCTTGAATCGGGTGGTTATCCAGACGAATCTGGACGCCCCTGGCTGGCTGGTGCTGGCGGATACGTATTATCCCGGTTGGCGGGCGCAGGTGGATGGGGCGGATACGGCCGTGTACCGGGCTAATTCTGTGGTGCGGGCAACGGCCGTTCCTGCCGGAGAGCATACAGTCGTTTTCTCCTTTTTGCCGTTTGATTTTGTCGTAGGAGCGATTTTCAGCGGCTTGACTTTGCTGCTGGCCGTTGGTTTGCTTTTTTACGGATGGAAAAAGCATGATTAAGAAGCCTGTCCAGCGCTGGCTGGCCTTAATCATTGGCCTGTACCTGCTTCTGGGGACGGCCTACTCCCTTGTTGTGCCGCTGGGTGAAGCGCCGGACGAAATTGACCACATTTTGTACGTGCGCCATCTGGTAGAGACGCGCTCTTTTCCCATCATGCAGCCGGCGGCTGAAGATAATGTGACGATAGAGGCGAATCAGCCGCCATTGTATTATCTGGTGGAAGCGGCTTTGAGCGGCTTCTTTCCGATGACAGAAAAGGCCGATTTTCCCTTGAACGCCTGCTATACCTTTATACCGGGTGAGGGTCGGGCCAATTTTTACTTGCACAACGAGACTGAGCAGGATTTCTGGAGTAACAGCTATCTTTCTTTTCGCATAGCCAGATTGATTTCTGTGTTGATGGGAGCTATGACTGTCTGTCTGGCGTATAAACTGGGGCGACAAATGGCTCCGCAACGGCCGTATGTGGCTTTGCTGGCAGCGGCGTTCTTGGCCTTCAATCCCCAGTTTGTTTTTATGACAGCCAGCGTCAACAATGACGTGTTGATGGCCTTGCTGGGGGCGGCCATTGTGTATGGAGTGGCGGCAGCCGCCCTCCGGCCCACATGGCCCCGCTTTGTTTGGCTGGGGCTGCTCATGGGTCTGGCCCTGCTGACAAAATTTGCTCTCCTGGCTCTTTGGCCGTTGGCAATTGTGGCGGCTATCCTGCCCGCGCTCACTCCCCGCTATCTGGTAATCGGTCATCGGTCAGCGGCAAGTAGTTTTTCTTCCGCTGCCCCTCACGCCGCACGTATCGCGCATCACGCACTACACCTTTTGCTTGTTCTCCTGCTGCCGTTCCTCATTTCCGGCTGGTGGTATTGGCGGGCCAACGCGCTTTATGGCGATCCGTTGGCCTGGGCAGTGCATTTGCAGGTGAAGGGATCGGAAGTGCTGCGGACCGCGCCATTTACCGCGGCAGATTTGCTGGATTTTGCCCGTATCCATTTTCAATCTTACTGGGGCTGGTTTGGCTGGCTGAAGATTCAACTGCCGGGCTGGGCGTATGGGGGGATTTTACTGCTTGTGCTGGTGGGAATTGCCGGCTTGTTTGGGGAGATTAGAGGATGGAGACTGGAGGCTAAACGGCCGTTGCGCCTCCAGCCTGAGCAAATCGCCATTATTTTTAACATTTTGGCAGTGGCGGCCATTTACGTGTCGTTACTGCGTTACATTCAGACGATCAATTGGTCAGGTTATCAGGGGCGGCTGGCGTATGGCGTGGCTGCTTCGGTGGCGGCGCTGCTGGCGTTGGGCGTGGTTTCGATAATCGGTAATCGGTGGCCGGTGACCGGTAGGCGGATAGCTTTTGGGGTGGGGGCGGGGTTGTTTTTGTTGGCGTTGGGCAGTTTGGTATTTTTAATTCGCCCGGCTTATGCGCGGCCGCAGCTTTTTCAACCGGATATAGCTTTGCCCCGTGTTTGCGTGGCTTTGCCGGGGGCGGCGGTGGAAACGGCCGTATTTCCCGCCACTATCAAACCTGGAGAAACACTGCCGGTGGCGTTGTCTTTTTACGGGCAGGCTGCGGTGGAATCACAGCCGGTTGGAGCGCGGGTGGTGGGACGCAACGGCCGTATCTTGAGCCAGGCCGCAGCCGAATTATCCTGGGGACAGGGGGCTGTGTGGGAAACGCAGTTTGATCTGCCCATTGTGGCGGATGCGGAACCGGTGCGGGCGATTGTGCAAGCCGGCGCGGCGGGAGAATGGCGGGATGTGGGTGTGGTAAAGGTGGCTCCGTTACGGCCGTATCAGCCCCGACCGCCATACCCCGTCAGTGACGCCAACTTTGCCGGCAAACTGGCGCTCACCGGCTATGAGTTGCGCCCGGACGGGACTATCACCCTGTACTGGCAGGCTTTGGCCGACATGACTGAAGATTACACCACCTTCATCCACCTGCTGGATGGCGCGGGTAACTTGCTGGCCCAGGCCGACAGCCAACCACAAAATGGCGCTTATCCTACCTCCATTTGGGACGTGGGGGAGATAGTTGGCGACGTGAAACAGATAGAAATGAGCAATCCAGCCGCTGCCCGCTGGCGCGTTGGTGTTTACCTGCTGCAAACGGGTGAACGGCTGCCCCTGGGGAACGGCCGTGACAGTTATGAGCTGCCATTGCCGCCGGCTTTATTACGGAGTCCGTGACAAAACAGCGACAGCGCTCAAGATGTTCCTTCAAGATTTATTCCTGGACGTTTTTGTCTTTACGTGTTGCAGCCACCCGTCAAATTCTCTTGACGTCATTTTCTCACTGGCCCGGCCCCAGCGCATCAAACCGTATTCTGGGAAATCGAAATCAATGTCCGAAATCTTTGCCTGGATCACCGACCACAGCGACCAGCCCACATCACCCAGAATGCCATGTAAATGGATTCGAGCGATGATCTGCTCATCTATCAGACCAAAGTAGGCCTTTGCCAGTTGTCTCACTTGGGCGTTATCGTATCCGGCTTCTACGCTGATACTACTCAAATCAAAGCAGGGATCATTGTTGCCGCTGTAGTCAAAGTCGAGCAGAAAAACGCGCTTACCATCATCCATTAAATTCTCTGGCGTCAGATCATTGTGACAAGGTACAAGCTGCTTTCGGTATGGGGCCAATGCTTTCCCTGTTTCCTCAATCTGTTCTTTGTAGGCAGCATAGCTCGCAGGTAGGGCAAACCCTCGTTCTCGAATAGTCGCCACATAAAACTGAATCAAGCGGAACATGTCAAACTCTTGCCAAAAAGCAGGGCCGCCGTGCATCTGCTTTAGCGTATGAACGAGACGTCGCTGTCCACTTTCGCTGTGCAGCGACTCAACTGAACAAAGGGTCAGGGGGAGAAATTCCAGCACAACTGCTTTTTGCCGGGGGAACTGCCGCACAACCTTTGGCGATAGACCCGCCTCTCCACATAGCCTGGCATTGTAGAATTTATTATACCAATCTACCCCCAACAACTGTGAATTGTGACCAGAGAGCGAAACGAAAAACGAAGACCCATCCACAATAATTTTGAAATTATTGTTAGTAAGTCCACCGGAAAGAGGCTCGATGGAGACTTCTTTGCCTTGCCAGGCAGGCACAAGTTTCACGATTTCATTAATTGTGGTCATTTTATGACGAAGGCAGGGTTAACTGCTGGTTGGCCGTGAAGAATTGGCGGTACGTCAGCCAGACTGTTGCCAGCCCGGTGAAGGCTGCTGCCCCGATGAGCATGTACATGACGATGATTTGCAACTGTACCGCCTCCAGCGGTGAAGCGCCGGCCAGAATCATGCCGGTCATTGCGCCGGGCAGTTGGATCAAGCCGACCGTCTTGGTGCTGTCTACGATGGGGGTCATACCGGCGTGCAAGGCAGCACGCAGGTAGATGTGGGCTGCCTGACGTCCGGTAGCGCCCAGGGCCAGCGCCGCTTCTATTTCCGGGGCACGGCCGTTTACCTCATCCCGCACCCGGCCCATCACCAATGAACAGACATTCATCGAGTTGCCAATTACCATCCCGGCAATAGGGATAATTTGCTGGGCGGTAAACTCAAATACTCCCAACCCTACCAGCAGTCCCAGAGTCAGTGCTGCGCCAAAGCTGATGGACAGCAAGGCCACCCGGCCTGAATGAGGCACGCCCCGGCCTCGTTTTCCGGCGGTATACCCGGCAATCAAGGTCATCACTGTTAACAAAAACAAGATAGCGGGCGGGTTGTCAATGTCAAAAATCAGGTTAAGGGCATAGCCGATGGCGATAAGCTGAATAAAGGCCCGGACAGATGCTGTTAAAATATCCTTTTCCAAGTCCAGTTTTTGCCAACGGGAAATGATCGCCGCTAAAAATACCAATGCCAGGGCCGCCAGTATGCGGGAAAGTTGATCGAGGGGGATATTTTCTAGCATGGGGACTCCTTAGCCGCTGGTGGTCGGTAGTTGGTACTAAGCACCAGCTATCATATTTACTCAAGATGGCCGGCAGCAAATTCGGCGGTTATGTGGTGGCTGTTGGGGCCTAGCAGGTGTTGGGGGTCGCCTTCATCGGCGATACGGCCGTCCAGGAGCAAATAGACCCGGTCAGCCACTTCCCGTACCTCTTCCATGTAATGCGTCACCCAGATGACTGTCAGACCTAATTTCTGCCGCAATTTCTCAATGGTTTCTCGCACGTGGCGGCGGGCTGCCGGGTCCAGGGCGCTGGTTGGTTCGTCCAGGAGAAGAGAGTTGGGGCGGTTGGCCAGGGTGCGGGCAATGGAAACACGTTGGGCTTCACCACCGGACAATTCGCTGGTAGGTCGTTGGGCATATTCGGGGGGCAGGTCGGCCAGGGCTAGCAGGGTGGCAATTTCGTCGGGGGTCAGGATACGGCCGTCTAGCTGCGGCCCGTAAGCAATATTTTCGGCGACTGTGCCGGGGAACAGGGCCGGTTTCTGAAAAACCATGCCTACCCGGCGGCGCAGAGCCAAAACATCTATTGTGGTAATATCCTGGCCGTCGAGAAATATGGTTTGCGGCGGCGGTTCAGTCAGCCGGTTCAGGCAGCGGAGCAGACTGCTTTTACCACTGCCGCTGGGGCCGAGCAGGCAAACAATTTCCCCGGCGGCTACAACCATATTAACATTGCATAATACAGGACGGCCGTTGCGCTCCAGCGACAGGTTTTGCACTTGAAAGCGGGGGACGTCCATATCGCTCCTGTTTTCTTACCGAAGAATGGTAATGGTGGGGTCGAGCAGGCATTCTTCATACGGCCGTTGCAGATCGTCATATGACGTTTTGGAGTTGCGATTGATAATATAAGTAATACCGTTTACATTGTCCGTACCCACGGCAAAAGGCCGCCGGCCAGCAGGCAGCCGGGCTACAATGTCGGCATCCTGGAAAACCAACACCTCATTGACGTTCGTTAAAGTGACAAATGCGTAGCCGCTTTCCTGGTTGACCTCTACGTCAAAAGGTTCTGCGAAGTCAGTCCAGTCCTTTTGCACGGAAACTGTTTTTACAACAGCTCCGTTCTGCAAAATGGTAACGGTTTGATCCGCCGGATTGGTGACGTAGGCAAAGCCCGTTGTTTGGTTGACGGCCACGTATTGAGAGTAGGCGGCTGTCCAGACGGGTGTGGCCGTTTGTGAGCCTCGTTGGAGAATGGAGATGTTATTGGTTGGTCTGCCATCTACGTCGGTTTCAGAATTGGCAATATAAAAATAACCGTTTTTGACGTCCAGGGCTATATCATAGCCGCCCCAGCCACGGTAAGAAAAACTGTCAGTTACTACTGTCTGGTCCATAACGTAAATGTTGCCCAGTTCCCAGCTCATAATATAGGTGAGATTGGTAACAGGGTCGTGGACGATTGAAAGCGGCCAGCCGCTTATGCCGTCTCCGGCCGTTTCCAGGCGTACTTCTGCGGTTAAATTACTGCCATCCAGTAGATAAGCGACGCTGTCCAGATCGGTGGCGTAGGCAATGCCGGTGGCCGGGTGTATTTTGACGGCAAATGGTTCGTAACGGGCGTCATATTGCACAAGGCGATTGCTACCGTCAAACACGGAGATACAGGCCGGGTCTCTGCCTGCCCCGTTGGGGTCGCCGCACGGCCGTAACCCGTTGGCGTTGGGCAAGACGCTGGCTGGCGGGGCCGGTTCCGGCAGGTTGGTCACGTAAGCGTAGCCTGTGGTTTGGTTCACGTCTACGGCCGTTGGCCGGCCGCCCACCCACACATTGCCTGCCCATTGCTCATTTCGCACAATGGAAACGTCGCTGCTGCCTGTATTCAGCACGTACCAGAGATCGTCTTTTGCATTATAGGCGGCATCATTGGGACAGAGTGCGCCAGACAGGGTAATCGTTCCGGATACCTGCGGAACGGGATATATTTTGGGAGAAAGAACTACGGGCAGATAAGAAAAGTTGGTTTCTTCCGCAGCTGCATCCCGGCTGAGAAAATGGTTGCTTATTGTTGTGTCCAACATCAGCAACAGAAGAGTGACGGCTCCGGCTGTCAGAATCCAGAAAATTGTGTTTTTGTTCACGGTACACCTGAAAGTATTGAAATTTTTTGTTAAGCCGGGCAATTATAGCCAGCCCCTTTTAGCTGTCAATTGCCTGTTTTTCCTCTTTCTTACCATTCATGTTTTGGGGATGGTCATCGTTTTGCTCATGTAGGGCGATTTTGCAAAATCGCCCTACAGGTTTGGCCCAAATGATGACTATCCTTTGTCTAACTGGCTTCGACTGCGGGCAAATCAAAATAAAATAAACTCCCTTCGCCCGGCTGACTGAAAACGCCTACCTGCCCCCCCAATTTATGCACGATACGCTGCACGATGGACAGCCCCAACCCATACCCTTCGATACGCAATTGATTCAAGCGGCCAAATTCGGTAAAGAGGATCGTTTGTTTTTCCACTGGTATGCCGGGGCCATTATCTTTCACCCAGAAGCGCACCATGCCCTCAGTTTGTTCTTCCGCCCCCAGTTCAATCCGGGGCGGACACCCCCCATATTTCAAGCCGTTGCTCAGATAATTTACCCACACTTCTTCAATCCAGGCGCTGTGTCCGTAAGCCAGAGGCCATTGGGTGGGCAGGATTAGTTTGCCTTGATATTCATGTATCATGTGGGCCAGTCTGTCCCGAGCGTGGGCAACAATGGGGGCCATATCCACTGGTATCGGTACGACATCTTCTTTGCGGATGCTGGCTAAAAGGAGCAGGGCGTCAATAATGTTGATACCCCGGTGGCCGGCATCCTCGATTTTTTGCAGCAGTTCCAGCAGCCCTTCCGGGCTGTTGTCAGCGTATTCCAGTTGAATATATTCGGCAAGGCCGGCGATGAAGGCCAGGGGGTTTTTCAGGTCATGGGCTACAGTATGGGCGAAGGCGTCCAACTCAGCTACTTGTTCTTTTAGATTATTTTGTAAACGGTGCAGGGCAACATGGCTGTTAACACGGGCCAGCACTTCTTCAGCCTGGAAGGGCTTGGTAATGTAGTCTATACCGCCCAGAGAAAAGGATTTGACGATGTTTTGTACATCGTCCAGGGCACTGATGAAGATAATGGGAATATGCCGGGTTTGTTCGCTTGCTTTGAGGCGGCGGCAGACGTCGAAGCCATCTAAATCGGGCATCATAATATCCAGCAGGATAAGGTCGGGGGGTATGGCTTGGGCGGAAGTCAGGGCGATACGGCCGTTTCTGGCGGCCCTGATGCGGTACCCGGCGCGGCCCAAAATGTTGCTTAAGAGGCGTAAATTATCTGGTGTATCATCTACTATGAGGATGCTGGCCTGCCTGGTGGCTGATTGCTGTTGGCTCATATTTGCTGTTCTACCGCTTTTAATGATGTCAATATTGTATCGTACTCAAAATCATCAGCCAGCTTTTGCAGGTTGGCAGCCAATTGGGGGTTTTTCGGTTGAATGTCTTGAATGGCCTGGTCAATCATCACCATATCGGCGCGGGTGACGGCTGTTTTTAGATTTTGGCGCACGAGCGGGGGTAATTTCACAAGGTCTTCGGACAGCGTGACGCCGGCTTCACTTGTAGGCTGAGCATAGCGGAAATTAAGGGGAAGGTGGCGCTGCAAGACCGCGATCAATTCCCGATTTTGTATGGGCTTGCGAATAAGGTCGTCACATCCCGCAGCTAGAATTTCTTCTCGCTCGTCGGCAAAAGCGCTGGGCGTCATGGCAATGATTACGGGCTGCCGGCCATTTCCGGGCAGCTTGATCTGCCGGGTGGCCTCATAGCCGTCCATTTCCGGCATTTGCATATCCATCAGGATAGCATCCGGCTGCCACATTTCCCATAGTACCAGACCTTCGGCCCCATTCTGCCCTTCTTTCACCAAAAAGCCCAAAGATTGCAGAAATTCAGCCAGCAGGCGGCGGTTTTCTCTACGGTCATCTACAATCAATATGCGGTAGTCTGGCTGTTCTCCATGTAGACCGATGATTTCTGGCAAGATGTAGGGGGTGGCGGGAGATACGGCCGTAATCGGCTGCACCCGAATGTGAAACTGGAAAATGGCGCCATGTCCCGGCTCATTCTGCGCATTACGCACCGTAATGTCCCCGCCCATTAACTGAACAAACTGGCGGCTGAGAGCCAGCCCCAGGCCGCTTCCCTGACCAGATTCCCTGCCGGCCGTCGCTCTGGTAAAGGCTTCAAACAACATCTCCATTTCGTCTTGCCG
>JALUPA010000100.1 GCA_027054335.1 Ardenticatenaceae bacterium
TGCCAGTTTAAACCGCATCAGTTTTCAGGGGATGGATGAAAAGCGGGACTACATTGAATACAACGGCGAAAAATACGTGGTGCGGGACGTGAAGGTGTACGAATACAACGGCAAAACCACGGGCGAAAGCGCCCGCTTATACCGGAGGACGGCATGAAGGGCTATGTGGATGCTTCCCGGTGGCTGGGGAAAAGCGCGGCCGTACGCCGGGCCATGGCCAGGGGGTACCAGAAGGGCTTGAAAGCCATTGCACAGGATATTTACAAGGCGGCGCAGAAGAACCTGAAAGGCCCCCACTACGGCCCGAAGCAGAAGTTCCGTGGCCAGCAAACAGGGAAGATGCCAATCCCCCGCGTAACGGGTACGCTGGCCCGCTCCCTGAAGATGCGGCGCATTACCCCGCAACTGTGGGCGGTGTTTGCGGATAGCAAGGTAGCCCGGTATGCCGTATATGTGCACGAAGGCACCAGCCGGGTGCGGCCACGCCGGTTTATTGGCGATGCGGTACGGTTGCACAAACAAAAATATTTGATGCAACTGCGCAACACCATTAAAGGCGAAATCCGCGGGGAGGGGTTGCGATGATCCGCAGCGACCACATATTTGAAGACATGCGCGTGGTACTGCTGGCTTTTTTCCGCAGCCTGGGCAGCCCTTTTACCAGCTGGGATTTCATTAAGGATTATCCGGATAAATTGCTGTTCCGGCGGTGGAATAAGCCATACATCTGGATTGAGGGGTTTAACCCCATTGGTATGATTGAGAGCCAGTTCAACACCTGGGGGCAGCGGAATGTTAGTGGAACCGATTACACGGATTACGCCTTTTACGCGGAAATTGAATTCCAGATTGGCATTTGGTTGAACCAGACCCACGGCGGCATGGAGGAGATGAACATCATCCGCAGCGCACTGTTTAGTTTGTTCCATGCCCGGCGACCCGGATTGCCTGCGGATACGTTTGATGTGACCCTGGGTAACGATAGTTATACCGGGGTTACGCTGTACCAGATGGGTTTCCGGGATTTGCGGATTATCGGCGACCGGGAAGTGCCCACCGAAGACGTAAAAGAATGGCGCAGGGAATTGAACGTATACAGCCAGATTTTGACAGGAGAGAGTGTACCGGTTTAAAACCGGTTGGTTTGAACAAAAGGAGTAAATTATGAGCAAGCTGATTGGCCAGTTAACGGAAGAAGAAATTGTATTGGGGAAGTACATACTGAACCAGTATGGCCTGAATGCATCGGCAGTAGCAGCCCCAATAACGCTCAAGGATTTACGGGGTATCCAAGACGTAACGCTGGAACCCAACGAATCCACCGAGGAAGTGTTCCACCAGGGTGGTGGGAATGAGTCCCTGGAATACGTGACCGACCTGAAATGGGAAGGTCAGATGACCATTACCGGCGGGGAAATTCGGCAGATTGCCGACTTGCTGGGTTTAACCATTGGCGCCAGCGGGCAGTATGGTATTCCGCAGCGGATGGATCCGTATCCCAAGGGATTCATTAGTCGGCGGCTATACAAACGGGACGGCACCACGCTGATTGGCGTGGAGTTGCTGATTGACATCATCCTGAAACACATTCCCAATATTGCCGGTGGGCTGGATTTGAACAACCTGACCATTCCCATCAAGAGCAACTGGAGCCCATATTTTTTGATTGATGCGGAACCGGTGTACGACAAATTCAGTGGCGACGGTACGACCACCGATTTCACCCTTTCCAATACGCCGGTGAAAATTGAG
>JALUPA010000101.1 GCA_027054335.1 Ardenticatenaceae bacterium
GTGCGCATCACCCGCAAGGAGACGACGCAGTACGACCTGCGCCCGGACGACTTTACCCTGGATGCGGAGCGCGACCTGTATACCGCCTATCAACAAGCACAGGCAGTGCAGGACGGCACGCTGACCACGTTTGTCGTTTCTCTGCGCCAGATGGAACCGGCCATCACCCGCTTTTTTGACGAGGTTCTGGTGATGGCTGAGGCTATGGCCGTGCGGGAAAACCGTCTGGCCCTCTTGCAGCACATCACCCGTCTCACAGACGGTTTGGCCGATTTGTCGCAGTTGGAAGGGTTTTAGAGATTGGAGATTGGGAGATTGGCGATTTGCCGTAAACGGTTTGCAATCTCTAATCTCCCAATTTCCAATTACCCAATCCTTCCATTCCCCGCTAAAATCATCCGTTATGGATGAAAAATCACTACATACGCTGGAATTTGACAAGATTCTGAACATTCTGGCCGGGTACGCCAGCTTTAGCGCGGGCGAAGAATTGGCCCGCAGCCGGCGGCCGACGACTGACCCGTGGGAAGCGGCGCAGTGGCAGACGGAAACGGCCGAAGCCCGGCTGCTGCTGGATACGCACACCAGCGTCACGATTGGCGGGGCGAAGGATGTGCGCCCGGCTTGCGATAATGCAGATCGGGGCTTTACGCTGCCAGCCGAAGAGCTGCTGGACATCCGCAGCACGATTATTGCCGCCCGCAATTTGAAGCGGGTTTTGTTGAAGGCAGCGGATGAGTTTCCCCGGCTGGCGGCGATTGGGGAATTGATTGAGGAATGTCCGGGATTGGTGACGGCCGTCAGCCAAACGATTGACGACCGGGGCGAGGTGCTGGACAGCGCCAGCCCTAAACTGGCAAAAATCCGGTCAGAGATGCGGGTGGTACACGGCCGTATCCAGGATAAGCTGCAAAAACTGCTCAACTCCAGCCAGAATCAGTATTTGCAAGAGCCCATCATCACCATGCGCAGCGGCCGTTACGTCGTGCCCCTGCGCGCCGACGCCAAAGGGCGCATCAAAGGCATCGTCCATGACCAGAGCGGTACCGGAGCGACCCTGTGGGTGGAACCGCTGCACACCGTGGAACTGAATAACGAATTTCGCAGTCTGCAAATTCGGGAACAGGACGAAATCAACCGCGTCCTGAAGGAATTGTCCGCCAAAGTGGCCGGGCAAAGCGACAGCATCCGGCGCGTGGTGGAGCGTATGGCCGAACTGGACCTCACCTTTGCCCGCGCCCGCTATGCGGCCATGCTCGATGGCGTGCAGCCGGAATTTGTGGAATGGCGCGAATTTGAGATGCCCCGGCCGCCCAAACATGCCAATGAGCGGCAAAAATGGACGCCGCCCCCGCCCAATCTGCATCCAGGGTCTACCGTCTGGATTAAGGGCGCGCGTCATCCCCTCCTACCGCCGGATGAAGTGGTGCCCATTGACCTGACTGTGCCCGAAGACGTGTTCACCGTTCTCATCACCGGCCCCAATACCGGCGGTAAGACGGTCAGCCTGAAGACGATGGGGTTGATGGTTTTGATGGCTCAATCCGGGATGCAGTTGCCGGCCGTCGAAGCCCGTCTGACCCTCTTTGACAACGTGTTTGCCGACATTGGCGACGAGCAGTCCATCGAGCAAAGCCTGTCCACTTTCTCGGCGCACATCACCAACATCATCCGCATTCTGGAACAGGTGGATGACCGCTCTCTGGTTTTGCTGGACGAACTGGGTTCCGGCACAGACCCGGCGGAAGGG
>JALUPA010000102.1 GCA_027054335.1 Ardenticatenaceae bacterium
TTCCGCGGCCATCTGCTCAGCGAAGAAGACCAATTGCAGCGGGAGCAGATTTTGCAATTTATGACCCAGGGTGTCGTCGTTTTGCACGATGAGGCCCAGGTAGATGACGCACGGGAATATCTGGCGGAACTAATCACTGACGGTCTGGTAACAATCGAGGGTCGCCGCATGGCCCTGACGGAAGCGGGACGGCCGTTCCTGCGCAACGCGGCCATGGCCCTGGATATGCGTTTGCGACGGCATAAACCGGAAACACGCATCTTTTCTCAAGCGATGTGAAATGGAGATTGGAGATTGGAGATTAGAGATTAGAGATTAGAGATTGTTGGCGATCTCCAATCTCCAATCTCTAATCTCTAACTACCAGGAGTACCCATGAATCCAACCATCACTCTCATTGGCCTCGATTACCATACTGCACCGCTGGCCGTGCGGGAGCAGCTGGCGCGCGCGGGCGACGGATTGGCTTTGGCGCAGTGGCCGGCTAACGGCCGTTTTCCCGATTTGCGTGAGCTGGTTATCCTGTCCACCTGCAACCGGGTGGAAGTTTACGCCGCATTTATCCCCGGCGTGACTGTATCCCCTGCCCGATTGCTGGATTTGTTGCGCGAACTGACCGGGGTGGAAACGGCCGTCTTTGCCGATCATACCTACAGCCACACCGATCAGGCTGCCGCCAGCCATCTGTTCCGCGTGGCTGCCGGGCTGGAATCGCTGGTATTGGGCGAACCGCAAATTTTGGGGCAGGTAACGGATGCTTACATGACGGCCGTAGCCGCCAAAACCATCGGCCCCCTCCTCACCGAACTGTTCCGCGGCGCTATCCGCGCCGGCAAACGCGCCCGCAGCGAAACCGGCATCAGCCATAACCCTATGAGCGTCAGCAGCCTGGCGATTGCCCAGGCGCAAAAAACGTTGGGAGATTTGTCCGGCCGGCACTGCCTGATTGTTGGTTTGGGGGAGATGGGGCAACTGGCGCTCAAGCGGCTGCGCACCCGGAAGGTGGCAAACATCACCCTCATCAATCGCAGCCCGCAGCGCGCCGCCGCTTTGGCCCAAAAGCACGGCCTCGTCGCCCGCCCCTGGGCGGAACTGCCCGCGGCCCTGGCAGAAGTGGACGTGGTTATCAGCGCCACTGGCGCGCCCTATGCGGTGATTACGGCCGAAATGGTGGCAGCGGCCGTCACCCAACGCCCCGACCGCCCCCTCATCCTCCTGGACATCGCCGTACCCCGTGACGTGGACCCCGCCGCCGCCCGCATCCCCGGCGTCCACCTGACGGACGCCGACCAGTTGCAAGGTGATCTGGACAAAGCCCTGGCCGCCCGGCAGCAGGAAATCCCCAAAGTGGAGCGCATTGTAAAGGAAGAGTTGGACGTTTTAACAGCACAATGGCGCATTTTGTCCGTCAAACCGGTGATCGTCAACATGCGCCAAAAAGCGGAGCAAATCCGGCAGCAGGAGATGGATCGCATCCTGCACCGCCTGGGGGAGGTAGACCCGCAGACCCGGCAGCAGCTGCAATTTTTCTCCCGCTCCCTGGTCAACAAACTTTTGCACGAACCCACCATCCGCCTCAAAGACAAAGCCTCTCACGAGGAAGCCGGAGTGTATACGGCCGTTATTTCAGATTTATTTGGCTTGGAGGAGATTGGTAATTGAGTAATTGGGTAACTGAGTAATTACCAATTACCCAATTACCTCCATCATTATGAACCACCACACCCTCATCATCGGAACCCGCACTTCCCGTCTGGCTATGTGGCAGACGAAACACATCATTTCTCTGTTGCAGGCGGCCTGGCCGGGGCTGGAATGCCGTACTGAACCGTTTGTAACCAAAGGGGACAAGACACTGAATCAGCCCTTGCCCCAAATTGGCGGCAAGGGATTGTTTACCTGGGAATTGGAAAGCGCGCTGCGGGACGGCCGTATCCATCTGGCTGTCCATTCCCTTAAAGATTTACCCGTGGAAAATGCGCCCGGCCTGACGTTAGGTGCGATTGTGGGCCGGGCGGACGTGCGCGACGTGCTGATTGGCCTGACGCTGGACGATATACCGCTGGACGGCGTGGTGGGAACCAGCAGTTTGCGGCGGCACGCTCAACTGCGTCGCCTGCGCCCGGACGTGGAGATACGCTCCATCCGCGGCAACGTGGAAACCCGCATCCGCAAAGTGACGGAAGGGCAATACGACGCCGCTATTTTGGCCGCCGCCGGCGTGACCCGTCTGGAATTAGGCGAACATATCGCCCAATACTTGTCCCTGACAGCCATGCTGCCCGCGCCGGGGCAGGGCGCATTGGCCGTCCAGTGCCGCGCCGACGATACACAAACGCTGGAACTGCTGGCCGCCATTCACAACCCGAATGTAGCTGCGGCCGTCACTGCCGAGCGCGCTTTCCTCAACGGCCTGGGCGGGGGCTGTGCCACGCCAGTGGCCGCTTATGCAGAATTGGTGAATGGCACATTGCATTTGACCGGACTGGTATCCGCGCTGGATGGGAAGCGGCAGATTCGGGTGACGGGTACAGGGATGGACGGCCGTACCCTGGGCATGGAACTGGCTGAAGAGGCGTTGGCGCGGGGAGCGCGGGAGATTTTGCGTCATGTCTGAGCGGCCTCGCGTGGTAGTCACCCGGCGGAAGGAACAGGCGGGCGTGTTGGCGGACAAACTGCGCGCTGCCGGGCTGGAACCCATCCTATTTCCTGCAATTCAGTTACGGCCGTTGCCCAGCCACGCTCTGGACGACTCCCTGAAAAATCTAGAAATGTTCGACTGGCTGATTTTTACCAGCAGCAACGGCGTGGATTTTTTCTTTCGCCGGGCGGAGGAATTGGAGTTGACGCTGGAATTACCGCGCACGGCCGTTATCGGCCCGTCTACCGCCCAACGTCTGGCAGAATATGGCGCGACGCCGGATTTTATGCCGGAAGAATATACCGGCACTGCGCTGGCGTCCGGTTTGGGGGATTTGACTGGCCGGCACGTTTTATTGCCCCGCGCCCGGATGGGTGGCCTGGCAATTGTGCGCCGCCTGTGGCAGCAAGGGGCGGATGTGTTTGACGTGCCTTTGTACGACACGATTACGGCCGTGCCTGATCCGGCGGCATTGGCCAAACTGGCGCAAGGTTACGAAGCCGTCACCTTTACCAGCCCGACGGCCGTGATGGGCTTCGTCAAACTGGCCGGGCGGTCCCAGGGTGCGGCGGCCGTCGCCTGCATCGGCCCCTCCACCGCCCAGGCCGCCAGAGCCTCCGGCCTGGCGGTCACGATTATGCCGGATGAGTATACGCTGGATGGATTGGTGGCGAGTGTGGCGGCTTTTTTGCGTGATGCGTGATGCGTAATTTTCTCACATATCACGCATCACCTTTCGGAGAAAACTATGACTGACACAACAACTCTCTCTCCCGCTCCTCCGCTCCCCCGCTCCTCTGCCCCCCCCATACGGCCGCGTCGCTTGCGGGCTTCAGCCGGGCTGCGGGCCATGGTGCGGGAGACGCAGCTGGATGCGGCGGATTTTATTTATCCCCTGTTTGTGCGGCATGGGGCAGGGGTGCGTCAGCCGATTGCTTCCATGCCCGGTATTTACCAGTTGTCGGTGGATGAGGCGGTTCGGGAGGCGGAAACGGCCGTCAGCCTGGGGGTTCCCGCCGTGATCTTGTTTGGCCTTCCGGCGGAGAAAGACCCCGTGGGCCGGGAAAATTTTGCCCCGGACGGTATTGTGCAGCAGGCGATCCGGGCTATTAAAACGGCCGTGCCCGATCTCGTCGTCATTACCGACGTTTGTCTGTGCGAGTATACGGATCACGGGCATTGCGGCCTGGTGTCGCCAGCCGGGGCCATCCTCAACGACCCCACGCTGGATATTTTGGCGCAGGTCGCCATCTCCCACGCCGCAGCCGGAGCGGATGTGGTGGCTCCCAGCGGCATGATGGACGGCATGGTGGCGGCCATCCGCGCCGGTCTGGACGGGGCCGGTTTCAGCGGCATCCCTATTATGTCTTACGCCGTTAAGTACGCATCCGCTTTCTACGGCCCATTCCGGGAGGCGGCAGACGGCGCGCCCAAATTTGGCGACCGCAAAACACACCAGATGGATCCGGGCAACGGCCGTGAAGCGTTGCGTGAAGCGGCTCTGGACGCGGCCGAAGGAGCAGATTTCCTCATGGTCAAACCGGCCCTGCCCTATCTGGACATTATCCGCCGCCTGCGGGAGCGCTTCCCGGAATTGCCTCTGGCCGCGTACAACGTCAGCGGCGAGTACGCCATGATCAAGGCAGCGGCAGCCAACGGCTGGCTGGACGAACAGCGCGTTGTTCTGGAAGCGCTGACCGGCATCAAGCGGGCCGGGGCGGATTTGATTATTACGTATCATGCGCTGGATGCGGCGAGGTGGCTTGACTGACAAGGTGACAAGGTGAAGAGGTGACAAGGTGATACGCAATACGCAATACGCAATAGATTTGACTGAAACGTCGGCATTTTTACGCGCGTGTCGGCAGGAGGAGACGGCTTATACCCCCATCTGGCTCATGCGGCAGGCGGGGCGGTATATGCCAGAATACCAGGCGATTCGCGCCCAGTACGGCATGTTGGAGGTGATGCAGACGCCGGAACTGGCGGCGGAGGTGACGTTGCAGCCGATTAACGCTTTTAATCTGGATGCGGCCATCATTTTTTCCGACATTTTGCCGCCGCTGATCGGCATGGGGCTGGATTTGGAGTTTGTCAAGGGAGAAGGGCCGGTGATCCACAACCCAATTACCTCGGCGGCGGACATTGAGCGGCTGCGCGTGCCGTCCCCGGCGGAAAATATGCAGCCGACGCTGGACGCTATCCGTCTGGCCACGGCCGAATTGACCCCGCGTGGTATCCCCCTGATTGGCTTTTGCGGCGCGCCGTTTACCCTGGCCAGCTACGCTATCGAGGGAGGCGGCTCTAAAACTTACGCTAAGACGAAGGCGTTGATGTATACGGAACCGGCCGCCTGGGACGAGTTGATGCGTAAGCTGGCGGTGGTGCAGGCGGATTATCTGTTGGCGCAGGCGGCAGCGGGAGCGTCAGCCTTGCAGGTGTTTGATTCCTGGGCCGGACTGGCGTTGGGTTTGCTGGATTATGTCAAATACATTCAGCCGTACAACAAGCTGATTTTTGAGAAGGTAGCCCAGGCGGGCGTCCCCACGATTAACTTCAGCACGGGTACGGCCGTGTACCTGGACGAAGTGGCAGCCTGCGGCGGGGACGTGATCGGCGTGGATTGGCGGCTGCCGCTGGATATGGCCTGGGCCAAAATCGGCTATGACCGGGCGATTCAGGGCAATCTGGACCCGGTGGCTTTGCTGACGCCGTGGCCGGTGTTAAAGGAAAAGGTGGATGACGTGCTGCGCCGGGCTGACGGCCGTGCCGGACACATCTTCAACCTGGGACACGGCATCTTCCCCAACGTGCCGGTAGACAACGTGCGCCGCCTGGTGGATTACGTGCATGAGGCGACGGGATGAGTGAGCAGTGGTCAGTGTTCAGTTTTCAGTGGTTGGTTTCGTTCCAAGATGTGGGTTACGGCCGTTTCTCTTAACCCGGCAACGGTATAAGGGCCTTCCGGTGGAACTGGCACGCTGCCAACCAGATCAAAAATGGAAACAGGCCGGATGACAATACCATTTGGAATAACAGCCAGAGATAAATTGTCGCCCGGTTTAACGCTCAGTCGTTTTCTGATTGATTTGGGAATGGTTACTTGCCCTTTGGAACCCACTTTGACGATCATATGAACCTCCAACAGTCCCATTGTAAGAAAAATCAGGCAAAGAAGCCACAAAACACCGAGATGTTTGGTAGGGGCGGGATGGCGCGGAACGGCCTTGGTCAAACAAAAAAACGTTATTCCGCGCCATCTCGCCCCGCATATGGCCGAAATCGGGGCGAGATGGGCGGGAGA
>JALUPA010000103.1 GCA_027054335.1 Ardenticatenaceae bacterium
CCGGTAAACTCCATGAAGACGAATGATTTTATCGACTATCTGAAGAAACGGCAGTTCAGCCGCAGCACATTAAGGACGGTCAGGATAACCATCAACCTTTACCTGAAATGGCTGGAAACAGTGCACATGGAACCGGAGCAGGTCAGCTACCGGGACTTGCTGGGGTTTATGAAGTACTGCAGCAACAGGGGCGCCAGCCAACGCACGGTCCAGCATTACATTAACACGGTTAAACACTACTACAATTATCTGGAAGAAGAAGGGCGGATAGCGGCCAATCCGGTGTTGGGGGTGGAAGTAAAGGGCGTGAAACGAAAGGTGCTTTACCACATCCTGCAACCGCACGAGCTGCATGCGCTTTACAATCAATATCCAGTAGGAACCCACAGAGATCGAAGAAACAAAGTAATGCTGGGGCTGCTGGTTTACCAGGGCCTGCAAACGGCAGAGCTGGCCAGGCTTGAAGTGCAACACATCAAATTAAGGGAAGGGAAAATAGACGTTCCCGGTGGGATCAACCGGAATACAAGAATGATGAACCTGGAAGCCCATCAGGTAATGGATATGTATGACTATGTGCTGAAAACCAGAAATGAAATCCTGGAAATGCCACCCAAAAGGAAAAGCCGGCAGAAGCAGCAAACCGACCGGTTGTTTATCAATGAAGGCGGCAATCCGCCAGCTGGCGGACTGAGCAACATGATGACCCAACTGATGATCAAGGTGCGCAAGATCAACCCGCAGGTGAAAAACGCTAAGCAGATCAGGGCTTCGGTAATTACAAAATGGGTGAAAATGTACAACCTGAGAAAAGCCCAGTACCTGGCCGGCCACCGCTACATCAGCAGCACGGAAGGTTATCTGCAGAATGACATGGAAGGGCTACAGGAAGAAGTTCAGCAGTTCCATCCGCTGGGGTGATCCATCCCTGTCAAAGGCCAACCAACCGCCAAAGCCCGTCCCGGTTTTTGCCGCTTGAGGCGGCACGCCCCTCGTGCTACCTCGGGGCGGTAAAGCGGTGTTCGTCCTTCCCTCGTCAGCAAAGAACCACGCCAGGCCGTTGCAGCATCCCGGCCACAAGTTGTTTATTTATTAAGGCGTGCCGGGAAGCTACACCGCCCTGCGGGTGCTCGTACCTCGCAGCCTGTCATGGTTCTTGCGTTCCTCTGTCAGTCCTCACGGCTGTTCCTGTGTCTGCTTATGCCGCTTTACTTCATTACGCTACCGCTTCATTACGTTCAGCCGCAACGCATCCACCCACAGCCCTTGTTTGTGCTCGCCTGCGGGCTCGGTCGGTACCCCCGGCCGGCCATGGGTTTTAGATGATTTTATAGGGGTATGTCCGTGCCGGGGCACTGCCGGCCCCCGCCAGTTGGCGGGTTCTCCCGGCAGGCCTCCCTCGCACTCGCGGGCGGCTCGCTGAAGCTTGGTCAATGTCCGCAACCCACTCCGCAAGCTCCGTTCATTGCAGCCATTGCCCAGCCGATTAGCCCGCAAAGGCCGGCAGGTTTTACCTGACCCAGCCCGCAAGGCCAAGCCTTGTTGGCCGAAGCCTTGGCGCAGGCCAAGGGGTCTTCCACCCCTTCAACCCCGGAGCATCCCGGCCACCAAAGCAAAATGCCAGCGCTACAGGCCTTATGATTTTACTTTGCTGTCCGGGATGTGATATCCAAGCAAGCTCGCAGGAAAGGGGAGTGCGGGCACAGGTATTTTAGCCCCGTGCAGGCAGTGGATATTAAAAAAAAATAC
>JALUPA010000104.1 GCA_027054335.1 Ardenticatenaceae bacterium
TGGTTTGAAACGGGCGCGTAAGGCTCCGACGTATACCAAGCGTTAGGCGATATTCGTTAAAATTTCGGGTGTGATGCGTGAAGGCGTGTTGCGCATACTGTTTATTACCAGAGGCGAGTCCCCAGACTCGCCTTTTTTCTTGGGGAGAATGTAAAGCTGATGGGGATTATGATTGTGGGTTTGGGGCCGGGCGACGGCCGTTTTCTGACGCGGGAAGCTTGGGAGATTTTGGCCGGGGCAGAAAAGGTGTATCTGCGCACTATGCGCCATCCGGCAGTGGCTGATTTGCCGGACGGGGTGGCGCGGGTGAGCTTTGATGATTTGTACGATACGGCTGACTCTTTTGCTGCCGTTTACGAGCAGATTGTGACGACGCTGCTGGCAGACGGCCGTAATCAGGACATTATCTACGCCGTGCCGGGGCATCCCTTTGTGGGGGAATCTACCGTGACGCGGCTGGTGGAACTGGCGGAGGCAGAAGGTGTGCCTGTTCGTATAGTGGTAGGCTTGAGTTATGTGGAACCGGTATTAACGGCCGTGCGAGCCGACGGGCTGGACGGGTTGCAGCTATTTGACGCCATCGAACTGACCCAATATCTGTACCCGCCCCTCAACCCCGACTATCCCGCGTTGTTGGGGCAGGTGTACAGCCGTCTCCTGGCCGGGGAACTGAAGTTGCTGCTTAACCGCCTTTACCCGGACGAACATCCCGTCACCCTGATTCACGCTGCCGGGAATGCGGATGAAGTGGTGGAGCATATCCCTCTGTACGCCATTGACCGGAGTGCGCAGATTGATCATCTGACCAGCCTGTACCTGCCGCCGCTGCCCCAGGCGTCATCCCTGGCGGCGCTGGCAGAAACGGTGGCTGTCCTGCGCAGCCCGGACGGCTGCCCCTGGGATCAGGAACAAACGCCGCAAAGTATGCGCGCCGGATTTCTGGAGGAGGCGGCAGAGGTAATGGTTGCCTTGGACGCCGCTGATCCGGCGGAGCTGCGGGAGGAGTTGGGCGATTTGCTGTATCACATTGTCATGCAGGCGCAGATGGCAGCGGAGGCGGCGGAGTTTACCCTGGCGCAGGTGATTGCCGGGATTGAGGCGAAGCTGAAATACCGCCATCCGCACGTCTGGGGTGACTGGCAGGTAGCGGACAGCGATGAGGTGGTGCGCAATTGGGAGGCGTTGAAGGAGATGGAGAAGAACCGCCAGCCTAATTCGACGCTGGACAATGTGCCGGCCGCTTTGCCGGCGCTGGCCCGCTCCCAGAAAATCCAGCAGCGGGTGAGCCGGGTGGGGTTTGACTGGCCGGACGTCAGCGGGGTGTACGCCAAGCTGGATGAGGAGATTCGGGAGTTGCAGGCGGCGCAGACGGCGGCGGAGCGGGCGGATGAGTTGGGCGACGTGTTGTTTGTGCTGGCGAACGTGGCGAAATGGCTGGGGGTGGATGCGGAATCGGCTTTGCGGGAGGCAAATCTGAAGTTTACACGCCGTTTTCAGGGGGTGGAGCGGTTGGCGCGGCAGCGGGGGATTGACATGACGCAGTTGTCGTTGGCGGAGTTGGATGTTTTGTGGCGGGAGGTGAAGGGGGATGAGGGTGTGAGGGAGTGAGGGGATGGGGAGAGACGGCCGTACCGCCCAACACATCCCCACAGGAAACACGAATTTGCTTTTGGGGATGCTCCCAGCCGAACAAAATAACAAAAACCTTTACGATAATGGTATAATAGGGTGACAGAGGATTAAACGGA
>JALUPA010000105.1 GCA_027054335.1 Ardenticatenaceae bacterium
CCCTGACGCAGTTCGCCATTGGTGGTTTGGCACAAGCGCCATTTATCTACGTATTCATGCCGCCGCATCTCCAAATCCCGGCGGTGCGGCCCCAAAATGCCCTTGCTGTCCACCATCATGCACCTGGTCGGGTCCACACCCCAGCCAAAGATCAGCCGGGAGCAAGCCACGTTGGACGCGCCGCTGCCCACAAAAGTGATGCGCACGTCTTCCTTCTTTTTGCCCACAACTTTGAGCGCATTCATCAGGCCGGCCAGCGTAACGGTGGCCGTGCCTTGCTGGTCATCGTGCCAGATGGGGATTTCGGCCTTTTCCCGCAGGGTGTCCAGGATGCGGAAGCATTTGGGCTGTGACAAATCTTCCAGATTGACGCCACCGAAGGATGGTTGCAGCATCAGGACGGTTTCGATGATTTTGCCCGGGTCTTTGGTGTCCAGCATGATGGGCACGGCGTCCACGCCGCCCAGGTATTTGTAGAGCAACGCCTTGCCTTCCATTACCGGCAGCCCTGCTTTTGGCCCAATGTCGCCCAATCCCAAAACGCGCGTGCCGTCGCTGACCACGGCGACAGTGTTCCATTTGTTGGTGTAGTCGTAGACCAGTTCCGGGTTGTCATGGATGGCCCGGCAGGGGGCGGCGACGCCGGGTGTATACCAGATGGCGAAGTCGTCAAAGCTGCGCACGGTGCATTTGAGGGCGGTTTCTATTTTCCCCCGGTAAAAGGGGTGCAGGATCATGGCGTCGGCCGCTGGTTTTTGGGCTTTGGCCAGCAGATCGTCTACGTTGACTGGCTGTTTTTCTTTTAACATTTTAGCCTCCTCTTTGTAGGGCGATTTTCAAAATCGCCTTACATGACGGCTTGTTAGTAAGGCGATTTGCCAAATCGCCCTACATGACGGCTTCTTGTTGTAGATAGGAATCTGCATAAATAACTTTGTTCAGTAAAATTTGCACGGTCTTCCAGATAGCCATTTGCTCGGCGTCGGTCGTGTCTACGTCTTCGATACTGGGTTCTGCCATGTTGGCAATGCGGTCGTGGATGGCGAGGTAGAGACGGTGTACGGCCGTACTCCCATCCCGCTCCTCAATCACCCGCACCACCTCCTTCAGTTTTTCATCAAAAGGATCAGCAATCATCATTTGCAGGCCGGCGCCCATCAACATGGCGCAGTACACCCGGTTAATCAGCGGCCGGTTTTGATGCGGCACGGCGTTAGACACATTCGATAAGCCTACCGAAATCGGCGGCGGCGGGTCCCAGGCAAATTGCAGGGTGCGTACCGCCTCAATCAGTTCCGGGCAGTATTCCTGGCAGCCGGAAACCGTCAGCACCAGCGGGTCAATGATCAGGTCACTGATGGGAAAATCAATCTCCAGGGCGCGGGGGATCAATTTTTCCAGGGCGATATTGACCCGCTCATCAGCTCCCACCGGGATGCCGCTTTTACCCATCGTCAGGGCAATCAGGCGGGTGTTGTACTTTTTCGCCAGCAGCGGCACTTTTTCCAGCCGTTCTGGCTCAGCCGATGTGGAGTTGATGATGGGCTGCGCTTTTGTCACCTTTTTCAGCCCGGCTTCAATGCCCAGAATGTTGGTGCTGTCAAAGCTCAAAGGCACGTCCACTACCGCCTCTACCGTCTCCACCATCCAGGGGAAGACCTCTGCCCAATCTTTCTTGCGCGGCCCCAGATTCAAATCCAGCGCCTGCGCCCCGGCCTCCACCTGGCGCACGGCCAAATCCTGGAAGAACCGGGCGTCGCGCTCACGCAGGGCGTCTTTTACTTTTTGCGAAATAATGTGGATGTTTTCACCAATTATGTACATAGGGTTCTCCTTTTTGGAAAACGTGATACGGCGTCTGCATCAGTTTTCCAGTACGCCATACATCTGATCTGGCGCTAATAAAGTGGGAAATTCAGAGCGCAGCGCCTGACGGGCGGTGTAGCAGAGATGGCAGGCGTCTACGTAATCGGCTTCGTGGGGCAGGTTGTATTGCCGGACAAGCCGGGCGGGGCCGCCGTTCAGTAAGGGTTGGACGATGGGATGGTTCTGGCTGTCGTAGGTCTGGAGGATGCGGCCTAACGGCCGTTCCCACACATTCCCCATCACCAATCCCTGGCACAAATGCAAATTGCCATACGGGTCCAGGTGGACGCGCCCCGGATCGGCCAAATCTTCATAGGGGCAGCGGGTGAAGGGGCGCCACGGCCGCCTGGGTAGCCCGGCCGTCAATTTTTCCGCCGCCCGGCCCCGGTACATCACATCGCCTCCGGTCAGGGGCGCACCCGGCTCGGCCGCCAGCGGGTCACGCGCTGTCATTGGTGGTTCCAGGGTGATGAGAGAGGCGGGTAGCCCCAACTGCCGGGCTGCTTCCAGCCCTGGATGTGGTTCAGGTTCGGCGTCTCCATCGCCGTGCAAAACGTCGTAGGAGATTTCAATGCGGTCCAGACCGGCGTCGCGCAACGGCCGTAACCAGGCCAGCGCATCTTCTACATTAGTCGCCCAGTAGCCATTGGTCACAATGCCCGTCAAAAAGCCCAAATCGTGCGCGTGCCACACCGCTTTGACCAGAATCGAGTAATAAATGAACGTCTCGCCCCCTTCAAAATAAAACTCCCGGATAGAGGGCGCGGCCAGGGCTTGCCGGAACACATTTTTCAATTGGGCCAGCGTAAAAACACCCGCCTGCCAGGGGCTGCCCCAGACGAAGCAGTGATCACATTCGTAATTACACTGGTATGTCAGTAAAACATGGAGGCTGCTCAATTTCATCATCACCTCCCCAAAAGCCAGATTTTTAACTGCAGATGACGCAGATTTCGCAGATTGGCAAGGTTTAGCAGGTAAAAATCTGCGTCATCTGCGAAATCTGTGGTTCACTAAAGGTTTGTTAAAGTCTGACTTTTGATAGCCGCTACCGAGGGAAAACGGCTCAAATCGGTATGTGGCAGGAATAAGGCCGACGTAAAGGCCTCGTAAAATGAATTGTCGGCCGACAGTTCAATGTAGGTCATGCGGCTGGCAATGTCGGCGACACGCGCCCGTTGTTTTTCGTCCAGCAAGGCATAGTAGGCTCCGAGTACGGCCGTATTCCCCAAAAAGGTAAAATTCTCCCAGGGCATGTCCGGCAGCAGACCGATTTCCACCGCCTTTTCCACGTTGATATATTTGCCAAACGCGCCGCCAATCAACACCCGCTCCACCATCTCCAGCGGCACACCCACCGCGTCGGCCAGCACGGTAAACCCGGCGTAGATGGCTGCTTTGGCCCGCAGCAAATTGTCAATGTCTACGTGGGTGATGGCGATGTCCGGGGTGGGGGTACGGCCGTTACCCTCACCCTTATTGCCCCACACCACCACGTACTCCCACCCATGCGCCCCCTGCCGGATGCGGTCGGTGGGCCGGTCAGCGTTAAAATGGCCGCCCTTGTCAATGATGCCCGTCAGGAACATCTCCGCCAGCAATGAGATGAGGCCGCTGCCGCAAAAGCCGCGCGGCGGGGCATCGCCAATGACGCGGATGGTCGGTTCGTAGGTATCGCCGTTGATCCACACTTCCTCGATGGCCCCGCGGGTAGCTCTCATGCCGTGCTGCACACCCGCGCCCTCAAACGCCGGCCCGGCGGAACAGGCGCACGTCACCAGCCAGTCCTGTGACCCCAGCACTGTCTCCCCGTTTGTGCCGATGTCCATGAACAGGCTCACCTGCTCGCTGTCCGCCATCCCGGAAGCAAGCACCCCGGCACTGATGTCCGCCCCCACGTAGCTGGCCACGCCGGGCAGGCAGTCTACGGTGGCTTCTGGGTGAATAGCCAGGCCGACTTCGCGGGCGGTCAGGGGCGGGATGTGGTTGACGGCCGTGACAAATGGACTCAACCGAATACTCTCCGCCGGAATCCCCAGGAGCAGGTGCATCATCGTGCTGTTCCCGGCGATGGTGGCTTTGAGGATGGAGATTGGGGATTGAAGATTAGAGATTGGCGCTGAATCTCCAATCTCTAATTGCCAATCTCTCGTCGCTTTTTGGCAAACTCGTTCCAGCAGGGTGTTGATGCTTTCCAGAACTAACTGGCGCAGTTCTTCACGGCCGTTGCCCTTGCTGGCGTAGATGATGCGGGAGATCACGTCCTCGCCGCGTCGTATTTGCCGGTTGTACTCGGCTGCCTGCGCCTTGACCTCGCCCGTCAGCAAATCCACCAGCCAGACGCTTACCGTCGTGGTACCGATGTCAATGGCTGCACCCCACAATGGTGTGTCGGCCGGGGTGTGGCCGGGGGTGAGGGCGATGAGGCGGGGAGGGAGATTGGAGATTGGAGATTGGGGATTGGCGTCAATGACGGCCGTTACCTGCCAATTCCCTTTCCGCAAAACCGGGCCGATTTGTTGTAGCAAGGGCAGGGAGATTTGTAGCTGCTCGATGCCGGTTTGCTGGCGCACGGCCGTTTGCAGGCGGCTCCAGTCATCTGTCTGGTCATCCATGCTGGGCGGCGGCAGCGTCAGGGTCAGGCGGCGGATGGGTTGGTCGCGCAGCGGATCGTATCCGACGGGCACGGAGACGGCGGTGGCTACCCGGTCTGTGGTCAAATGCCGTTCCAGCGTTTCTTGCGGCAGCAGGCGCACGGTGACGTCCCCTTCCACCACTGATTGGCAGGCCAGTGCGTACCCCTGGGCTACATCCTCCGGCGAGAGACGCAAGGTGCTGCGCTGGCGTACACTGCCCGCCATTACCTGCACGGCGCAGCGGCCGCAGCGCCCCTGTCCGCCGCACGGCTGGGCAATGTCAATCCCTGCCTGCCGCGCTGCTTCGGTGAGCAGCGTGCCGGTCTCTACCATTATGGGGGATACGGCCGTGTCAAAAACAACGCTGTGTTTCATGCCATCACTCTATTTGTACATACTGTCTTGTCACTTGTTCCTCCTTCCGTAACTTTCCCGGATGCGGAAGCAGGAAAGGTGTGTTTTGCTTGTATTCAGCATAATCAGCGCCAAAACGGATATCTAATTCCTTTTCTTCTATCAGTTTGATGTAGGTGAGGAGGACGGCCGTAAACAAAAACACCAGCCCTACAGCAAAAGGCGATCCCACCAATACAGCTATGCCCAGATAAAATAGAATCGTACCCAGCGCCATCGGGTTACGGCACACAGCAAATGGGCCGCGTACCAGAAGTTTTTGCGTCGCCATAGTGGGCGAAGGCGTGCCATGCGCTCTGGTAAACTGCTCGAAAATTGTCCAGAGAGCCAACAGCAAGCCGGGAACTGCCAGTAGCGCCCCAGCCACCAGAGCTAAGTTAGAGCGATGCCAGGATGGCAGCCGCAGCCGCTTATCCACTGCCGGAGCTAACCGGCCTAATACCAGAACCGGCAGCACCAAAAAAGGAATACTCAGAAAAACGATCAGCCGCAGCCGCTCTCGTGGAGAGTGTGGTTTTTTAGATCGCTCAGAAAACTTATTCAAGGACATGGTTCATTTTGCTCTGCCTTTGCGTAGAGGCTATAATGTAATCATGTTTCCTGTACTTGAAGATATTGCCCAGAAACTAAATATTGCCCCGGATGCGCTTTGGCAAGAAAGCTTGAGCGCATATATCGTCCGCGAACTTCGATTGATCGATTTGGATATTGCCGATTTGCAAGACCGGTATGGTGTTGCCTCGCCGGAAGAGTTAAAGGAAAGGATTGACTCCGGTGACATCTATAGTCATCCCGCCTGGGAGGATATGATTGAGTGGGAAAACCTGGAAGACTACCGGGCGCGTCTGATTCAGTTACAGGCTTCGCTGACATAATATAGAATTCCTCTTTAACAATTGCATCAACCGCGCAAATTATGCGGGCTGCCCAAGATAGTCAGGAAAGCCGGCTTGACGATAGTACAAAGCAGCTGACATGATCCGATACCCCCGCACACTAACC
>JALUPA010000106.1 GCA_027054335.1 Ardenticatenaceae bacterium
TACTCAACCATCATGGGGGCAGGATCACTTTGTTGTGCAGTCAAGGCTATTCCATATTTTCTACTTGGTCGCGCATCAAGTATACGCAAAGGACAATAAATAGGTTCATTTTGAGTGTACGCCGCCATGCAAACCACGTCAAGATTTGACCGGCAATTAACCGATTTGGCTACGACGGCCGTATCTCCATTGTAAATTACGCTGCCTTCCTCTAAAATCCCCTTGTTACCGCCTTCAATTGACGGTAACCATGACATACAAAAATTAAAATGGGTCTTTCGGATGATTCTGCGATCCATTCATCTGTGAGATATTGACAAGGAGCGATTATGAAAGGTCTGATTCTCAGCGGCGGGAAAGGTTCCCGCCTGTATCCCTTAACATTTACCAACGCCAAGCAGCTTATTCCGGTAGCCAATACCCCTGTCCTGTTTCGGGTAATAGCCTCCATCCGGGACGCCGGTATTGACGACATCGGCATCGTCGTGGGCAACACAGCCCCCAAAATTAAACAAGCTGTGGGTAGCGGCGACCGTTGGAATGTCAAAATCACCTATATTCAACAAGATCAACCGTTGGGACTGGCTCACGCCGTCAAAACCTCGGCCGAATTCCTGGGCGACGACCGTTTTGTCATGTTCCTGGGCGATAACGTGATTGAAGGCGGCATCAGCCCCCTGATTGCCCAGTTTGCCAACAGCGAATGGAACAGTCAGATTGTCCTGACCCCCATTGACCATCCGGAAGATTACGGCGTGGCCGAACTGGACGACGACGGCCGTATCAAGCGCCTCATCGAAAAACCGAAACACCCGCCCAGTAACCTGGCCCTCGTCGGCATCTACATGTTCGACCACAACATCATGCAGGCCGTCAGCGAAATCACCCCCTCCTGGCGGGGCGAATTGGAGATCACCGACGCCATCCAATGGCTGGTAGACCACGACTATTCCGTCCACCCCTACATTCATCGCGGCTGGTGGATTGATACCGGCCAGCCCGGCGACATGTTGGAAGCCAACGATCTGGTTCTGGAAGAAATGACGTATAAAATTGAGGGATACGTGGACCGGGAAAGCGAAGTGGGGCGGCGCGTCACTATTCAGCGCGGCGCAGAAATCATCAACTCCGTCGTGCGCGGCCCCTCCATCATTGGCGAAAACGCCCGCATCGTCAACAGCTACATCGGCCCTTTCACCAGCATTGACCACGACGTGATCATTGAGGACAGTGAGATCGAACACTCTATGGTGCTGGAAAACAGCCAGATTCTGGACATTGGCTCCCGCATTCAGGACAGTCTGATTGGCCGCAACGCCGTCATCAAACGCTCCCCCATCAAACCAAAAGCCTTAAAGATGACTGTGGGCGACAACAGCCGGATTGGGATATTGTAGGAAATGAGAGCCTTATTGCAGCGGGTTTCCCAGGCCAAAGTCACGGTAAACGGCCGTATCACCGGTCAAATCGAACGCGGTTTTGTCATCCTCCTGGGCGTCACCCACAGCGACACCACCAAAGAAGCGGACTGGCTGGCGAACAAAGTAGCCGGTCTGCGCCTGTTTGAGGACAAGGCCGGCAAGATGAATCTATCCCTGAACGATATAGACGGAGCATTGCTGGTTATCTCCCAATTCACCTTGTACGGAGACGCCCGGAAGGGGCGACGGCCGTCCTTCACCGCCGCCGCCCGACCCGAACAAGCCGAGCCGCTGGTAGATACCTTCTGCGAAAAGCTGCG
>JALUPA010000107.1 GCA_027054335.1 Ardenticatenaceae bacterium
TCCGGTACGGCCGTGCAGCTCTAGCAAGTGCGCCCCCAGTTTGTCGTAAATGCGCTGGTGCTTGCCTTCCGCCATCAAATACTCGTCAAAATCGGACAAAACGGGTGGAAAAGCGTAAGGGTCTTCGTGTAGTAGGCGTTCTCCGGTGTACGTGGTGATGGCCAGTTGGTAATCCAGCGGCAGGCTGCGCTGCGGCAGGAGGACTTCGTAAAAGCCGGCTTCGTCTATCTTTTGCATGGGAATATCTTGCCCATCTATGTGTACGGCCGTTGCCGCCGCCTGGGGCAGGAAAGCGCGGATAACAACGTCGTCGCCCAACTGGTGCGGCCCCAAGATGCTGAAGGGATCGCCATGATAGCCGTGGGTTACGGCCGTTATCTCTTCCTGTGACACGGTAGGTTTGTAATCAGAATTTTCCATATTTTTCCAATTGACCAAATATAAAACAAACACACTCTGGCTTTTGCCGCCAATTGTACTCCATTTCAGGTGTGAGGCGATATTATTTGATTTGATATATAATTAAACTAATTAAGGTTAGTTTAATTATATAATTATACAATGCCTCTGCCCCCTGATATAGCTGCCATGCCGGCCTACCTCAAAAATTTAGCCGGGAATGAAGGATAAAAGGCATCTATTTGCCGTGACAAACAACGCTGATTGTCTGTTCACTGACTTTGACAACTGCCCCCCTTTCGTCTAAAATCACCCCCACTTTCTATACCATATTTCTACCAATTCCAAGAGGTTCTTACGAATGAAAGAATATAAGACTGAAGAAATTCGCAATATCGCTCTGGTTTCCCACAATGGCGCGGGTAAGACCACCTTTGTGGAAAGAGTGTTGTTTAATACAGGCGTCACCACTCGGCTAGGCGATGTACAAAATGGCACGGCCGTTATGGATTTTGAAGAAGAAGAAGTGGCGCGCCACAGTTCCATTGCTACAGCTATCGCTCCTATTGAATGGAAAAACAACAAAATTAATCTACTGGACACGCCTGGTTACGTTGACTTTATCGGCGAAGTAAATGCAGCTTTGTGGGTGTCTGAAGGTGCGGCTGTATTTGTAGAAGCGGTTGCTGGCGTTGAAGTGGGCACAGAAGTTGTCTGGCAAGCAGCTGGAGATCGGAACTTGCCCCGTATGATTATCATCAACAAGATGGATCGGGACAATGTACGCGCCAATCGTGCCTTTAACAGCGTTATAGAAAACCTGAAAGGGAATTTTGTTCCCCTGCAACTACCCATCGGTGAAGGCGCCACCTTCAAAGGCGTGGTTGATTTGCTTTCTATGGAAGCGCGATTAGGCGATAAGGATGAACGCGGCCCCATCCCTGACGACATGCAGGACGCCGCTGAGGAAGCCCGGATGGCTGTTATTGAAGCAGCCGCCGAAGGCGACGATGAGTTGATGGAGAAATATTTTGAGGAAGACACCCTATCTGACGAGGATATTGTCATTGGCCTGAAGTTGGCTATGGTGCAAGGGTTGTGTGTTCCTGTGTTGTACAGCGCCCCCCAGGCCGGTATCGCTGTGGTTCCCGCGCTAAACGCGATGGTGCGCCTCTTCCCCCATCCCGGCGAAGTTGGCCCCTTCCAGGCCACGGCCGCTGACGGTTCCGCAGTAGAATACCCGGTAAGTGATGAATCCCCACTGGCTGCCTTCATCTTCAAAACACGCGAAGACCCCTATGGCAAAATGAGCTACATTCGCATGTATGGCGGTACTTTAGAATCAGACAGCCGGGTGTGGAATGCCAATATTGACAGCGAAGTGCGGATTGGTACCCTGCAACTTTTGCGCGGTAAAGAGCAAATTTCCGTAAAGCGACTGCACGCCGGTGATATTGGTGCTGTGGTTAAACTGGGCGACGCGGAAACCAACCATACGTTGTGTGACCGGGGTAACAAATTGCAAATGACGCCTATTGCACAGCCCAGTCCCATAGCTTCCGTAGCCATCCATCCGGCCAGCCAATCGGATGTAGCCAAATTAAGTCAGGCGCTGAATCGGCTGGTGTCTGAGGACCCAACGTTAAGCTGGCACTCAGAAAAGGCCACCCGTGAAACGATTCTGACAGGTATGGGCACAACACATCTGGATATTGCCATCAAGAAGGCTCGCTCCAAATTCGGTGTTAATCTGACCACTTCCATCCCTCAAGTGCCGTACCGGGAAACGATCACCAAAACGGCGTCGGCAGAATATACACACAAGAAACAAACGGGGGGCGCGGGGCAATATGCTCGCGTTTTCTTGCGGTTGGAATCACTGGACGATGATGCTGAATTTGAGTTTGATTCGGAAGTTTTTGGCGGGGCGATCTCTGCGCCCTTTGTGGCCGCCACGGAAAAAGGCTGCCGCCAGGCGCTGGAGTCGGGGCCGGTGGCCGGCTATCCGGTAGTGGGCGTCAAGGCCATTGTATATGATGGTAAGGAACATCCGGTAGACTCCAAGGAAATTGCTTTTCAGACAGCCGGCCGTGAATGTTTTAAGAAGGCGATGCTGAAAGCCGGCCCCATTATGCTGGAGCCGATTTATGAAGTGAAGGTAACCGTGCCGGCCGACAATATGGGCGACATTATGGGCGACCTGAATACGCGCCGGGCGCGGGTCTCTGGCATGGATCAGGAAGGGACAAAGAGTATTGTACGGGCGGAAGTACCCCTGGCAGAAATGCAGACGTATACGGCCGATTTGCGTTCTATGACGCAGGGGCGCGGTGTGTTTAGTATGGAGTTTGTTCGTTACGGCCGTGTCCCCTCCCACCTCCAGGAAAAAATAGCAGCCGAAGCCCAGGCCCGCCGCGAAGAAGCCTCATAAGACAAAGTTTGTTCGTGTGCTATAACGGGGCGCTTGATTACGGATTTATCGAGCGCCTCGTTTTGTATCTACAGGAAGTCATATGATGGACGAAAACTTGGTGAACCCGGATTTAGCTGGTGATTCCTTTTTATGGGAAGCCGGACCAATCGGCGTTCTGCTCCTTCATGGCCTGACAGCGACTACGGCCGAAGTCCGCCTGTTAGCGGCCGATTTACTGACACAAGGCTACACGGTGATGGGGCCGCTGCTACCTGGACACGGCGCAAAACCGGAAGACCTAAACGAAGTCACCTGGCAGGATTGGGCCTGGACGGCCGAAGCCAGTTACCAACATTTAGTTACACTTTGCGACCACGTTTTTGTGGGAGGAGAATCTACCGGAGCCGCTTTGGCCTTGTATTTGGCTGAACAACATCAGGAAATCAGCGGCGTGTTGTGTTATGCACCAGCTATCAAGCTGGCGATGCCTATCCACAAGAAAGTACAGCTATACGCTTCCGCTCCCTTCATCGAAGCCATCCCCAAGTCCGGGGCAGACGACAACCCTTATTGGCAGGGATACAAAGTCAATCCCTTGCGTTCGGTGCAAGAGTTAATTACCCTGGGGCGCGTGGTACGTCACGACCTGAATAAAATAACCCAACCGGTACTGGTGGTGCAGGGCCGGCATGATGAAACTGTAGCCGCTGACGCCGGGCAAATCATTCTGGACAGCGTGCAATCCGATATGAAAGAAATGGTCTGGCTGGAAGAATCGGGGCATATTGTTCTGCTGGAGGATGAGCGGGAAGCAATTACCCGGTTAACGTTACGTTTTATGGCGCAGGCGTTGGCCGGCGCCAGCAAATAAAAAAATAGGGCGATTTTGCAAAATCGCCCTACAGAAGGTGTTGTCTGTTCCAGACAACGCCTTTTTTTCTTTACCTGTTTCTGCTTATTGTCCAGTTTGGAATATGATCGGGAAATAAGCCCGAACTTGCATATTACCATCCGGGTCTATGACCACGCCTGCTTCAGGTGTGCCGGTGAACGGTTCGCTGCCCAGATTGGTTGTCGTGGCCGCGACTTCAAACTCGAAAAGCCCTGTTTTGTATGAAGCGCCCGACCAGTCGGAATCAATCGCCGCATCAAACACATCTGTAGTACCCGGAGGCGTGCCGGTTACCGTTTTCCAGTTTTTCCAGGCGCCGCCGTTGTACCGGTATTTAATGGTGTAAGAGTTGATTGTGCCGGTAGTGTAAGGTACCCAACTGACGGTGACAGTTTGGGTTAGAACAACGGGCGGATCAAACGGCGTGATAATAGAGGTAGGATCATTGACGATAGTAGTAGTTTGTTCGGCCGTAAACGCGCTGGCGTTACCCGCATTGTCAATGGCGCGCACCCGGAAGCCATACGTCTTGCCCGGTTCGCCGCCGGTTACAACGTCAGACGTTTGCGAAGCGGAATAGGTCTGGCTAGCCCACGCGCCACCTGCTTCCCGAAACTGTACTTCGTAACTAGCCACGCCGGACAAATTATCCGAACCGGACCAGGTAACAGTAAACGAGGGAAAATTGTACTGATTGATGGTTCCCATAGAAGCGGAAGGCGCTACGGCATCTACACGGGTAGATTGGGAAGAACTGTAAACGCCGATGTTGCCGGCTTTGTCCGTTGCTCTGACACGGAAATAGTAGGTTGTACCATTGATGCCGTTAAAGGCGGCCGACGTCTCCGAAGCAGGCACGTTTGTCTTCCAATCAATCCAGTTATAATTGTTTGTGCTGTACTGCACATCATAACGGTCAATACCGCTGGGAGGACTGGGAGGTGTGCCGCAATCCGAGCCGGACCAACTGACGGTGAAGACGCCAGGAGACCAGGTATTCAGGGGCGTAATGTTGGCCGAAGGAGCGCAATTGTCGTTATATTGGGTGTAGGTAAGTATGATATACGGCTTTTCACTTGTCTCTCTGGAACGGTATACGCGCTGGTTCTGGTTGGCGGGCGTCTCATCCGTCTGGAAAACAACACCATAGTTAGGTGTGCCGCTGAGCCATTCCTGCACAATGTCGATAGCGTCCACTGTTTTCCAGCCATTGGCCGAATCGGCCGTTCCCCGGCCGAGCGCATCGCCCCATACCGGCTGGTGGGAGTTCCAGGTCACGCTATATTCATCCCAGGAGGAAGCCAGACGGCGGGCTTCAATTTCCAGATTGGTGAAACCGGTGGCCCCTTCCTGGTAGATGTAAAATGTGGCGTTGTCAACAATAGCGCCGGCGGGAATGAGACCCGGATAGACGTTGAATTGCATTAACATGCGCTGCGCGCCGTAGTTGGTGGAGGAGCTGGGTGGCGCGTCGTACCCGGTGCGCAACTGGCCGAAACCGCCCCAGTTTTTGTCAGGATTGTTAGAATTGACAAAAGTATCTTTGGTTGTAACGATGTTGAGTGTGGTAGTGACAGCATTGGGCGTAACAACCTGCTCCACAATGGTAATCTCAGGGGGCAGATCACCGACCGTCGGCGTTTCATCCTGAGCGGCTGTGGTGGCTACCAGGGTTGTCAAGACAAAGAGCATGACCAGAAACATAATTCTGGCTGGTTTGGCGAATAACGATGTAATTATCTTGGGGTGTTCTTGTAATTGGGACATAAATTTTTCCTCGCTTCCCTTTTTGGCAGCTTTTTGCCACCTACAATGACGAGGCTGCCAAAATTAGACCGGTTTACACTGACTCCCTTGCCAGGACACAACCGGAAACAACATTTATATTGCCCAATTTTAGCCCGATTGAAGCAAATACACAAAACGGGAGGATGACAATCTCCCCAGATTTGATAAAATGTGCGGCATGGTCAGGTTGATGTACGTTTTTTTAGCGGCGGCGCTGCTTTTAGGCATACCGGGGTTGGTTAACCGGCCGTTGTGCAGTAGTTCGGTATACATTGGCCTGGCTGAAGTAGTTAAACTGACGCCTTGTGTGGGGGATACGGCCGTATCCCCCACACCTTCTGTCAAAATTGCTACCTGTGATTGCGGTCTGGTCCATCTGCCCGCAAACGGTTTTATGACGGCCGTCACCCTCCTTGT
>JALUPA010000108.1 GCA_027054335.1 Ardenticatenaceae bacterium
GAGGGGAAGCTGTGGCGGTAGGCGGCACAGCCGTAGCCGTGGCCGCCGGTGTCGCCGGCGTCGCCGCCGTCGGGAAAGGCGTTGGCGTTGCTGTTTCCTGTTGTTGGCAGCCAGCCAGGATGAATCCGGCCAGGAGCAAACTGAATACTGATAGAAATTTTTTCACAATTTACCTCACTACAAAAAAGGGCAGTGCGGCCGGGTGGCAAAGTAAAAAACGCCCGGCCACCTTGCCGCTCTGCAACTTTGCAACCCTGCAACTTTGCAACCCTGCAACCTTGTCACAACTACCGAAGTATAGCAAAAAACGGCCGTTCAACCGGATTATTGAGCAAATTATCACAATCTAAGGGTATGTCTCTGTGGAGAAGACGTTTGTAGGCAAACGTATGACGCCCCATTCGGGGCGGATACAGAGTAACGCCACATTACAGCGGGCGGCCGAACTGGTAGCCATGTCGCGGGTAACCGATTTAATGGTGGTTGACGAGCAAAATAATTTTGTGGGAGTGCTTTCTGAGGGGGATATTCTTCGGGCAGCCTTACCTGATAGCAATCAAATATTACAGGTATTTACTGCGGGCTTCGGCGCTGCTGAGCATTTTGGGTTACGCTTATTATCGCATTCAACCGGAACCGCGGGATAAAATCCCCGACTCTATCATGCAGCCCTGGTTAGAAATCACCCGTCGCCCAGGTTTCTGTGGCCGACTATGTGGTCAAGAGCAGAAGCAAAACGTTGCAAGGTCTCTTTCAGGAGGCTACTCAGGCTTATGTAGCCGAGACAGGTTTCCTGGGCCGGTACCGCCTGAAAGCGTATGGTTTTCTGGGTTTTTGAACCATGCCCAATTCTGGAAACGGCCGATAAAAATTTCCTGCGCGATCTGCGCCTGGCTCTTTTGGCGGGCATTCGCGTCTTTGAAGAGTTGGAAGGCCATACGCTGGTTTTGGGTGGGGAACAGTTGCTGACGGCCGTTAAAAGCGTCCCCGATGTGCTGGATACGTATTATGCGAACCTAGCTGTGCAGCTAGAGGCGAAAGTTTGACCTGTCCAGAGGACGTCAGTATACTCGCCTCCAATTTTTGGAGGTAAATATGCGACTATCCCATCGAGTTACCCAATTCCGGGAATCTGTTATCCGCGATATGACGCGGCTGGCGCTGCGCCACGAGGCGATTAATCTTAGCCAGGGCTTTCCTGACTTTGCTACGGCGGACGTGATTTTGGAAACGGCCGTAAAAGCCATCCGCGACGGCTTTAACCAATACACCCTCACCTGGGGCTACCCGCCGCTGCTGGAAAAACTGGCGGCTCTGTACAGCGAGCGGCTGGGTTGGGAGGTCTCGCCGGAACGGCACGTAACGGTTACCTGCGGCGTGTCCGAAGGGATTATTGACGCGGCGCTGGCTGTACTAAATCCCGGCGACGAGATGATCGTCCTGGAACCGGCGCATGACAACTTCCGGCCGGCAGCTTACATAGCGAACGCCACGCCCGTCCCCGTACCCCTGGAAGCGCCGGATTTCCGGCTGGACGCGGCGCGGCTGCGGGCGGCCGTCTCCTCCCGCACCCGCGCCCTGCTCCTGAATACGCCGCACAACCCCACCGGCCGCGTCTTTGACGAGGCAGAAATGACGGCCGTAACCGAGGTGGTGCTGGAAAATGACCTGGTTTTAATTACCGACGAGATTTATGACCGGATTTTGTACGACGGCCGTCAACACGTCTCCCCCGGCAGCCGGGAAGCACTGCGGGAGCGCACCATCACCATTGGCGGGCTGGGCAAAACTTACGCCATCACCGGCTGGCGGCTGGGCTACGTCATTGCCCCGGACGCTTTTGCCCAGGGGATACGCCAGATTCACGATTACACCACTGTTTGCGCGGCCACGCCTTTGCAAATGGCCGCTTTGACTGCCCTCAATTTGCCGCAGAGTTATTATGAAGAAAGTTTGCAGGCGTATCACGGCCGTCGCGCTTTGATGATGGAAATATTGTGGGACGTAGGCTTTGCCGCCCGCGAACCGGAGGGTGCTTACTACGTCATGGCCGACTACACCGGGCTGAACGCGCCCCAGGCCCAACTGGCGCCAATGCCCTTCGCCCAATGGCTGACCAGCGAGGTGGGCGTGGCCGTCGTGCCCGGCGATAGTTTTTACTCATTGCCCGGTTATGGGGCGGGTATCGTGCGCTTTGCTTATCCCAAGAAGCTGGAGACGCTGGAAGCGGCGGGGGAACGGCTGCGGGCAAACCTTTAAGTGACAGTCACCTGGGAGGTGACTGTCACTTAAACTTAGTCGCGCAGGTAATTCAATTCATCGGGCAGCTGCCGGTAAATCAGATAATCGCGGACAAATTCTTCGTATACGGCCGTATCCGGAAACATCTCAGCGACAAACTACCGGTCTACCAGCTTCCCCTGTCGCCGCCCCACCCATTCCAGATAATTAGACCAGGGCCATTCTTCCAGACGTTCTACCAGGCCGTCTTTCACCGGATTGGCGTGTATGTAACGGCACAAATGGCGCAGATAGCGATCACTGTTGACGTGTTTGGCTTTGTACCGTCCTTCAAACAGCGTGCCGCTGTGGTCATATCGTTTATTGTACGCTTTGCTGTAGCTGTTAAATACGCGCTGTGGCAGCAAACCGGCCGGGTGGTCGCCCAGCTGCTCCACCAGGAAATGGTAATGATTGGGCAGCAGACAGTAGACGATGAGGCTCAGATTCAGTTCACGCAGGTATTTTTTGATGAGTTTTAGAACGTACAAGTAGTTGTCTTCTTCGCGGAAGATGTTCAATTTATGCGCGCCGCGATTGTACAGGTGATAATAATAACCGGGCTGCCAGCTTATCTTGTCTTTTCGGGCGTGGGGCATAATCAACTCCTTTGAGGCTTAATAGGTGACAGTCACCTTGAAGGTGACTGTCACCTGGTGTCGGTGTCGGTGGCGGCGCGTTCCAGGTTGAGGGCCAGGAGGTGTTCCAGGATTTCTTCGTCAGTGAGGGTGGGGGGCCAGCCGTAGGCGTCGAGGACCGCGTGATCCAGCGCCGTATGGATGTCGTCCAGTTCCTGGATTTGCTCGCGGGTGACGGAGCGGCGGGTTACTTTGTCGAACTCCGCCTGCATGAAGTGATTGCCCGGCTGCCGGGTGGCGGACTTGACCGTTTGCCGGTAGTAGACGAGGCCGTTGTACAGGTTAGTCAGGGTGCGCTTCTTCAGCATTTTTTCGTAGGCGTCGCCCACACCGGCGTATAGCTCGTCGCGCGGGCGGGTTGAGCCAGGCGTCCCGCCAGCACGCCAGCTCCCGCGCCCAATGGGCAATTTCTGCCACCCGCTCGTCTTCTGCCTCGGCCGGTTCTGTGCCCGGCGGTCAGGGGAAGGGGAAGGTTTCAAAACAAGTGGGGCTCTCTGAGCTTTTGTGGGGTTTAGTCGCAAAAGCCAATAATTCGCAGGCGAAAATGGTCATAGTTGGGAATGCCAAATGCAATCCGTTTCAAAACTTGAATTTTGCTATTCATTCCTTCCACAAACCCGCTCGTAATGCGCTGTTCAAAAAAATTGGTGATTTCTGTTTGCCATGATTCCAACGTTTTGCAAAACTTATCGAGTGCATCCATACTCAATTGACGCGCAGCGCGTAGCCACCGAGCCAGGGTGATGCGGGCAAATTCAGGAATCGTGCGTACTTCGTACCAATCGTGCAACTCCTGACGTAACTCCCACAAATAGTATAAATCAGGATGGCTTTCGGCCAGTTCTGGCAAACGCTTCTTATCTTTCCCGGTTAGATTTTGCCTGTTTTTCAATAACAAGTAGCGTAAGCCTTTCAATTGTTTCTTTTCATCTTCTGTTTGGGCTGCTTTCTGCGCCTTGCGCCGTACTTCATGGATAACCTCGTGTAAATTCTGTACAACATGAAAACGGTCTGCCACTACAGCGACATGCGGGAATACGCTTTGTACCCCATCTCGATAATGTTTCCACAAGTCAGTTGCTACAAATGTCAGTTTGGTAAGAATAATGCCTGCCGGTGGCGCTGTTAACCACCGCACAAGCGTCTTTTTTTGTCGGTCTGGCAAAATATCCAAAACAATTCTTCTTTTTAAGTCTGTCAAGACGAGTACATAATCCCCATGCCCTTTTTTTGATATTTCGTCAATACCCAAATGCTCTACTTCAACCGGGTTGTCGCGCCTGTGGGCCAGTTTTGCTTCTCCTGCTTTCAACAAGATACTTTCTGCTGTCTTATATCCTATGCCGTATAACTCAGCCAGCGTTGCTGCATCCTGTTTACGTCTCGAATCGGATACTTCTTCATATAATCGTTGCGTGTATGTACAATCAGGCACAATAAAGGCAAAGAATATCCTGCTCATCATCATTCTCTACCTGAACCACATCCAGGTCCTTTAGACCCAAAATACTGGTCAACACACTGCAGTTCTTGCCATCATCTTCCGTGAATTGTATTGTTTTTGCCATTCTGAAATTATACTTTCTTAACTCTTACCCCACAATTCCTCAGAGAACCGGAAATGGTGACACGTCAATTGGTCAGGCTGATCCGTTCTATGCGCCCTGTGTCTCGATAATAAAGGAAGATGTCTTGCTGCCGGTTGGTGTCGCCGGGGACGAGGTTGTCGGCCGTGGAAGCAAAGAGGATGATACGGCCGTCTGCGGAAATAGTCGGGTGAAAACCCACGCCGTTAGCCGGACGGCCGTCTGGCGTTTTGTCTACCAGGGAGATGCTGCCCGTTTCCACATCGTAAAGGTAAATGTGGCCGCAGTTAACAGGAACGGGCAGTTCAGCGCAGGCAGGGACGTCTGGCGTCAGGTTGTCGGCAACAGAGGAGAAGACCAGAGTACGGCCGTCGCCGGATAGCGCCAATTGGGTGCTGTCGCCATTGCTGTTCTGCGTTACCAACCGCGTCTCGCCGGTTTCTCGATCATGGAGGAAGATGTTGACGCAGGTGCGCTCGTAGCCGCGGTAATCCTGACAGGCTTTGATGGGGTCAGCCGTCAGATTGGCAGCTAATGAAGCAAAAACGACGAAACGGCCGTCATCCGAAATATCTAATGCGGCAATGGCGCCCTCGTGGAAAAGAATTGCGCCGCTGTCGTCATTAGCCTGCGCCCCGTCAGCGGTTACGCTGACCCGTTCCACCACACCCGCGCTGCTGTCCCAAACAAATACGTCATAGGCTTCGTTATCGTCGCCGGGAATCAAGTTACCAGCACGGGCAGTGAAGGCAATGTCGCCGTTGGCGGCAAACACGGGGCCAAAGATTACCCCGTCAGGCGACGCGCCATCAATTGTCGTGAGGAGTGGATTGGATTGGCCGGTGTCCCGCTTGTACAGCATCAGATTTTCCCCACCATAAGCCAGTTTACGACCGTCCGCCGACAAAGCCATTGTATAATCAGCGCCTAACCCAGACGTGCGCCCCAAGGGAATGCGTTCTGTTTCGCCTGTTTCCCAATCGGTAACAAATAAATCTTCGCAAGGGCCATCGAAATCAGTTTGACAAGGATCGTCATCATCAAGTGTCAGACGGCCGTCGAAAGAGTAAAAAGCGACGGTACGGCCGTTGCCGGACAGGGCGACGTTCTGAATGTCGTCAAAAGGGCGCTGCCAGCTCAGGGTAAGGGAAGCCAACCAATTTTGCTCTGCCGCCAAATCGCGCACGTAGACAGCGGTACGGCCGTTGTGCGTGTGGTCGGTCAGCTTGCCATTGGAGAGAAAGGCCACAATACGGCCGTCATCGGATACAACCGGATTGCCATTCCAGCCATCGCTCTGGTTGGCGGCTGGCGCGGGAAGGGGGACGACTGCCACCAGCGCGGCATCATCTACGGCCAACTGCGCTGCGCCGCCGGGCTGCGCTGCCATCACC
>JALUPA010000109.1 GCA_027054335.1 Ardenticatenaceae bacterium
CTGATTCTCCCGCGCAGCAACCACCTGTTACTGGAACTGAACCGAATTCTCGACTTTCCCCTCTGGAAACTGCCTGCGCCGACCATACCACCCTGGAACGGTTCGAGATACGCCTCATCCTTTCACCCCCCCCACCTCTTTTTCGATACGGTCCTGAGCCAGATTGACGCTGCTTTTCCTGATGAACGCCGCCGCATCCCAATCGGTGACACTTTTACAGAGGGTCGTTTTGCCCCGGAAGATTTTACCACGCCGTTAGTAGTAAAAAGGAAAGTCCTGGTTTCTCGCAGTTCAATTAATAGCTTGGCCCATCATGGCCCGGTTTGCCAAAAACGCCGGCCCGAACGCTCCTGGTTACAAAGTTTGGGCGTAGGGGCGTCCCCAGCAATCTGCCGGGCAAAGCAGAAACGTTAATTTTACGGGAAAACCCCGGAGGGTAAGGTGAACCGGCGATTTGCCGGAGAGAAAGTCAGCCTAATTCGTTGCTTTTTTCGGCAGACTCATTTATGTGCGGGCAAATAAAGTTCCACGCGAACACCTGGGCCATCATCTCTGTTGAGGACCTGGCAGCGACCGCCTACGCTCCACACCAGGTTGGCTACCAGAGACAACCCTAACCCCATACCTGCCATCTGGCCGGTAAAATATTTTTCAGCCTGGTAATAAGGCGCCCATATTTGCGTCAGCTGATCTGGCGACAAGGTACGGCCGTTATCGCTTATCTGAATGAGGACGTGGTTGTCATCTACGGCCGTTACCACCCATTCCACAACCGGCGTATGCTGCGGATGAAATTTCTTAGCATTTTCCATCAGCTCCCATATGATTCGTTCCACAGCCAGCGACGTTAAAGGGAGGCGTAAAGCCAACGCTTGGTCAGATATGTCCACAGTAACAGCAGGAATGTCCAGATCATCGCCTATTTTGGCTGTCAGAGAGGGTAAATCGGCCAAAGAAAATCCTGCGCCGACGCCGGGCCGGGCCGGCATATCCACGTATTGCAGCACATCTTCGAGTGCTTGCTGCAAGCGATATATCCCTTTGGAAAACAAATTTAACAAAGCGTGCTTTTCATCGTCGTCCAGGTCGTTTTTCAGCATTTCCATAGCGCCCACAATAAACGTTGTTGGCGTGCGCAGCTTGTGGTCCACCGCGCTGTGAAACGTCCATATATTGCGCTGCGTCCGCATCTGCTCCGTTACGTCAATCAGACTAATCATTTGCGTAGCTTCAGGGCTAAGGGGCAGGCTGCGCAAAGTAACAACCTTCAGCCAAAAAGCAGCGGCCTGTTTTGTTTCCGGCCGAACCAGATACCGCACCACACCGGCCGGCGACCGAGGCCAGTTTTGCCAGGCTTCGGCCGGTTCGCAGTTGTACGTTGCCCGCACCAGTTCCAGAAAATTTTGTTTTACCGGCCGGTGGTCGCTTTCCGGCAAATTCAGGTAAAGGCGGGCCTGGGGATTGGCAAAAGCGATCTCATCTTCATCGTTAATCAGAAGATAGCCGACGTCTGCCTGCTCGACCACATATTCAAATTTAGCCCGTTCGGCCAGCAGCCGCCGGTAACGGTTCAGCCGGGTAATGGTGCGCACTCTGGCCCGCAGTTCCACGCCGTCAAAAGGCTTGGTGATAAAGTCGTCAGCGCCAGCTTCAATGCCGCGCAGCCGGGACTCTCTATCCTCCAGGGCTGTGAGCATAATAATGGGAATATCGGCCGTTTTGGGGTTGGCCCGCAGGCGGCGGCATACCTCAAAACCATCCATACCGGGCATCATCACATCCAGCAAAACAAGGTCGGGGTAAACCTGAAATGCTTTTTCCAACGCTTTTTGGCCGTCCTCAGCAAATAATAAAGTTAATGCCAAAGGATCGAGTAATACGCCTACATTTTCGCGGCCAATCGGATCGTCATCAACGATCAGCACGATACTGGCAAAATTCATGAATCATTCCTTTCCTCGCCGTTTAATTTTGTTTTGATGGCCGCCACCAATTGACGCAGGCTGTAGGGTTTGCTGTAATAGGCGATAGCGCCTGCGGCCAGGCAGCGTTCTTTGTCGCCGGGCATAGCCAGGGCTGTCAGGGCAATAATAGGTATATCGGCCAGGTTGGCGTCGGCCCGAATGCGGCGAATCGCTTCCAAACCGTCCACCCCCGGCATTTGAATGTCCATTATAATCAGGTCTGGTTTCTTTTCTCTGGCCTGATTAACAGCCTCTAATCCGTCATAGGCAATGATGACGTCGTACCCTTTGAATTGCAAATAATCAGACAGGGTGTCTACGGCAATTTTGTTGTCGTCAGCCAGGAGTATTTTGGGAGCTGCTGCGGGGGAAACGGCCGTACCTTCCGCCACATCTTCTGTCTGCTTATCCCCTTCCGCTTCCAGCGGCTTCCAGCGCCGTTGTTCCGGCGGCCAGGGCAAAGAAACCGTAAAGCGGCTGCCTTGGCCCACCTTGCTTTCCACCGAAATACTGCCATTATGCAGCGCCACCAGACGATAAGCCAGCGCCAGCCCCAACCCGGTACCTTCATACTTCCGCGCCAGGCTGTTATCTATCTGCGAAAAGGATTTGAAGAGCGCCGGCATATCTTCTTCGGCAATGCCGATGCCCGTATCCCAAACGACAAAGCGAATCCTGTCCTGGTCGGCGTCCCCCCGCACTTCCAGCCCCACCTGGCCGCCTTCCGGCGTGAATTTAACGGCATTGCTTAACAAATTCACCAAAACCTGCTTCAGGCGACGGCCGTCTCCCCACAAGACCACTGCATCTTCGTCAATATCAGAGCTTACCTGAATTTGTTTTTGACTGGCCATCTCCTTGATCAGGCGCAGGCTGCTTTGGCAGAGAGATTGTACCGACATCGGGTCTGTTGTCAGGGACAATTTACCCGCTTCAATTTTAGCCACGTCCAGAATATCGTTAATCAACGTCAGCAAATGGTTGGCGCTCTCTTGAATGATTGCCAAAGAACGTTTTTGCTTCTGGCTGAGGTCGCCCTGTCCCTCCATTTGCATAATCTCGCCCCGCAGCATAATGGCGTTGAGCGGGGTGCGTAATTCATGGCTCATGCTGGCTAAAAAGGCGTCTTTGGCCTGCATAGCCCGCAGCAGTTGGGCGTTGACCCGCTGCAGCTCTTCGGTGCGCTGGGCTACCCGCTGCTCCAATTCGGCTGCGTGCCGTTTTGTTTGCTGGTACAGGCGGGTATTTTGCAGGGCCACGGCCGTTTGTGCCGCCAGCGATTCAGCCAGATCAATCTGATCTGTCGGCCAGACCCGCGGCCTCTCGGTTTCTATCAAAAAGAGAAAGCCCAGCACGCTATCCCGATACACCAATGGCAGCGCCAACATCGCCTGAATCTGGAAAATCTGCCGCCAGAAAGGTTTAATCAACTTGTTTTTTGCTGCGTCATTCACCACAATCGGTTTGCCGCTTTCCAGTAATTCCGGGGCCAGGCCACTGTCTTCCAGACGGAATTGCCGGTCCACAATCAAGTTTGGCTGGGGGCTGTAACTGGCTAACCCTGTACCCCTCTGCACTTTTTGATCCCAGGCTACCAGATGGGCCACCTGACAGTCCAGCAGCTCCGCCGACTGCTGCACAATAGCGGAATAAACCTGATCGGGTTCCAGGCTGGAAGAAATGGTCAGTTCAATGTCGTGCAAGGCAGCCAACTGCGCTGCCCGCTGCTGCACTTCGTTGAACAGACGGGCATTCATCAAGGCCAGCGTAGCCCGTTCGGCAAAGCTGATCAGAAGACGTTCGTCATCTTCGTCAAAAGCATTATGCCGGTCACTTTGCATATCAATAGCGCCAATCACCTGGTCGCCAACTTTCAGGGGAATCACCAATTCAGAACGGGCTTCCGGCCAGCCAGCCAGATAGCCGGTATGTTTTTGCACGTCGGCCACGTTATACACCTGGCCGGAAGTAATGGCTGAAGCGACAATACCCGGCCGCGACAAAGAGAGTCCCACCTGGGACACCTGCTCGGCAAAGGGGCCGGCAACAGCGATCCGTCGCAATGCGTCCTGGCCGGATTCAACCAAAACCAGACTGCAATTTGATTTTTGGAATTCTTGCTGCACAGTGGTAACGATAACCTGGGCCAACGCCTCTACGTCTGGCGCCACTTCCGACAAAAAAGCGCCGGAAGCGCGGTACAGGCGATTCAATTCCTGATTCCGCCGCTGCAAACTGACTTCGGCCTGTCTGCGCCGGGTAATATCCAGTTTGATGGCAATGAAATAATCTATTTCGCCGGCAGTGTTGGTAACGGGCGTTATAGTCATATCTTCAATGTACAGGCTGCCGTCTTTGCGCCGGTTGACAATTTCCCCGCGCCAGACCTGACCGGCCAGAATTGTCTGCCATAAATTTTCATAAAAGGCAGCCTCGTGCCGGTCGGATTTGAGAATATTTGGCTGGCGGCCCACGGCTTCGCCAAAGGTATAGCCGGTTATCTCGCTAAAGGCCGGGTTGACCCAGGTAATGACGCCATTGCGGTCAGTAATGACAATGACGTTGGCCGCCGCAGCCAGCGCTTCAGCTTGTAAATGTAACTGAGCTTCGGCCCTAAGCCGTTCTGTCATATCGCGTATGATGCCGGTGAAGTAACGCTGCCCGCCTGTTTGCCAGGTGGCAATGGAGGCTTCTATGGGAATTTCCCGGCCGTCTTTATGGATACCTGTGCCCACGTATGTTTTGTGGGCCATATCCAACCGGCCGGTATCGGCCGTGCGGCGGAAAGCGGCCAAAAAGCGTTCTTTTATGTTCGCCGGCATGAGCCGGGTGAGTGATTCGCCTAAAATTTCTTCGGTTTTATAGCCAAACATATCTGCCGCACCCTGGTTCCAGCTGGTGATACGGCCGTCAGCGTCCACAGAGATAATGGCGTCCGTAGCCGACTCTATCACCGAGCGAAAACGGGTTTCACTTTCACGCAGCGCCTGCCGGGTGCGGTGCTGCGCCTCCTCCTGCTCCAGCGTATAAAGCGCCAGCCCTACGTCATTAGCCACATCCTGAAAAAGCGCGTGCTGCCGTTCATCCTGGAAAACATCGGCTTTTACGGCCGCTACCAATACGCCAAAAACCCGGTTACCGTGAGTTAACCGCGCCGCCATGCAGGCGTTGCCTTGTTCAGCCAAAGAACAGGCCGCGCAAACGCGAGCCGTATTTTCAATAATAACCTTACCGGGCTGCGACAACGCCGTGTGCCAACAAGTCAGCAAATTGTCTGTTTCTGGCGAATCGGTCACCTGAACCGCTATCTTCTCTGCGCCGCAATGCACAATGACGTCCGGTTGTTGGGCGGCATCCATCAACCCTATCCAGACGCTGCCATACTCCGGCAAGTCGCTCAAAAGCTGGCAAATTTGTTGCAACAGTCGGGTCTGGTTTCTCTCCCGGACAATCAACTGGTTGACGCCGCGAATGGCTAACAAAACCTGGTTAACGCGCTCCAGTCTTTCTTCGGCCGCCTGGCGCCGGGCCAGTTCCTGGCGCATTTCCTGGATCAGCCGCCGGTTTTCCACCACCAGATGCCGTTTTTCCAGCACTTGTTGAATGGTGAGCAGCACCTGATCCATGTCCACCGGTTTGTTGAGGTAAGCGGTAGCCCCGGCATTGAGGGCTTTGGTGGCTGTTTCCAGGGAAGCGTAAGCCGTGACAATAATAACAGCTATGTCCGGTTGGATTTCTTTTAAGGGGGCGATAAGGTCAATGCCGTTGGTATCCGGCAGCCTGATATCTAAAAAAGCCAGTTCAAAAGTGCCTGTTTTGGCCTGTTCCAATGCCTGGCGGCCGGTGGCGGCCAAAACTGTTTCGTAATTATTATGGCGCAAGATTAAGGCCAATGTATTACGGATATTGACGTCGTCGTCAATAATGAGTACACGGGTTTTAAGTTTTGCCATATTGGGTCCTAATAGCTCACTGGCTGCCAGCGGCCAGCAGTTGGTCTGTCTTACCAGCCGGTAGCCATCGGTAATTGTTTTGTTTATAGCGGGCATCCCAACATGCCCTGTCGTTATATTGTAGCATAAACTGCCAACCCGGTATGACCTATCAGTCTGGGGCGCGGGTTACAAAAGTCTGCTAACACCCGGCAGCTGCTAGATTACACACCGGCTGGCAGTTACCAACCGCCCGCCACTAACCGCCACGCTCGGATGTAGGGAAGGCCAGGGGCAGCCGTATTGTAAAAAAAGCCCCCTCTCCTTCTTGGCTGACCACAGCAATGTTGCCGCCATGACCTTCCACAAAGGTTTTTACCAAAGCCAACCCCAGGCCAATCCCCCGGGCTTTGGTGGTAAAGAGGGGTTCAAACAGTTTGCCCAGGTTTCCCACCGGAATACCACCGCCTGTATCGGCAAAAGAAATCGTTATCCAGCCGGGGTTTGCCTTTGCCGTCTTGATGGTTAATTGGTGTTTCTTCTCCGGCAGGGGCGGGTCGGACATAGCCTGGATGCTGTTTTGTATGATGTTGGTAAATATCTGGGTTAATTGGCCGGGGTCGGCGGGAACAGGCGGCAGCGTGTTGTCCAGTTGAGTGATGATGTGGATGTGCGGCGGCACGGCCGTATCTGCCAGCACTGCCTGCATAATCTCGTTGACAGCCACCAACTCACAGTGAGGCGGCCGGCTGCGGGCATAATCCAGCAGCGTTCTGATAATCCGTTCTGCCGTATCCACCTCTACCCGCAAAACGTGCAGCATCTCCGCCACCTCCGGGTTTTTCTTTTCCTGCAGCAGGTTAAGAGCATATGCCGCATTTTTAATGGCGCCCAACGGGTTACGCAGCTCGTGAGCAATACCCCCGGCCAACTGGCCCATCACGGCCAGCTTTTCCCGACGCAGTAACTGTTCCTGGGCTTCGCGCAGTTCGCGCGTGCGCTCGGCCACCCGCGCTTCCAGTTCGGCCGCGTGCCGCCGCGCCTGCTCGTGCAGCCGGGCATTTTCAATCGCTTGGGCTGCCTGGTCGGCAAAGGGCATCACCAGCGCCGCCTGTTCCGGGCCATACGCGCCCGTCTGGCGGCTGTCTACTGACATGCAGCCAATTAACTCGCCGTGAGCCAGCAAAGGAACACTTAACCAGCCGTGGATATAATTGGCGTCGCCCCAACGCTCGAAGCGGGAGTCTGCCTGGGCGTCAGTCAGCCAGACAGATTCTTTTGTTTGCAGCATGAGCCGGCACAAATCATTATCTATAGAAAAACTGTGACCAATGACTCGTTCCGGCTGAGGCAGCCCCCGGCCAGCCATGGCCAGCAGGGAATCCTGTTCCAGTAAAAATATAGTGGCGCTGTCAAAAGGTAAAACAACAGCCAACTGCTCCAGGATAATGTGCAACAGTTCATCCAGGGCTAACGAGGTAGACAGAGCCGCCGTGACGGATTGCAGCGTTTCCAAATGGCGGGCATAACGCTCCTGGGCCACTTCCGCCTGCACTCGTTTGACGATTTCCTGCTGCAAGGCGTCATTGATTTCTACCATGGCCTGTTCGTTGGCCCGCGCCCGCGCCAGGGCGTCTTGCAGGCTGCCCGTGGAAAGGTAGAGCAGCAAAGCGATCAAAATAATTTGCACGTTTTGCGACATCCAGTCCGCCGCCAGGTTGTGGGGCAGGGTAACTGGCGGCAGCAAACTATTTGCTTCTGCATAAAACAGAGCGGCGGCGGTCAGAAAAACCAGACTGGTAAAAAGGATAATGGCCCGCTTGCCTAAAATGATACCGGCAAAGAGAATGGCGAGAATATAGGCGCTGAAAAGAGTGTTATTTACGCCGCCGGCAAGATAAGCAGCCACCGTCACACTCAGCCAAAAGGATGTCGTTAACAGTAACGCGGTGAAGCGGATGCGGCCGCGCCGAATCAGGAAAAGACCAAGCAGGGCCAAAGTAATGTGAAGAAAGATAATTGTCAGGACGACAAGCTGCGTAACGCCATCGTAGAGAAACGGAACAATGAAGCTGTAGATGAGAATGACGACGATAGCGACCAGAAAAATGATGTTAAATAAACGGGCAACGCGGGTCTTTTCTTCATCCGCAAAAACTGGCGGGGTCAAGATTTTTTTAAGACGTGCAACAGTTTTTGCTGTCATCGCGGCAGTTTTTATTTGTTGCGTATTACGTACCGGAGGGGTTTTACGTAATACGCGCTATCCTGAAATATCAGTTCTTTCCCTTGTTTACCGGTAAGTATACAGTAAAAACAGCACCTTTTCCCCCTTTGCTGCTCACTTCTATACGGCCGTCCTGATTCTCGATCATTGTTTTAGCCAACGGCAGCCCCAGGCCGATGCCTTTGGCCTTGGTGCTGAATAATGGCTCGAAAAGTTTAGCCATATTTTCCGGGGGAATCCCGACGCCGGTATCGGCAAAGGAGATAGCCACAGTATCGGGTTCCGGCATCTCTGTCTGGATCGTGAGACGGCCGTCTCCCTCCGGCGCGTAAGGAGGTGATGTGGCCTGGATGGCATTACGCATAATGCGAGAAAAAACCTGGATGAGCAGCGCCGGATCAGCGTAAACAGGAGGGAGTGCGTCATTGAGGCGGTATGTGATTTGAATGTGAGAGGGTATGGTCGTATTGGCTACCGCCTGGCGCACAATTTCATTGATGTCTACCTGCCGTTGCAAGGGTGGTTGGTGGCTGGCATAGGCCAACAAACTACCGATAATACTTACAGATGTATCTATCTCACTATTCAACACTTGCAGTAAGTCAACCACATCCGGCGCGGGTGATTCCAGAAGCATATTCAGGGCGTACACAGCGTTACGCATAGCCCCTAACGGGTTGCGCAGCTCGTGGGCCACGCTGCGGGCCAACTGCCCCAACACGGCCAATTTTTCCCGCCGCACCAATTCTTCCTGCGTCTGGCGCAATTCTTGCGCCACGCCTTTCAATTCGGCGGTACGCTCGCTTACCCGCTGCTCCAACTGCACCGCCTGGCGCTGCACTTCCTCAAACAGCCTGATTCTGGCGACTGCCAGGGCAATCTGGGCTGCGCTTTGCTCGCCGCGGGCAATTTCTTCCGGCGTAAAGTGGTGTGTCTGGTGAAACGAGACCAGTACCGCTCCCAGCTTTTGGCCGCCGGCGATGAGGGGCAGCCCCAGCAGGGAGCGCGTAGGAAACATATCCGCAATACGCCGGCTGAAGTAGGGTGTATGGAACACGTCTTCCGCCACCAACGGCCGTCCGGCCCGGATAACAGATTCCGTCATGGTGCGTTCCCCCGGTTCCGCCTGCACTGTGGGGTATGTTTGTCGCTGCGGGCCGTAAGAAGCGACCGGAACCGGTTTTTGTTGCTCCTCATCCCAAAGGGTGATGTAACAGCCATCGGCGTCCAACAGTTCCCCCAACCGGTCGGCCAAATGTTGCAACATTTCCACCAGGTTCAAGGAAGATGCGGCCGTGCGGGTAAGGTCGTTTAGCAGGCTCAGATATTGAATGTGTTGGTGCAGCGTTTCTTCGGCTTCCCGACGGGCAACAGCCGCTGCCAGAATATGGGCTACCGATTGCAGAAAGTTCACGTCATCCTGAGTGAATCCCCGGTATTGGCTTGTGTGCGCCCCCAACACGCCAAACGGCCGTTCCCGCCCCCGAATCACTATGCTGACGCCGCTGGTCACGCCATGTTCTGTCAGCAGCGGCGGCCCGCTAAAGCGGGTGTCCGTTGTCAAATCGGCCACAATAACCGGTTCGTTGGAAAGCAGCGTATAACCGGCCTGAGAATCCAGGTCGGCTGCCACTGTAGTCTGGCCTACCAACCCCTCTCGCCAACCAACGCCGGCCCGCAACAGCAGTGTGTCGCTATCTGGCAGCCGTTCTAATACTTTGCAAAATTCCACGTCAAGAACGCGGGCTACAATGACTGCGGTTTCGTCAAGCAAGGGGGGCAGGTCAGTTTGCACCAACGCCATCTGCCCCAACCTGGCAACGGCCGCTTGTTGGCGCAAACGGCTCTGAAGTTCTGCTTCCACTCGTTTTCGGGCCGTTATGTCGGTGATAGCGCCCAGAATGGCCGGTTTGCCGGCGTAATCTATCAATTTTGTGGTGATGATAACGTCGCTTTGCGCCCCGTTTTTAGCCAGAAGGGTATATTCGCACGGCTCGACTTCCTGGCCGTCCATGTGCCGGCGGAAATTCTGCGCCGCCAATTCTCTGGACGTGGGGTCTAACAGGTTGAAAAAATCAAAATCGGCTGCGTACAGTTCCTCCCTGGTGTATCCCAGTGTCTTTTTGGTCCGGGCATTGGCGTATACGATACGGCCGTTTTGATTGATAAATATTATATTGGGTGACTGTTCGGCCAGAGTTTTAAACTTGGCTTCGCTTTCGCGCAGCTTTTCATATAATTGAGCATTGCGAATGGCGGTAGCTGCCTGCGCGGCAAATATGCCCAACTGTTCCGCCTGGGTCAGTGTAAAGAAACCCGGCGTATTGCTGTTCAGATTAAGAAAGCCTATCGTCTCCCCTTCCAGAACCACAGGCGCGCCGGCGTAAGAACGAGGCCCATACGCTCTGACGCTGGCGTCCCAACCAGGATCGGTTTGCGTATCTGAAACAATATAAGGTTTCCCGTCAGCCATCATTTTTTGGAACGAGGGGAGATCGTGAACGGGAAAACGCAGATTAACAGTGCTGTCTGCCAACCCGTCTCCCGCGTAACCGCATGTGCGGACAATACGGGCAATGCCTTTTTCAAAGAGGATGATGTTGGCTGTATCGTAGGGCACAACGCGCGCTACATTTTCCAGGATACGGTCCAACACTTTATCCAGTTCCAGCGCGCTGTTAAGAATGATGGCGCTGTCATGCAAAGACTCGGCGAGAACAACCTGGGTGCGGGCAATTTTTTCTGCCTGGCATTGGGTGCAGACCGCCTGCCACAATTGTTTGGCAGCCAATCCCATAGCACCGATCCCCGCCAGCCAGATTAAACTGACCGTCCCGGCAGTCACCGGAGAAATATAGGACACCTGGGTTACGTGAAAGACCCAAAATCCGGCAATCGTGATCGTCCAGGCAACGGCCGTTCCCCACAGGTATCGTTTTGCTTGTTTGTATGAGAGGGAGATGCAGACTGTGTCCATATAATTTGGGATTGATCTAAAGTTGAAAATGCCTCATGGCTGACGGCGTTTACAACCTCTTAAATGTTACGCCAAAAACAACTTCACCCAATTTTTGTTGGACGGCGTTGGTTACGCTTCTTTTATCATAGCACAAGTTTGAAAAGGCGTTCACGTTCAGGTGACAGTTGTGTAATTATTCGACCGAATTACTCACGAAAAAGTTTGGTAACCGCCAGTCTTTCCGGAAGATCGGCGAGGCTTGTATCAAATAAAACCGGTTTACCAGAGACACATACCTCAGTCTCAAAGTAATTGTGTCACAGCACGCTATCATATCAATAGGTCATGTGTCATTAGTCAGGCATTTTGCCCGGCTTTTTTCGACCGACGGCCGTCATCCCGGCAGGCTGGCTGTCGGCGCAATCCATGACTGGTCTCACTCACGAACTGCACCCGCATGGCGGCTATGCTGATGGGGGAAATACTGCCCCGGATTTGTTGCTGGTATTGTGAATCCTCAAGCGATAGGCTATTATCTAAATATGGTGAGAAAAAGTGTGACGGAAATCACTACGGCAGTGCGTAACTGGTGTACGCGCCACCCGGTAAAGTTGTGCGTCTTGTTCGGTTCCCAGGCAACTGGCAAAGCCCGCCCCGACAGCGATATTGATCTGGCGGTTTGGCCCAGCTGCCCCATCGAACCGCTGGTAAAACTGGACTGGCTGGTGGCGCTGGAAAACCTGTTGCAGGCCGATGTGAATCTGGCGATTGTGTCGCCGTCTCTGGACCCGGTGTTAGGGTTCGAGTTGGTGCGGGACGGCCGTCTCATTTTCGAGGCCGAACCGGAACTTTGGCTCCGGGAACAATCCCGCTTGTGGCATATTTACAATGACACCCACCCCTTGCGCCGTGCCGAGCGGGAACAACTGCGCCAATTTGCCGCGGAGGTGCGTCGTGGCGCCTGACGTCTTTCTGCGAAAACTGACCTATTTGCGCCAGTTGTTGGCCGATCTGGAACCTTACCGGCAGGTAACGTTGGCTGAAGTTGAGGCGGAGCATTACAAACTGGAACGATTGATAGAACTGCTGGTGATGACTGCCAGCGATTTGCTGCGACATCTGCTGGCCGGGCGAGGGCTTACGCCGGTTACGTACCGGGACACTTTTTATCAGGCCGGCAAGCAGGGCATCATCCCGCCGGATTTGGCGGAAAGGTTGCAAAAAGCGGCGGGAATGCGCAATATTTTGGTGCATTTGACGAAAGTATTGACCTGGAAATACTGTATGCCAGTCTTGCCCCCGCCTATGAAGACTTTACCCATTTTGTGGAAATCCTTGAATCTGGCGAAGAGGATTAACGCTCTTTTTCAATCACGGCCGTATACATCCCCGCCTCTCCCTCAAACATCTGCCCCACCTGCCAGCCGGTTCCGGCCACAATCTCTTTCATCTCCTCCGGCGAGACCATGAGGTAATCAAACCAGGGGCCAATGATGCTCTGGTAGCGGATGCGGATACGCAGTTGACCGGGCATACGGCCGTGCTGCCGGTTGCGTTCATGGGCGGCTAGATGATCGGGATTATCGGTAGCGTAAATGTCGCGGCTTTCCACGAGGATACGGCCGTCCGCCGTCGTCATCCCGTAAAAGCGGCGCAGCAGCCATTTGGCCCGCTTCTCATTGCCAAACAGGCCAAAGTTGTTCCCCAGCATCACAATTGCGCCAAACACGCCCAGTTTGGCCCGGCTGGCCTGGGTGATGGACAGGACGCGGGCATCCTGCACGCCGCGCAGTTTGGCCGTCTTGACGGCCAGCGGGGAATTGTCAATGCCCACCACTTCATGCCCCCGCTCCTGCAAGTAGAGGCAGACCCGCCCCGCCCCGCAGCCTGCGTCCAGGATACGGCCATGCGCCATCTGAATCACTTTTTGCTGTGGTTCCGGCCATTTTTCATACGGAGCAAAGTAGGCTGACGGCCCGCTGGCCAGGCCAATGCAGCCATCGTCCCGCTCTACAATTTCCGGCATTCCGTTCAGGCCAAGGAAGTAGTCGAGTATCTCACGGCCGTAGGCGTCTTTTTCCGGGGGAACCATGGGCATTACTCCTGTAGTGATACGGCCGCGGCGGTTAAGGAACTGACCCGGTTCCGGGAAAAGAGCGATGCGCCTGAAGGGACGGATACCAGTGCAGCGGCTTTGCTGCCTACGGCCGTGCCTTGACCAATTATAACCCCAACCATAATTAGAGTGATTTTTTCAATTGTGCCCTATCGCCTTGTGATAGTTTGCCAATTCGTTTGACGATCAAATCTGCGTGAATGGTGTAAATGTCGTCCTCAACGTTGTCCCAGACAGCATCCAAAGAACTTTGACTTGCTTCCAGCCAGAACTGCGAATCTTCGTCAGCAGGCAGCAATGTCACCAACAATTTCCCGCCTTCAGGCAAATCTACATCCTCCAACAATTCAATTTTGCCTTCGTGAACAACAGCCCACATTGTATTTAATATCGTCTATCCTCGCAGTCTAAGCAGTCAATAGCCGAACTTACACAAACATTGTAACACATTTCGGCGATAGCAATCTAAGGTTTATGAAGGGCTACGGCCGTTTCCCATATAAGCTCGCAAAAACTGCCCCGTATACGACGCCTCCACCTGGGCCACTTCCTCCGGCGTCCCCGCCGCCACAATCTCGCCGCCCCGGTCGCCCCCTTCCGGCCCCATGTCAATCAGATAATCGGCCACCTTGATGATGTCCAGATTATGCTCAATGATGATCACTGTGTTCCCCTTGTCCACCAGCCGGTTCAACGCCTCAATCAGCTTGGCTACGTCGTGGGAATGCAGCCCGACGGACGGCTCATCCAGAATGTAGATGGTGCGCCCGGTGGCAATTTTGGACAGTTCCCGGCTCAGTTTGATGCGCTGCGCCTCGCCGCCGCTGAGGGTGGGGGCCGGCTGCCCCAGGGTGATGTAGCCCAGCCCCACGTCCATCAACGTTTGCAGCTTGCGCCGGATGGAGGGATGGTTCTCAAAAAATGCCAGCGCTTCTTCCACACTTAAATCCAGGACCTGGGCGATGTTCAAGCCACGATAGGTCACTTGCAGCGTCTCCCGGTTGTAGCGACGGCCGTGACACACATCACACGGCACATAAATATCCGGCAAAAACTGCATCTCAATCCGGTTCTGCCCCTGTCCTGCGCACGCTTCGCAACGGCCGCCGCGCACGTTAAAGCTGAACCGCCCCGGCTTATAGCCGCGAATCTTGCTCTCCGGCAGCTTGGCAAACAACTCCCGGATGGGGTTAAACAAATTCGTATACGTCGCCGGATTGGAGCGGGGGGTACGGCCGATGGGGCTTTGGTCAATCTCAATCACCTTGTCCAGATATTCCAGCCCTTCAATGTGATCATGCTTGCCCGGCGGCGTTTTGGAACCGTAAAAATGCTGTTGCAGCTTCTTGCTCAAAATCTCAATCATAAACGAGCTTTTACCGCTGCCGCTGACCCCCGTCACGCAAACAAACTGCCCCAGAGGAATACAAATATCCACGTCTTTCAGATTATTTTCCCGCGCCGCCACCACCTTGAGGAACTGGCCGGAACCTTTGCGCCGTTTAGGAGGGATGGGAATACTTTCTTTGCCGCTGAGGTAAGCGCCGGTAATGGAGGTCTTATGCTTCATAATCGCTTTCGGCGTACCTTCGGCCACCAGTTCGCCGCCGTGCAGCCCTGCGCCCGGCCCCAGGTCAATAATCCAGTCGGCTGCCCGCATCGTATCCTCGTCATGCTCCACCACCAGCACCGTATTGCCCAGATCGCGCATCCCCTTGAGCGTGCGAATGAGCCGGGCATTATCCCGCTGGTGCAGGCCGATGCTCGGTTCATCCAGGACGTACAAGACGCCCATCAACTGGCTGCCAATCTGCGTCGCCAGCCGAATGCGCTGCGCCTCGCCACCGCTGAGCGTCCCCGCCATCCGATCCAGCGTGAGGTAATCCAGGCCGACGTTGATCATAAATGTCACCCGGTCGCCAATTTCCTTAAGGATCGGTTTGGCGATTAGCTGCTGGCGCGGGGTGAGCGGCGTCTGCGCTTCATCCCGCAGTTTATCCACCCAGGGCAGAATGCTGAGGACGGGCATCCGGGTCACGTCGCTGATGGTCACGCCGTCAATATCCACAGCGCGGGCCACCGGACTGAGGCGGGTACCCTTACATTCCCGGCACGGCTGGTTGACCATGTACTCCTCCAACTTGTCCCGCACGTAATCAGACGTGGATTCCCGGTAACGCCGCCGCAAATTGGGGATGACGCCCTCGTATTTGGTCTTGTAATGGCGCGTGGCCCCTTCCCGGTTGATGTAGGTCACGACGACTTCTTCCTCGCCGCTGCCGTAGAGCAAAATACGCATCTGGGCTTCACTTAATTCCCGCACGGGTACGTCCACAGGGATGCCGAAATGGTCGGCCGTCGCCTTGAGCAACTGCCAGTAATACCCCTGCTTATCCTCGGTGGGCCAGCCGACGATGGCCCCTTTGTCCAGCGTCAGGTTCTTGTGGGGCACGATGAGGTCAGGGTCAATCCGTTTGGTAGTGCCCAAGCCCTGGCAGGCGGAACAGGCGCCGTGCGGGCTGTTGAAGCTGAAGGTGCGCGGCTCGATTTCCGGGATGCTGGTGCCGTCGTAAGGGCAGTAAAGATGTTCGGAGTAAAAATGATCCACTGGGTTGTCCCGGTCGGTCACGTCGGCGATGACGACGATGCCCCCTCCCAGGCGCAGGGCGGTTTCGATGGAGTCGGTCAGGCGGGAGCGGGCGGATTGGGCCTCTTCACTCTGGTCGTCCGGGGCGTGGCGGATGATTAGCCGGTCTACTACGGCCTCGATGCTGTGGTTTTTGTACCGGTCCAGCTCGATTTCTTCGTCCAAGGAGCGCACCTCGCCGTTGATGCGGGCGCGCACAAACCCGGCTTTGCGGATGTCTGCAAAGATACCTTGATGCTGCCCTTTGCGATGGCGAATCAGGGGCGCCAGCACCATAATGCGGCTGTCCGGCGGCATCTGAGCCACCGTGCTGACAATTTGTTCGGCGGATTGGGGGCTGACGGGGCGGCCGCATTCGGGGCAGTGGGGTGTGCCGACGCGGGCGTAAAGCAGGCGCAGGTAATCATAAATC
>JALUPA010000110.1 GCA_027054335.1 Ardenticatenaceae bacterium
ACCGCCACCTGTTTGCCAATACAACTCTGGTCAGTGAAAACGATGCTCCTCTGTTACGGGTATTAAACGATACCGATTTCCGCGTCTGGGAATGGCTTTCAAAAGAACGCCCGGTGGCAGGAGACACCTGCGTCAATAGCGGCACAACCTGCAATCAGGGTACTTCCCGTATCACCGATTATGTCGTCCGCGTCCGTGTTTGTGTCTCCGGTCTGCTAGAAGCCAACTGTCAAGCTTACCCCAACGGTAACAGCAAACCTGTCGGCCTACTGCAAAACTATGGTGAAAATGACAGCATGTACTTCGGCCTGCTCACCGGTTCCTATGAGAAAAACACCTCCGGCGGCGTACTGCGTAAAAATATCGCCTCCATTTCTGACGAAATCAATGCCAATGACGGTACCTATACCGCAACCATCGGTGTAATTGGTTCCATGGATCGCTTAAGAATCGCTAATTTCCGTTACGGAGATAACAGCTATGAACCTGGCGCACCTGGTGCGTGGATTGTTGATCGCCCCATGAATGAGGGCGAATTTACTGATTGGGGTAACCCAATTGCTGAAATGATGTACGAAGGCATGCGTTATTTCGCTGGCAAGGCATCACCTAGCACGGCATTCAACATAGCCAACTCCGGCAACGATGACGCTGATCTCGGCCTGCCTCTGCCAAGATGGATCGACCCCTATAATATTGGCAACGGCGGCTTTTCTTCCTGCTCCAAACCATTCCAGATTGTGATCTCAGACATCAATCCATCCTATGATTCGGATCAGTTGCCAGGCAGCTTTTTCAGCAGTTTCACTGGCGATGTCGCTGGTCTGGACGTATCAGCTTTAGCCAACACTATCAGCAGCAACGAACCTGATGTCGTTGGTAACCATTTCATTGGTCAGGTTGGCGCAATCTCTGACGGTGCACCCACCAGCAAAATGGTGACTACCTTGAGCAACGTTCGTGGCTTGGCACCAGAAGAACCCACCAAACAGGGGGGGTATTATTCTTCCAGTATCGGCTATTTCGGCACCATTAACGACATCAACCCAGCCGACGGTGAGCAAAAAATTGATACCTTCTCGGTGGCTCTGGCCTCACCATTGCCCAACATCGAAATCCCCGTAGCCAACGGTACCATCACCTTGGTGCCATTTGCCAAATCCGTGGCTGCTAACTGTTGGGTTCTTCCTCCAATCAGCCGGGCCCCAGGCGACTTTCAACTCACCAACACCATTGTGGACTTTTATGTGGAGTCCCTCACGCCTACCTTTGGCAGGTTCCGTATCAACTTTGAAGATGTGGAACAAGCTGCTGACCATGATATGGACGCCATCGCAGTATACGAGTACACAGTCAACAACGATGGCACAGTCACTATCAACATGGATATCGAATACTCCTCCGGCTGTATCGTCATGCATATGGGTTATGTCATTTCCGGCACCACCGCCGATGGCACTTATCTGGAAGTACGCAATACTGGCGGCGGACAACAGGTGGACTATTTCCTGGATACTCCCAACACCATGGGGGTGGACTTGCCAACAACAGCCTCGCGCACCTTCACCTCTGGAGGCACAGGCGCAAGTACCACATTCCTCAAAGATCCACTGTGGTACGCCGCAAAATGGGGTGGTTTCCAGGAGGATAGCGCCACTGCCAACAACCTGCCCGACCTCGCCTCTGAATGGGACGAAGACGGCGATGGTAACCCGGACAACTACTTCCTGGTAA
>JALUPA010000111.1 GCA_027054335.1 Ardenticatenaceae bacterium
TTTGCAGCGCGGGACGCAGCCAGCGCCAATGCCGTTTAAGCGCCAAAAATCCCAGCAAAAACAATAGCGACCAAACAATCCGATGGCTCAAAATCTCCACCGAGGGCACAGCCTGTAAATTTTTCCAGTACAGCGGGAATAAGCCCCACAAAAAATACGCCCCCAAGGCGTACAACATACCTTTACTCATAAAATTGCTCCGTGAAACATGATGCGTATTGCGTATTGCGTAATTCCCTCCCTCACCCCCTCACCCCCTCACCTTGTCAAGGCGTTGGCGTTGGCGCGGGCAGTACCCGTACCTGAATCGTCGTCTCACCCGTCGTGTCCCCTTCACCCGCCGCTACGGTGATTTCCGCCAGCCCTTCAATGTCAAAAGGTAAAATCAGAGGAAATTCCCAGTAGCCCCAATAATCCGTTTCTGTTGCGCCGCCGCCCACGATACGGCCGTTTTCCATCAGCATACTTACACTCACCGGCCCGGAAGCCACATTCTGGGCTACGCCATACAGCAAAATCTCCTCACCGGCCGTAATCTCGCTGCCCGGTGACGGGTAAGCAATCGTCACTCCTCGCGCTTCCCGGCTGTCCGGCGGCAAAATTTCAATGGGGATTTGCGCCTCGCGCCAGTTCTCCGCCCCCGGTTCGCCAAAGCTGGCGACGGCGCAGGCCGGGCCGCTCAAATCTTTGGGTACCACCACAAACCCCTGCCATTTGAACGGCTTGTTACTGCTGCCCAGGCGGAACCCTTCCTGGGCCACCCGATTCTGACAGTCGTCTACCCAAATGGAGATCGTTACCAGATTCCCGGCGGGACGCAGCACTTCGCCGTCAAAAACAATGTTGAAACCGCTCACGGCCGTATCCCCAATTTCCGGCCGGTACAAATCCAGATAGCGATCCATCCCTTCCGTATTGCCCAATTGCAATAAAACAGGTACCTCATGTGTTGCCAGGATATTTCCCGCCGCATCCAGCAGCATTGCCTGAACTTTGGCCGCGCCCGTGACGTTTTGCGGTACGACAAAGCGGGTCTGCCAGCCAAAATCGGCCGTTTCCCCCGGCTGCTGCGCCAGCAAACGGCCGTTCGCCGTCACCAGCGACACCAACACCGTTTGCTCCGGCTCCCGTTCCGTCAGTCCGGCCACCGTCAACTCATTACCCACAAAAATCAATTCATTCACCTTGGGTGTGGTGATATTGATTTTAGGCGTCACCGGCGTCGGCGTGATCCCGCCGCCGGGCCGGCCAGCTGCTTCTGCCGGGGTGGGCGTCACGGCCGTACTGCTGCGCGTAGCGTCAATGTCCAGCGTCGGCGGCAGAGAGGTGGCTGTGGCCGTCGGCAATTGGGCTACCGGCATCAGCGTTGGCGCTGCCCCCTCTGCCTGGCCGCAGGCCGCCAGCCAAATCATTATGCCTATCAAAAGAAGTGCGATTTTTCTTTTCATAATTTTTGTCCTGTGTGGCAAAGTTGCAGAGTTGCAGGTAACTTGCCACTTTGCCGCCTTGCCGCTCTGCTCCCCTTTGCAATTTTAGTCCTGTATGAACTACTTTGCCAGCAAACAGGGGAACGGCTACAATCTTTCGTCTTATTATGAGCGCAGTTATCGTTTTCTTCCTGTTGTTGCTTGGCGCTGTAACGGCCGTCGTTTTGCCCCGTTATCGCCCTCGCCTCATCCCGGCAACGGCCGTTCTCCTGAGCGGTTTGTCCCTGTTGTTGTGGTTGATTACCCGTACCCAACTCCCCCTGCAAATCACCCTCGTCAACGGCGCAGACAGCCTTCTGTTGCCTGCCTGGGCCTGGCGTATAGATGAGCCCGCCTGGCTGATAACTGCCTGGCTGCTCCTGCTCCTCTTTGCTCTGGCTCTGGGGCAGTTGCGCCGGGCCGAATCCGGGCCGCCGCACATGCTGTTTGCCTTCCTGCTCCTGGCCTGCACCCTGCCCGCGCTCTGGGCTGATTCCGTGTACAGCCTGATGTTGGGCCTGGTCTGGCTGGTCATCCCCTGGCTGGTAGCCGTCTGGCGCCATGTTATCCCTGATGTGCGCCGCTATCTGGCCTATATCATCATGCTGATCACGGCCGTCCTCCTCCTCTTTTACGCGGCGGCAGTGGCGCCTGTTTCCGGGGGATGGAAGATGGCCGGCTGGCCGGCAGCGGCCGTCACGGCCGTTCTGTTGGTGGCTGTTATCCTGATTGGCGTCTGGCCCTTTTTCAATTGGCGCTTGCGTCTGGCCCAGGTTCCCTTGCCCTTGAGCATCATCGTTTTTTTGACGCCCACGGCCGTGGGCGGTTTGCTTTTGTCCCGGATGGCGGCTTCTGCCCAGCTTAATCTGACGTGGCAGCTTTTGCTCACAGTGATGGCCCTGTTTGGTTATTTGCGCGGCGTGCGCCTGACCTGGGCGCGGCTGCATCTGCCCGGTTCGGCCATTACCGCCAGCCTCTTTGCCCAGGCGCAGTTAATCATATTGGCCGGCTTGTGGGCCGGGCCAACGGCCGTTCTGGCCTTGACCCAAGTACTTATCCTCACTGCCGGCATTCTGACGCTGGCTGCCAGACAGCCCCTTGATCGCCGCCATTGGTGGCGCATCGTCGCGCCGGCCCTGGCCCTGGCCGCGTTTGCCGGATTGCCCCTCACCGCCGGCTTTGTCGGCCTGTCTGCTTTGTATGACGCCTGGCTGGCAAGCGGCCGTTTCCTTTTACTGCTCGTTACCGGACTGCTCATTACGCCTCTGGTTACGGCCGTCACCCTCTTCTTTTGCCCGGAAACAGCGCCGCAGGCAGACGAAGCGGTGGGGTATACGGCCGTGCGGGATGCGGCGGTTATCCTGTTGGCTATAGCCCTCATCGCCGTGCGCGGTGTAGCCTGGGGCGCTGTCCATCCCCTCACCTGGATTATGATTTTGCTGCCTCCCGTTATCGGTTTGGCGCTTACACGCCGCCTGCCCCAGGTGCGGGAAGCTCAGGCCCTCGTCCGGCAGGCATTTACCTTTGGCCCCGCTTTGAACCGCCCACTCGACCGGGCCAAAGATGCTTTTCATACCGCCGGCACGGCCGTCAGCGACGCCGTTGCCATTCTGGAAACCGACGGCGGGCTGGTTTGGGTGTTTATCCTGGCCGCCCTGTTTTATTTACTGAGTTAAATCGTAATTGGTAATTGGTAATTTGTAATTACCCAATTACCAATTACAAATTACCATCTATGAACCTACCGAACATCTTCGATTGGATAGAAAAATTCAGCTTTTTGCGCGGCTATCCGGCCGCAGCACTGGTGCTGGTTACGGCCGTTATCATCATCCTGGCCTGGGATTGGCGTCTGGCTGTTTTTGCTCTGGCTGCTCAATATTTTGCTGTGGGCCTGCTCTACCTGGACGTTCTCGATCCCCGGCTGTCTGTGATCAAGGTGCTGGTTGGTTGGTTCGTCTGCCTCATTCTCTACATCACCGCCCGGCAGGTCAATTGGGGCCGCCTCCCCCCGGACATCACTGCGGAAGAAGCCAAAACATACCGCCGGATTGAATTTGTCCGCCTTGGCCCGGTCAATGTGCCCAAATCCTTTCCCGTGCGGGCGCTGCTGGTGGCGGCTGCTCTCCTGCTCATCATCTGGTGGACGCAAAACCCGGCCTCCCAATTACCGCTGCTGCCCGAAACACTGCCCTACGTCGAATTAGCCATCAATACGCTCGTCATCCTGGGTTTGTTGGGACTGGCCGTTACCACCGAACCGCTCAAGGCGGGGATGGGGCTGCTCATGTTCCTCTCCGGCTTCGAACTGTTTTACAGTGTTCTGGAGCAGACGCCCGGCATTTTGGTCATGCTGGCCGGCGTTAACCTGATGGTCACCCTGGTTATCGCCTATCTGACGCAGCGCCGCTACACGGCCGAGGCGATTTTTGATTGAAGCGGGAGTGCCTGGCACGGGGCAAAAGGGGTTGGTAAGTTGAGACCGTTCGCCCCGTACCAGGCACTACTTCCCCAAAACACATGAACGAACTCGTCTTCCTGATCATCGGCCCATTTTTAGCTGCTCTCATCGTTGGGCTGCTGAATCGCTGGCCCAAAGTTGCCGCCGGATTGGGCGCGTTGGCGGCCTTTGGCTTTTGGTTATATCTGAAGATGTGGGCCCTGCCGGCGGGTGCCGGCCGGCAAACGGCCGATTTCCTGGGCCAAACACTGTTCCTGCATGAAGGTACGCGCGGTATTCTGCTCTTCATTTACGCCGGATTGGTTGTCCTCTTTTTGCTGGCCGTCCTTTTTTCGCAGGGGCGCAAATTTGTACCGGGTTCCCTGGCTGTGTTGGGGTTGTTGGCTGCGGCGCTGATGTTACGGCCGTTTGCCTATGGCGTTGTCTTTCTCTGGCTGGCCCTGGCCCTGGCGACGGTCATCATCCAGGAAGAACAGGCTGGCCAGACCCGCGCCGCCCTTACTTATCTTCTGCTGATGAGCGTGGCTTTGCCCCTGCTTTTGCTGGCCGTGTGGTTGATAGAAACACAGCCTGCCACACTGGTAACGCCTATTACCCGTCTGGCCCTGATGGGTTTTGTCATTTTGCTGGCCGGATTCCCCTTCCACATTTGGGTAACGGCCGTCATTCGGCGCGCCCCGCCATTGGCTGTCGTTTTCATTTTGGGGTTGGTGCAGTTGGTCATCGTCGTTTTTGCCTTGAGCTTTTTGCAGGCCAATCCCTGGCTGCCGCGTGACCCGCAGTTTGGGCAAATAGTGCGTCTGAGCGGTACGGCCGTATTGCTGTTGGCCGGTTTGCTGGCCGTGACGGCCGTCCGGTGGCCTCGTTTTCTGGGCAGTCTGGTCTTGCTCAACATGAGCCTGATTTTACTCACCCTGCCTTTGCCAGGCAGCCTGGGGTGGGAAACGGCCGTCTCCCTGCAAATGCTCCAGTTTGCCGGTTTGCTGCTAACGGCCGTAGGCGGCCTGCTCTTGCGCCGCCAAAGCACTACCGCTGATATTCGTCCGGCCGGCGCGCCCGATGGGGCTGTAATGACCAATCGTGGTTTGGCCCGTCGCGCTCCCTTCAGCCTGGCCCTCTACCTGTCTGGCGCCCTGGCCCTCCTCGGCTTACCGTTGACGCCGGGTTTTGGTTCCCATTGGCTGGCGCTGCGGGCATTGGCTGGCGGTACGGCCGTCTGGCTGCCCGCGCTCGCCCTGTTTGCCGCCGGATTAGGCGCGTTTGCCTTGTTTCGGGCTATTCTCTATTGGCTGGAACCGGCCGGGGCTACGGCCGTCTCCCCCGAACCCCGCTGGCTGCAAGCTGTTGTAGCCGTTTCCCTTCTTTTTATCCTCTGGTATGCCCTTCACCCTGCTTCTCTCCTGAACTACAGTTCCCGCCTGGCCGCCTTATTCTAAAATAAGCACATCTCCGGCGCACCTTTCCCGGCCGTTTTCAACACAAATGCAGATTTCCTGTTAAAATCAAACGCATATAATTTCGATAGCGTGCGTAATTGGGTTATGACCCAATTACCCCATTACTTATGCCCAACGAACTCAATTTACCACACGGCCGTATTCTCTTACCCATTTTCCTGCCCGATGGCACCCAAGGCGTGGTGCGCTCGGTGGATGCGGCCGATTTGGAGCGGGTGCAGATTCAGGCCGTGCAGATGAACGCCTATCACCTGATGCAAAAGCCCGGTTCCTCCACCATCCAGGCGTTAGGCGGCCTGCACCGCATGACCGGCTGGACGCGCCCTATCTTTACCGATTCCGGCGGCTTTCAACTGTATTCTCTGCTGCGGCAGAATGCCAAAAGCGGGGCGATTAGTGACAAAGGGGCAGTTTTTCGTCCTGAAGGCGCAGACCGCAAATTTAATTTGACGCCGGAGAAATCCGTCCAATTACAGATGGCCTACGGCGCGGATGTGGTCA